>DATAMF010000409.1:0-18453 GCA_036260665.1 Aggregatilineaceae bacterium | reverse complement strand
ATTTGAGCCGCAAACTTGGGTTGATGAAGATTAATTCCACCTGTATTCGGATTATCCAAATTTATCGGGGCACCTACCCGTAACGGCCCACCATCAATAGGCGAGTCCCATGTAAGAAAGTGGACTTTTAACGGATAGTGTTTATCTTGCTCCGCATAAGCGACAAAAATATCGTGACAGCGCCATTGCAGGTGCTCATCTTTTTCATAGCTGGGTTTGAATTTCCACAAATAAGTCTCCCCCCCTATGACGATTTTTCGTAGACGTAGTTTGCTCATTTTACGTGATCTGCTTCACTTACTGACACTGACATAACTTTTTTAAAACAGGGTAGACTGCGCTGTATGGATAAACAGCAAAAACAACCGGACCTGGGAACTCGACCAGAAAGGCTGGCAACAGGCTGGGTTTCATAATCCCTATTATCTTCATCTTGCTGTCATCGTCAAAGATTTTCCCTGTAGACTTCATAGGGCAATGCGTAAAGTGCCCGCCGAACCTCACCCGATCATCTACCGGGGCGTTTCGCGCTGCGTCGATTTGTGCCCGAAAAAATGTAGGGCGGCGCATTGCCTCTTGATCAGATGGGGAAGTGCTATTAGAATGACGCGCATGATTGCCTTACTGTTGCATGCCCTCCTGAACGCTATTCGCGCAGAGGCCTTCGCGCCTGACCATACCCCTTGCCCGATGGCTAGTAATATGTAGACTAGCAGTAACACAAACTCTTGACACTGACAAGCTGCGGGCACTCCCCGCAGCTTTTTTGTTTTTTGCACCCCATTCGAAAGGATCGTTTCACATGTTCAAGCATTCTGGCTTGCGCATCTTTCTGATTATCTGGGTTGGCCAGGTGGTATCGATGCTCGGATCGGGTATGACGAGCTTCGCATTGACCATCTGGGCGTATGAACAGACCGGGCAGGCGACCACGCTGGCCCTGTTGGGTTTCTTTTCGTATATCAGCATGACGGCAGTCGGGCTGTTTTCGGGCGTCTGGGTGGATCGCTGGGATCGCCGCAAGGTCATGATCTTTGGGGATCTGCTCGGCGGGCTGGTGACGGTGACACTGTTCACGCTGCACAGCCTGGACGCGCTGCATATCTGGCACCTGTACGCGGGACAGCTCGTGATCGGGGTGTCGTATGCGTTCCAGGGACCGGCGTATTTTGCGTCGATGTCGCTGCTGATTCCACGCGAACACCTGAGCCGCGCGAACGGGCTGCGCACGCTGGGGAGTGATATGAGCCAGATTCTGGCCCCGATCTTCGCGGCGGTGCTGCTGCATGCGATCCATCTGCGCGGCGTGATGCTGCTCGATCTGAGCACGCTCATTTTTGCGGTGGGTACGCTGCTTTTTGTGCGGATTCCGAAGCCGCCCGTTTCGGATTCGACTCCGGCGGGCAGTTCACGCTGGGAGGTGTTCACCTTTGGGATGCGGTACATCGTGCAGCGGCGCGGTTTGCTGTATATGATGTTCGTGTACATGATGATCAACTTTTACGCCGGGCTGACGTGGTTTGGCGTGCTCAGCGCGATGGTTCTGTCGCGCAGCGGCGGCAATGAAGGCGCGCTGTCGGCGGTACAGTCGGCGCTGGGGATCGGCGGCGTGCTGGGCGGAATCGTCCTGACGATCTGGGGCGGTCCCAAGCGGCAGGTGCATGGCATGCTGGGGATCGCGGGCGTGTCGTTTCTGCTCGGTGATGGCGTGCTGGGCCTGGGGCGGACGCCGACGGCCTGGATCGCCGGGGCGCTGCTGGGATCGCTGTCCGTGCCGTATATCATCAGCTCGAACCGCACGATCTGGCAGTCGAAAATTCCGGCGGAAATGCAGGGCCGAGTGATCGGGACGGCGCTCACGCTGCACTCCGCGACGACCCCGATCGGGTATCTGATCGCGGGGCCGCTGGCCGATTATCTGCTCGAACCGGCGATGCAGCCGGGCGGCGCGCTGACGTCGGTTTTCGGACCGCTGGTGGGGACGGGTCCGGGTGCGGGCATGGGCGTCATGTTCCTGCTGACGGCGCTGGCGGGCGCGACCACATGTTTGAGCGGGTATCTGTTCCCGGCGCTGCGCAATGTGGAGCGGAATCTGCCGGATGCGGTGGTTCATACGGACGTGTCGCCGGACCTGGCGGCGGCTGTCGCAGCGGGGGATTAAGGAGGTTGACCCCTATCCCCCGGCCCCTTTCTCTACGAAGTGGGGAAAGGGGAGAAAAGCGGGCGGGGCAAGCCCACGCCCCTACGAAGGACGGGCATTGAACGCGGGGCGTATGCAATACGCCCCTACGAGGAGCCGTTGATCTGTGATCTCAAAGATGTGGGTAATGATTAGCCACTTCGTAGAGAAAGGGGAGAAAAGCGAACCCTACCCCCGGCCCCTTCCCGCAAGCAGGAAGGGGGGAAGCGGGCGCGGCAAGCCACGCTGGTAGGGGGGAAAAAGCGGGGCGATTCATGCGTGAATCGCCCCGCTTGCTGTCAGGAAATGTAGCTGCGGAGCCAGTTACGGAAGTCTTCGAGCGGGTAGCCGCCGCTCGTCTGGGCGATCAGTTGGCCGTTGCTGAACAGTAAAAAGGAGGGCACACCGATGATGCCATAGGTGCTGAGCGTGCCGGGATTCTGATCGACATCCAGGGTAACGACCTTCATCCGGCCATAATATTCAGAGGAAATCTGCTCCATCGTCCCGAACATGGATTTACAATAGCCGCACCATGTCGCCCAATATTCGACCAGGACGGGCTTGCTGCTGCCGAAGACTTCCACCTGGAAAGAGGCGTCGGTGATGGGAATGGGCGGGGACCAGATGGTGCTCGTCGGCAGGAAGGCGGCTGAAGTCGAGATGACGGGCTGCTGGGTGGGCGCAGGGCGCAGGGTCGGCACCGGGGTCAGGGTGATGGTGGGGCGCGGGGTGCGCGTCGGCGGGCTGAACTCGGTCACGGTGGGGGGAATCATAAACTGGCCCATGCGCGTTGGGGCCGGAGTCCGCGAGGGGATGGGGGTCCAGGTGGCGGGCATCGGCGTGCGCGTGGCGGTGGGCGTGGGGGTCGCCGGGATCGGTGAGGGGAGCATGCTGGTGGGGAAGGCGGCCACGTCCAGCGTGGGAAGCGCGGCGACGGTGGGCAGGGCGCGCTGCTGGGTGGCGGCGCTGCTGCCGCAGGCGGTGAGCGATAAACATAAAAGCAAGCCCAAGATGCAAGTCAATTGACGCATTCCGTTATTCCCCCGCAAAAGTAATAGGCTAAGCACATTATACCGTTTGTAGATTCTTTTTTTCCAACGTTTCCTATGCGAGTCGTCTATGCTGGAAAAATCCAGGCGTAAGATGGATGGAGTAGAGGAGGCATTTATGTTGAAGAGACGATGGATTTTGCTTGCAATTTTACTTTTCTTTTGTCTGTCCAACCGCGACAGCATGGCTCAAACGGACGATGGGTACCTGACGATTCCGATGGATCGTGAGGTGGAGGGCATGCAGTGGAGTCTGGATGGGAAACTGCTGGCGGTGTCGGTTTATGATCCGCAAACCTATGACCAGAATCTGCGGATCATCGAGGCGGACAGCGGCGCAACGCTAGCGGATTTTGACTATCCGGCGGATGAGATCGCGTGGAGTCCAGACGGCACGAAGATCGCGGTTGATGCCGTTGAGCAAAACGGGGACGAAACCGGGTCTGGTAATCAGATTCATTATAAGGTGTCCATCCTGGATGTGCGGACCGGGCAGAAAATCTGTGAGAACGGGATCGAGATGGGCCATTTCGGGGATATAACGTCGCTGGCGTGGAGTCCTGATGGCGCGCAGTTAGTCGTTTCGACCTCGGAATATGTGACCTCTGAGGCGTACAGCAGTTATGTCGAACTGTGGGATGCGGCGGACTGCGCCACGCTAGAGCGCCTGGTTGATGATCAGGGCACGCTCAACGCGTATTTTGATGGATTCGCGTGGAGTCCCGATGGCAGCCGGTTGGCAATGAATAATGTTCACGGCTATTTTGCCATGTGGGATATGGAGAAGCGCGAGGCGTTGTATGAGGCAGCGGGCTTCGACTTCGAGCGACCAGGATGGTATATGGCCTGGAGTCCATCGGGAAAAACTATCGCGGTTTCGAACAATACCACGATCCGGTTGTGGGATGCGCAAAGCGGAGATGCTTTGCTGACGCTGCCGGGGTTTTGGATCGGCGGGCTGCGCTGGATGGGCGATGATGACCACCTGGCGGTGGTGGAGTGCGGTCAAATTACGATTCTCGATCCCTGGAGCGGACGCCGACTGAGCGAATTTAAGGTCGATCAACCTGTGGCGCTGCGCTGGAGTCCTGATGGGGGCCGGGTGGCTTATCTCCAGGATCAACAGCTTGAGATTCGCCCGGTTGCGTTCGCTGCTGTGCCTGAATCTCCAACGGTTACGGCGCAACTGGTCGAACCGCCTGCGCCCGACCTGCCGAAGCTGGATCAGCTTGAAACGCCGATTTCTGCCGAAAACGCCGGGCAACTGGCACTCGTGGGGCAGGCCGGACGCGATAATATCAGCAGCGCGCTGTGGTCGCCGGATGGGACGATTGCGCTGTTGGGGACAAAAGGCGTGTGGTTGTATGACGATTTGAGCGCGCCGCCGAAACTGCTGCACATTGACAACGGCACGATGACGCGGATGGCCTTTGGTTCGGAGAATCTGCTGTACCTGGCGGTAGAAAATGAGGAAGCCCACGATTTCGGAATCCGGGTGGTGAATGTTCATACGGGCGAGATTGTGCGGGTGTTCGAGGGGCATACCGGGCCGATCACGGATTGGGATTTTTCAGACGATGGAACCCGGCTGGTTACGGGAAGCGACGATCAGACGGTGCGTATCTGGGATACGGCAACAGGCGAAACGCTGCATGTGTTGTGGGGCCACACCACGCCCGTGATGAGCGTTGATTTTAATACGGGGGGCGATTGGGTGGTATCAGCGGCATTCAGGGACATGCGGTTGTGGGATGTGCAGACGGGAATGTTGAAGAATGTCGTTTATAGCTCGCGTTGGACGGTTGGGGATCAGCTTGGCGTGATCAATAACGCGATGTTTTCGCCGGATGATGCCAGCATTCTGTATGTAGAACTGGATGACGGGAATCGATGGGTTACACTGCGGCAGTGGAAATTCACTGGGGGATCGGAAGGGTACAGAATCCCGGCGTATGGGACGGGCTATGCTGGCAGCAGCCGGGAATATGAACTTGCATTTAATGGCAAGACCATGATTCCGTATATTTCGTATGGCAGTTGGCTCGATGTGCTGGATGTCGATACCGGGGAAGAAGTGCCCGGACAATGGTTGGTAAGTTGTATTATGGGAACAGGGGCTGTGCGTTTTAGTCCGGATGGTTCCACGCTGGCCGTCGGCGTTGCTGCCAATATGATCTGTGATCCGCATCCCTACGAAGAGCCTAAAACAATTTGGCTGTTTGATACGGCTACAGGGGAACTTCAGGTAGTTCTACGCGGGCTAAAAACACCTGTCAAACAACTGGAATTCAGTTCGGATGGCAAAAAACTACTTGGCGTAGGGACAGATGACAGCCTGATGATTTGGGACGTGGCAACAGGTGAACGGCTTGTTACAAATGAAGAATATAGTAATTCGCCGGAATATTTGCTGTTTGGCGCTCATAATGAACTGGTGAGCATTGAACGCGGTGGAAGCGCGGTGCGCGAGCGGTACTGGCGCGATGATCGGGTGCGATCAGTGGCTGTTGTCGAGCCGCCATCCAATTTTGATGGGATAAGCCATCCTCTCAGTTATGCTTACCCTGGGGTCAACCCTAACCATACGAGCACAAGAAGATATTCACTCTGGTTATCGGCACAGCAAACGCTTCAAGTTCAGTTGACGCTGCACAAAGGCCAACCCATCCATTTTTCGACTGAATATGATTCGGACTTCAATACCATGATTTCCCCCTCCGGTGACTGGCTGGCGAGCAGTATTGAGGGGAACGTGATGTTGTGGAATCTGAATACCGGAACGATAGAACGGATGCTTCTTCGTGCGCGTTCAGCTCCACATATTCTTCAGTTTAGCCCCGATGGACGCCTCCTGGCTGCGGCGCTGCATAATCAGGTACGCATTTGGGGGATTCCGGCGGGGCGCAAAGATGCGTTGTGGATTCCTGACCGAAAATTTAGAATTTCACAGATGGTAATTAGCAGAGATAACCAGTGGGTGGCGGCGAGTGACGGCACAGGCGTGATCTGGATGGTGGCGCTGGATGGGGAAACCGCCCCGTTCCGCATTGATACCGGGCTGGCGGCGATCCAACACCTGGCGCTGAGCACGGATGGCGGACTGCTGGCGGTCAGCACGGGGGATGAGATTCAGCTTTGGGACGCGGCGGCACAGCAGATGTTAGCCGTCATCGCGGCGCAGCAGGGCGGCGTGACCAGTCTGGTGTTTAATGCCGAGACGACGGTGCTGGTTTCCGGCGGCACGGATGGCACGATCCGGGTGTGGGGAATCGGAAGCGCGGAATAGCTATTAACAAAGCGGGGCGTAAAATCACCTTTACGCCCCGCTTATCGTCATTAGAAAAGCCCTCTCGAATTCGTTATACTACATGATTGGAACCTACCCCATACCTTAAGGCTGGCTGATTCATGCAGATTGTCCCATTCGAAAAAGAATTTTTGCCGGATGCGGCGGCGTTATTCGCGGAAAAATTCAAGGTGCAACGCGAAGCGGTGCCGAGTCTGCCCGATACAATGGGGCAGGTAGACGGTGTGATCGAAAAGCTGGGCTACCTGGCCGGGGATGCGCTCGTGGCGGTGGAGCAGGGTAAACTGATCGGCTACCTGGGGGCGTATCTGATTCCCGGTTTTCGGGGCACAAGCCGGAAAGCGGCGTACTGCCCGGAATGGGGACACGGGGCGGCGGATGCGGCGGTGTACCGCGCGTTGTACCGGGCGGCGGCGGAACGCTGGACGGCGGAAGGCTGCACTACGCATGGAATCTCGGTGCTGGCGACGGATCACGCGGCGGAAAACGTGTGGTATTGGAGCGGGTTCGGGCTGACGGTGGTGGATGCGGTGCGGCCTATCACGCCGCTGAATGTCGCCGCGCCCACTGGTTACACCGTTCGCCAGGCGACCCGCGCCGACGCCGAACGATTAGCGGAGATCGAGGCGGAACACTGGCAGCACTATCGGAGATCGCCGGTGTTTATGATGTCGGAAGATAACGATGATGCGGCGGGATTCGTGAAGCTGTTGGAGAATCCGAATAACGGCGTGTGGGTAGCGGAAAACGGCCCCACGATCTTATCTTATATGCGGTTCGAGGGCAGCAGCTTCGGGGCGGCGGACATCGTTAACGACGCCAAAACGACGGCGATCACCGGGGCGTATACCCGGCCCGCGTACCGGGGGCAGGGCGCGGCGGTGGTACTGCTCGACGCGGCGCTGCATGATTACGCGGCGCGGGGCTATGCGCGGTGTGCAGTGGATTTCGAGTCACTGAATCCTGAAGCGGCGTATTTCTGGATGAAGTATTTCCAGCCGGTGAATTATTCGCTGCTGCGGATGCCTGAAGCTTTACTTGGGTGATGAGAACCCTCTGGGGTTTGAATGCAATACATTTATCTATTGAGGAGTCTATACAATGATTGTCACAACTGATGCTCTTTTCCGTCAAGCATACGGCAAGTACGCGGTAGGTGCCTACAACATCAATAATATGGAGCAGGCACTCGGACTCTTCCGGGGCAACCTGGAAGCCAAAGCGCCGTTTATTATCCAGATTTCGAAGGGATCGCGGAAGTATGCCGAAATCCCCATGATCGAAGCGATTATTCGCGCGTGTGAAGGACTGTTCCCCGAAGCGGTTTTCGCGGTGCATCTGGATCATGGCGACGAGCAAAGCTGCTATTCGTGCATCGATTCCGGCTTCTATTCGTCGGTGATGATCGACGCCTCGCACGAACCCTTCGAGGGCAACGTAGCGACGACACGGCGCGTCGTCGAGCGGGCGCACGCGAAGGGACTGTCCGTCGAGGCGGAAATCGGGATGCTGGGCGGCGTGGAAGAAGATATTAAGGTGGATGAAAAACACGCCATGCTGACCGATCCCGACGAAGCCAAGCGCTTTGTCGAAGAATCCGGCTGCGACAGCCTCGCGGTAGCCATCGGCACGAGTCACGGCGCGTACAAGTTCAAAGGCCAGCAGTCGCTGCACTTTGACCGGATCGAAGCGATCCAGAAACTGCTGCCCGGCTTCCCGCTGGTGATGCACGGCTCCAGCTCGGTCCCGCAGGAAGAAGTGCTGCGCATCAACGCGGCGGGCGGCGCGCTCGATCCGTCGGCGCGCGGCGTGAACGAGGATGAATTCGTGCGGGCGTCACAGCTTGGCGTGACCAAAGTGAACATCGATACCGATGGCCGCCTCGTGTGGACGCGCGTTCACCGCGAATTCTTCCGCGACAAACCCGCTGAATTCGACTTCCGCACGCCGGGTAAGGTCTTCATGGCGGAATACGCGAAATTCATCGCGCACAAAGCGGAAAAACTCGGCTCGGCGGGCAAGCTGGATGAAGTCCGCGCGGCGTTGAGCAAGTAAGTAACCCCTATCCTCCTGGTGGGGCGTATTGCGATACGCCCCTACAAAGCACTCGCGTTTTGGGTAATTCCGGGGGCGATTCGTGAATCGCCCCTACTTCCACCGAATCTCTTGTTGATATAGATTGGTGCAGCCCAATGCCTACACTCGGTATTATTTTTCACCCGCGTTTTTCGCCTGAAACCGTAATGGAGTATGCCCGCCGCGCGGAAGCGGGCGGATTCAGTGAACTGTGGTTCTGGGATGACTGTTTTCTGCCGGGGGCGTTCACCCTGGCGGGGATGGCGCTCGCCGCGACGGAACAGATCAAAGTGGGGATCGGCTTGCTCCCCGCGACGGCCTATAACCCCCTGTTTGCCACGATGGAAATTACCAGCCTGGCGTGCGCGTTTCCGGGGCGATTCATCCCTGGGTTTGGGCACGGCGTCGATGTCTGGATGAAACAGATCGGCGCGGTGCCGGTGTCTTCGATGAAAACGCTCGAACAAACGGTGCGGGTGGTTCGCGACCTGCTGCGCGGAGAACGGGTCAGCGTGGAGGCGCACGGGATTTATCTGGACGGGGTCCAAATGGAACGCGTGCCGGATCAGCCGCCTCCTTTGTATATGGGCGCGATGCGTGAAAAGTCCTTGCAGCTTGCCGGGCGGCTGGCCGATGGCACGATTTTGACCGGAATGTCGGCGCCCAGTTACGTGACATGGGCCAGAGAACAGATTCGCGCGGGGCTGGGCGGATCGTTCGGATCGCACCGGGTGGTGGTGTATCATCACGCCAAAGTCAGCCCGGATGGTCAAAGCGCCCGCGCGATGATGCGCCGCTGCCTCGGTTCTCACTTCGGCACCTGGGCCGATGTCCAGCTCAAGGCGCTGGGAATTTTGGAAGAGGCGCAGGCTTTGCAGCAGCGCTATGGGGCCGACGCCGTGAATCAGATTCCCGACGCCTGGATTACTGAGCTGTCTTCATCGGGCACACCGGAACAGGCGGCTATGTCGATCCAGCGGTTAAGCGACGCGGGCGCGGATACGGTGATCTTGCAGCCGCTGGACGATGACGCGGGTTGTCTGGATGAGTATATCCGCTATCTGATGCCGCTGTTTGCCTGATGAATATCCAGGCTCAGTTTCGGGCTGAAGTTCGATCTCAATTGGAGCCGCTCACCGCCTCCTTGATTCCCGTGCTTCAACAATTGATACTGCATCCCTATCCGCCGGAAATGGTTTCGCTGGAGTTTGAAGTTTTCTGTGAGCGGTTTACAACGGGATTCCCGGTGAGGGCATTTTTTATGGATGCGGAGCGGAATGAGTGTTGCATTGGCCGCCTTCCCGCCGATCCTGACCTGTTAACGATTGAGCAGGTGTATTCCCCATCCGTCGAAGAAAAATATACCGAGTTGGACGAAACACTTGATCTCTGGACGGCGGCCAGCGAGGTGCTGATCGGCTGGTTTTCAGACTGCTGGATGGCGGCGGGTGGGGCGCGGTTCCCCTTACAGGCGCATATTGGCCTTCACGATGAAATCCATGTTTTCGATTTAATCCGCCAGGAGTGGAAAATCTTCTATTGATGCGCTGAAGTGCGAGCGGAAAACAGGAGAACAGACTGACCCACAAAAAAACAGCCGCTGTTTTAAATCATCGACAAATGCCGGGAAGTAAAAAAGCGATTCTTCGAGAGAAAATGACTTGAATTGGTGGTTGTGGGGCGTAATATCTACGCCCCATTTTTGTTGGATCAGGGATGGGCGGCGAAGGTTGTGATGGCGTGGGTGTAGTTCAGCGAGGTATAGACGTTGACCTGTGAGCCGGTAAAGGAATGACGGATCGCACGATCATAAACATAGATTTCCAGCGCATAGCAACAATCCTGGAAGGACTTACCCAGCGCGGTCATATTGATGTCACGCAGATGGACCGTCGTGCCATCGGGTATGGTTCCGGTCTCGTCAGTATTTTTGATCGCCGTCGTGCCATCGGTGGGATCGTAGTAGTAGTGCTGGCCGTAGCTAACCGTTGCGGGCGGATTGCCGCCGCTCAGCACCAGAAAAAAGCTTTGATAATACTGATCCTTGAACTGTCCCCAAATCTCGATCTGATCAGTGCTGGTGCCGGTATCACCACAGGCAGCGATGCCCTTCTCCTCGTTGGGCAGGTGTACTTGCAGCCCGTCAGGGTTTTGGGCGATGATGGGCAGGGTGTTGTCGAGTTGGATGTGATGTTCCACGTCTTCGCGGTGCATGGTCAGACTGGTATCTTCCCATTCCAACCACAGCACATAATGATCTTCCCGATCCTGTACGCCAGCGAGCGGTTCGCCGGTGGGTTGATTGTCGGCATCAACTTGACCAACGGGCAGTGAATCTGAGTCCCATACGGCAAGGCGCAGTTCGGGATTATCACAGCGAATCCATTGGTTGACAAACTGGCCTGTTCCATAGCGGGCATCCATAAAATCCTTCGCGTTCATCCAGCCATAGGCATCTGTTGCCAGTTTGACGGGCGTTTTACATTCCCACTTCCAATTCATTCCATTCCATACCTGTTTGGGGGCATAGACGGTCCAGGTGGTGGTGACGGCATAGGTGGCCGGATCGCCTGCTACGGTGGGGATGGGTTCGCTGAATTCACGGTAGGCGACTCGAAAACGAGTTACATTGCCAACCGGGTCGTTGGGATCGGTCGTCAGAAAGCCGCGAATGGGAATATCCATGCCGCAAGGCTGCATGTTGGTGCTGGTCAGCGCGGGCGGAGCCGTTAGTGGGGATGCACGTAATCCGGTGCCAGGATCGCCAACAGCGACGGTGCCGCCATCGAATTCAGCAGTGGGCCAGTCGCACAGATGGGTGATGCTCGGACTACTTTTGGGGGATGGCGACGGCAGCCAGAGCGCGTCCAGGCCGAGGAAGAAGGCGGATGGCTTGAAGGCTACAACAAGCATATCGTTGGTGATCACGACACCGCCATCACGCACGAGCACATCACCATCGGTGAAAGACCGCTCGCCATCATTGTAGAGGATTTCCGTCGAAAACAGGATGGTGGGCTGTACTGCGCCGAGTTCTTCGCGTGCGACGGCAAAGGCATCGACACCGAAATCGACACCGTTGTTCGGGATACCTGCGGGGAAGGAAGCCCCCAGCAGATCGGCGTTGGTGGCGATGGTATCTCCCTTGACAACCGAGAGAATATCCCCGTCAAGGAAGCGTTTGTCATTGCCCCAGGCTGTGCCTTCGATGGAGAACCAGATGTCGATCTCGAATCTCCCCAGTCGATCAACGAGTTCGGTTTCCCAGTTTTCGACGGGGTTTTCAATGACATCATTGATGAAGTTCATAATATTGTCGGGGCTGCCCATGAACTTCACTTCGTCCAGGCCGACATCGTACCCGATACCGAACGCGGAAACCAACGCCTCATTGGGGATGATGATCCCGTTGGTAAGGATCAGATCGCCCGCGCCAAAACGACCATGGGGGTCATCTAGTTCAGTGGAGAAGGCGATAAGCTCGCTTTCAAAATCAAGGATGTCCAGGGCGTCGAGGCCGAGATCAATTTCGAAATCGGTTAAGCGCCTGATCAGTTCGGTGTTACGGACGCAGATTTCCCCAGTTGGGCTGAGAATATCACCATCCGAAACGTAGTAAATGGGGTTTTCGGGTTCCCCCATTTGCATCACGAAATCTTCTTCGGTAGAGAAAGCCCCCTCACGGCAGGCATCGAGCCGAAGTCCGCCATCCTCCTGAGCATGGGCGGTGTCCAGTGTGGGCCGCGCAGGGTACAGCGCAGCCAATATCCATAACACGATGAATAATTTGGTACGCATGAGATGCTCCTTGTGACTGGATGATCCGGTCTTTAATAAAATGAATGCCTTATAGTGGGAAATATCACAAATAGGGTGTAAAAACGAAAAACCAGCGCGGCGGCTGGTTTTTGCATGTATTCAGCGCGAGGGATAACGAAGCGCTATCCCCCCGGCTTCCTTGTCTTCTAGGGCGTGGCGGAGAAGGTCATGAAGGCGTTGGAGTAGTTGACTCCGGCGTAGACGTTGACCTGTTCGCCGTTGAAGGAATGGCGGATCGCGCGGTCATAGACATAGATGTCCAGCACGTAGCAGCAGTCCTCGAAGGACGCGCCCAGATCGGTCATGAAGATGTCGCGCAGATGGACCGTCGTGGCGTCGGGCATGGTTCCAGTGTCGTCGGTATTTTTGAGCGCCGCCGTGCCATCGGTGGGATCGTAGTAGTAGTGCAGGCCATAGCTGACGGGAACGGGCGGGTTGCCGCCGCGCAGCAGCAGCGAGAAGCCCAGGTAGTAACGATCATCGAACTGGCCCCAGACCTGAAGCTGATCGGCGTTCGGTCCGGTTTCGCCGCAGGCAGGCACAATCGTAGTGCCGTCGGGCAGACGTAACTGCAAACCGTCGGGATAGTCCGCGATGACGGGCAGGGTGTTGTCAAGCTGCAAGTTGTGATCGGCATCTTCGCGGTGCAGGGTCAGGCTGGTATCTTCCCATTCCAACCACAGCACATAATGATCTTCCCGATCCTGCACGCCCGGACGCGGGTAGCCTGTCGGATCGCCGTCCGCATCGGTTTCGCCAACGGGGAGGGATCCGGTGCTCCAGACCGCCAGCCGTAATTCAGGGTTATCGCAGCGAATCCAGAAGTTGACGAATGGCCCCATGCCATAGCGGGCGTTCATAAAATCCTGGGCATTCATCCAGCCATTGGCATCCGTCGCCAGCGTGACGGGATTGGTGCATTCCCACGACCAACTCATGCCGTTCCATTCCAACTTGGGAGAATAGACGGTCCAGGTGGTGGTAACCGCCGAGGTGGATGGATCGCCGGCTGCGGCTGGAACCGGTTCGCTGGCCTCGCGGTACGCCACGCGAAAGCGGGTCACATTACCAACCGGGTCCAGTGGGTTGGTGGTCAGAAAGCCGCGAATCGGCACATCCAGGCCGCAGGGCTGCGTGAGGGTATTCGTCAGGGCGGGCGGTGAGGCGAGCGGGGATGCATGCAGGCCCGTGCCGGAGCCGCCAATCGCTACGGTGCCGCCGTCAAACTGGATGGTGGGCAGATCACACAGGTGGGTGAGGCGCGGGCCGCTGGCCTGATCGAAGGACATCCACAGGGCGTCCAGGCCGAGGAACCGGGCGGACGGTTTGAAGGCATCGACCAGCGCTTCATTGGTGATCACGACTCCGCCGCCGATCTTCAGGACGTCCCCATCGGTGAACGGCGGCTGCTCATCATACAGAATTTCGGTTGAAAAGAGGATTTCGGGGCGATCCGTGCCGAGGGCTTCACGCGGGACAGCAAAGGCATCCACGCCGAAATCGACACCATCTTTGGGCAGTCCTGCCGGAACGGAGGGGGCGAGCAGATCATAGTTGGTGGCGATGATTGTCCCGGTGGCGGAGAGAATATCGCCGTCGAGGATGGGTTGGTCGGCGTTCCAAACGGTGCCTTCGATGGAGAACCAGAGGTCGATATTGAAGCGGCGCAGGACATCCGGCAGAATGCCTTGCTGCCATTCGTCGGGCGATACCTGGGCGGCGAATTCGAGGAAGCGCAGGATGTCGTCACGCTTGCCCATGAATTTTAGCTCGTCCAGACCGACATTGTAGGTGATGCCAAACGCGGAAACCAGCGCCAGATTCGGAATCACGATGCCGCTGGTGGTCAGCAGATCGCCTGCGGTGAAATTACCGAACGGGCTGTCGAGTTCGGTGGAAAAGGCGACTAATCCGGGGTCGAAATCGAGAATATCGAGGGCGTCGAGGCCGAGATCCACCGGAATATCGACCAAGCGGCGGATCAGATCGGCGTTGCGGGCGCAGACTTCCCCGGTTGGGCTGAGCACATCACCATCAGAAATGTAGGGGTTGCCGTCGGCGGGTTCGCCGCTTTGCATCATGAAGTCTTCTTCGGTGGAGAAGGCTCCCCGGCGGCAGGCATCCAGGCGGAGGCTGTCCTGGGCGCGGACGGTTGCAGGAGTGGGCAGGGCGGACAACAGCCCGGCAACGAGAAACAACAAACTGAACAGAATGAATGATTTGCTGCGCATGGGTATGCTCCTTGTGACTTGGTGTGCGGTGATTCATTCTGCTGAGATGAATGCATGTTCGGGGTGGGGTATCACAAGGATAGAAAAGACAAACAAAAAGTACCAGCCGTTCGCTGGTACTTTTATTGTGTGCCCCTATGGGGATTCGAACCCCAGTTTTAGCCTTGAAAGGGCTGCGTCCTGGTCCTCTAGACGATAGGGGCGTTGTTTCGTTCAACGGGGCGCATTGTAGCATAGGGGGTGAGGGGCGTCAAGACCGGATTATGGGGGATGGGGGCACAAAAAACGGCAGCAGAGCGCTTTTCTGCTGCCGCTGTTTTCCACGTGCAACGTTACTGAATCGTGTTGCCGGGCAGGGGGGTGCTGTTCCAGACTTTATCGGGGTTAGGAGCCATCACACCGGCGGGAACCCAGAAGGTGCGGCCCGCGAGCATGCCTTTGTAGAACGCACCGGTTGAATCCAGGCCGAAGAGCCAGATCGTTTTGCCAGCCGTGAGAACGGTGGTTGATGCCGCACCCATATTCGGGGCGGAATAGATGGGCGTATCGGCGGTGACCAGACCGACTACCGAGCCGGATGGGATATTCACCATGTCCGAGCCAAAGGTCAAACCTTCGCCAGAGCATTCAAAGGAGAAGCTGGTATAGACGAGCGGATTTTGACCCGCGTCCAACAGCCAGAACTCAACGAGGACTTCCAAACCAGAAGGCAGCGGCCATGCAGCGTTTTGAGTGCCGCCGGAATTGACATCGAAAATGCCCCATGAGGTGTTGGTCAGACTGGTCGAAGAGAAAAACTCGTCCATATAGATCGCACCGACAACGGAGGCAATAGTATGGGCATAATAGGTGTCGCCTGCGGTCAGGCCTGTAAATTGAACTTCAAAACGACTTCCGCCACTGTCACAACCTGCCGATATTTGAGCGCCAAAGGTGACGTTTTCACCTGCGGCATCAACGGACTTGACGGGGAGGCCAAGGGCCACAACCAGCAAGCTACTAATAACAAGGGTGGCTAACCAAAAACGATGGATGCGCATTGGTTTGACTCCTGTCTAGGATAGCAGAGCATGTACTTACCATAATAACACCATTACTTGAAATTTCGGAATAAAAAACTCGTAATTCATAGTAAGTATTTATTTCGAGATCGATGGATGTAAGCTGGTCTATCCGCAGACTATTCCATTTCCAGCTCAAACCGCACCACCACGTTGGGAAAGCTGCGACCCATTGTCGATAAGGTGTCAACCAGGGCATGCTGCGGAAAATACAACACATAAGCGCCCGGTTCAATCGACCACGCAAGGGTGCCATTCTGACCGGATGTCACTTTCCGCGCGGTGGGCAGCAGGCTCGGCTGTACGGCGATGCTGGCGTTTTCTGGTTCCCCGACCAGATATTCGTACAGTTCCACCGGCACATGAGTTCCAGCGCGGTGATTACCCTGCTCGGTGATCACCTCGGTAACGGTAATATGCATGGTGTGACCGCTTTCAGAGGCGCAGAAGCGCAGCAGCGGCCAGACTGTACCATAACGGGCGGTGCTGGGACCGCCTGCGCGCGAAAATTTCACCTCACCTGTGACCAGTTCCCCGGTGGCGTAGTAGGGCTGGCACGGTGCAACCCGTACCACCAGCCGCGCGGTCCACACGCTGCCGGTCGTTTGCGCCGTCAGCCGGACCGTGTATTCACCCGGCGGTGCGCTGCTGGCGGCATGCAGGATCAGCAGGCCCGAATCAGGTCGGGCGGACGGCCAGAATTCGCTGGTCAGGGCAGGGGGCAGGTCCTCAACGAACCAGGTCAGGCGCGGCATTTTCACCGGGTCCCAGGCGGGGATCGTATCGATGATCGCGCTGCCGGTACCGCCCGCGAACAGGTCCAGTTGATCGCTTTCCATCACGATCTCTGTATCCGGGGTGGGGGTTGCCGCCCGGAGCGGTGAATTTCCGAGGGTGAACAATACACCCACCACCAACAGCACGAGCAGCGCCGCGAATCCGGTTATCTTGTGAACGATCATCAGCTACTCCTGTTTCGGGGCGAGTAAACACCTGCTCTGTATATCACGATATTCCAGAAGGTGATCAACTGCAATCACCGGGTGACATGTGTTCACCCTGCGTTATAATGGGGATATGAAAAAGCGCATCGTGTTGTGTATGGGGGCCTTCTGTAACCAGAGCGGGCAGGCGCAGCCGCTGTATGACCGGCTGTACCGCGAACTGGGCGAACCGCTGCCGCCGTTTATGGCGCGCGGCAGGCCGGTGAGTTGGGAAACGGCCAACTGCCTGAGCATGTGTGGGGCCGGGCCGAATCTGATTCTCTACCCCGATAATCTGGAATTTCACGATCTGGACCTGGAGAAGCTGGAAGCGTTTATTCAGGAATATCTTCATAACTCTGATTGAATGCCCTGGAAAAAGTATTTCGCCTATACTTACTTATGGTGTCTTTATCTTCAAGAAGGAGTTTCTATGAGACGCATCAGTCGTATTTTTCTTATCTTGCTTGTAATCAATGGGTTGGCCGTGTTTGCGCCTATTCCGGCTACACGCGCCCAATCGGATTGTAGCATTATCCAATTAACGAATAATTCCATCGCCGATGAGAGTCCCCAAATTGATAATGGGCAGATTGTATGGTTGGGCTATGATGGCGATGACTATGACGTTTTTTTCTATGATGGCGAAACTATTACGCAGCTCACAGATAATTCGGAAGAAGAAACCGAGGTTCGCATTTACGATGGGCGAGTGGTATGGCAAGGGTATGATGGCGACGATGAAGAAATCTTTCTCTTTGATGGCAGATCGGTTATTCAGATTACGGATAATGACACGGACGATTACACCCCCCGGATTGATGAGAGGCAAATCGTGTGGTATGGCGAAGCAGGAGATGACAGCGAAATTTTTAGCTATCATGACGGTGCTATTTTTAATGTGAGTAACAATCCTGCCAGCTATGACTATGATCCCGATACGGATGGGGGACAGATTGTATGGACAGGCTCGGATGGTCAGGATAACGAGATTTTTTTCTATGACGGATGGAATGTTATTAACCTGAGCAATAATGATCAGGAAGATTTACTTCCCAAAATTGATGAAGGGCAGGTCGTCTGGGAAACCCGTGAAAGCGACGATATCGAAATTTTCCTCTACGATGGGAGCAATATCATTCAATTGACCGACGACGAAGAGTACGATCTGAATCCCCAGATCGACGGTGGGCAGGTGGTCTGGGCGACTCAGAATTTGAGATTGTATCTCTATGAGAATGGTAAAACGATAGAGTTAAGCAATCACGAAGCAGGAATTTACATCGCAGATTTCGAGGAGCCTGCGATTAGCGATGAGCAGGTTGTTTGGACGGGCGAAACCGAAGATGGTACTGAAATCCTGTTTTATAATGGGTCAACGGTCTCCCATTTGGGTAACGATCATCTTAGCGGTTATTCACCACAAATCGATGAGGGGCAAATTGTGTGGCTAACCTTCATGGGTGAGGACGAAAATACCTCGGAGATTTATATGGCTTCGTGCGGACAATCTTAAAAATCCTCTCGCGGCAAACCATGAGGGGCGCACAGTCGCGCCCCTCGTATTAACTGGCTAGTCCCCCGCCACCGGCTCGAATTCGGCTTCGTTGATGTGCGGCAGGCGCTCCTGTGCGGCGATGACTTCTTCAATGGGGTACTCGTAGTCTTCGAGTTTCCCGGCGAAGTAGGCGTCGTAGGAGGCCATGTCGAAGTGGCCGTGTCCGCTCAGGTTGAAGAGGATGACC
>DATAMF010000407.1:0-5250 GCA_036260665.1 Aggregatilineaceae bacterium | reverse complement strand
GGTACGGATGTGGACTGCCAGAGCGACTCGCGTGTGCGGATCACACCGCTTATATCCGCCGTTGCCAATTGCGCTCCTTCTAACTGGGCAGCAGTTAAGATGGCGTCGGTCAGGCAAGCATGATCAAAATTAGTCCCACGCAGATCGGCCCCTGTTAGGTTCGCCCGATAGAGATCCGCCCCCTGCAAATTTGCATTCCGAAGAAACGCCCCAATGAGCTGGGCATGCGCCAGTTTCGCATGCGCTAAGTTGGCGTTTTCGAAGTGCGTGAAACGCAGATCCAGCCCTGATAAATCCAGTCCTGACAAATCGACGCTCATCAAATTACGATTGCCATTCAAGCAGAGAATGACATCCTTTCGAGTAAGCTCTGCCATCGTAGATCCCTCCCCGTTTGCGTTCGGACTTCCCCAAAGGCCGATAACATGATCCTAACCCCGAAACAACATGACGGGCATCCGTGAAAATGGGGAATAATACGGTGGAATTTCACCTCCCACAAACGAATGAGTGGGGGTCAGTCGAAGGACTAGTCGGGGGAGGTCGAAGGGGTAAAGGACGAGGCGATATGCTGAAGGAGCTTCTCGAAAAAATCAACGTTGAAGTCGCTTTTCAGGCAAAAGGCATGCGCGCCCGCCTGTTTAACCGTTTCCATCTGTGCCGGTTGATTGTCCACCGACACCACACAAATAGTAATACTGCTTAGTGTTGGATGCGTGGTAACAATTTCACAGAAAGCCAGAGATTTCTGGGTCGGATCATATTTCTTTTGCAGTTCTGGACTAGGCTCCCATTCATCGTCTGAGGGCAAGTGCAGATCCAGCAGTATCAGATGAGGAGGCATGCGACGGATAACCCGAATCGCCCCTATCAAATCGGGGACAGCCACGAGGTTACAATTGAATAGCGAGGCTATACGACGCACCTCAGCAGCGAAAGCCGGACGGTCATCCACAATGAGAACGCGCCAAGGTGATAGATCGGACATAGTTAACAATTCCTAACGATTCTGGTTTCCTCTATTGTACGTCAGAATACCCCCTCTAAGGGATGATTTTACCTCCCTCAAAAGGAGGGTTTCGGACCTTAATCAATCATTTTATCCTCATAATAAGAGTGAGGCATTTTTGATGCCAGGGGGCACCTGTGAATAGTGATTTACTTTTCCAGTTGGTTCAATTACACACCAACGCCAATCGTCGAACCATATCAGAATTTTTGACCGATGTTGTACCAATACTCTATGAGTCGCTGAATGTGGATGTGATAGTGGCGTATGAACTGATACCCGAAACAGGCGGTATGCCGCGCCTACCAGCACAAATCGAGGGGAATTTGATCTTGACCGATCAATCTCCCAGTTTACTCAATCAACTATCGCATCTCGGCCTGCTGGGACAGTTGATTCAGCGCTGGGAAATGCAGACCTACGATTATGATAGTCGGGGGCAAATCATATCGGCCGACGTGTCAGACCCTTACATTCAATTTCTGGCAGGAGAAAAGATTCAATCGACGGTTTTTCTGCCCCTCGGTTCGCATCAGACTAAACTGGGCGCGCTACTACTTAATTACCGGCATTCGGTGGTGCAATCCGATCCGGAATGGAAACTCCTGGAAGCCTGTGGCGTGTTATTGGGATCGTCTCTGCTCCATATTGAGCATCAATCAGCAGTGCTGCATGCCCAGAAAAGTCGCATGGCAACGGCGCATACGTTGTACAACGAAATTGCCAACCGTTTTAAGGGTCAGATTGCCGCGTTGGAGTCCGACATCGGAAAAGTCCTGGGAGAATTAGGACATCCCATACCCGATGTGCTGACAATCGGCCTGGCTGCTGCTCGCCTCACCGTCTTTGAAGTCATGCGGGATCTGGTCATTCAGGCATCGGGGGATTTGTTGGTTGATTTGCGTCAGATGACCCTCTACAAGGCACTGCATACGGTCAGCGCAGCAATTGAACGAGCATGGCCGCCACATCAGCGGGTAGCAATTGAAATCCATCCGATCCCGCCGGTGATTGAACGCCAACCGCTTCCTTTACGCCAACTACTCTATGCATTGGTTTTGGAAATCGTAGGGAACGCTGTCAAACATGGAGGGCCAGCACCGTCGATCCACGTTGAAATGAGTTGGCAGGATCGTTATCTCTACCTGCGGGTCATTGATCATGGGCATGGTTTTGATGTGGAAAAAGTGCATTTGTCCGAGCACGGGCTTGGTTTTTGGCAGGACTTGGTGGAACACCGACTGGCCGGATCGTTTCAACTATCCAGCGTTCCCGGACAAGGCACAGTGGTTGTGGTGCGTATTCCAATTATCCCGGTAAGGAGAAGTTATGATGGCAGCGGAATTTGAGATGAATTTCCAGCAGCTCCCGGTGGCAGTCGTGGAGAACGAAGCGCCGAGCTTGCGGGGATTGACCCAAACCCTTACCGACTTGGGATGCGCGGTAGTCTGGACAGCCAAAGATCATGAGAGTGCTCAGCAGCAGGCTGACTCATCCCTGCCTGACATTATGTTTGTGGATCTGAAGCTGCTGCATGGTGCGCAAGCGAACGATTATCGCCCCGGATGGAACTTGATCCGCCATCTACGCGGCATCGCCCCTCAAACCTCGATCATCATTTTTTCGGGCACTCCCGTCGTGGATGAAATTGTCTTAGAGGCGGTTCGATTGGGTTGTTCCTACGTGGTTAAAGAAGATCTCTGGGGCCAGGAAAAAGACCTGATTGCCGGAGCGCTGCTTGCGGCGCGAACCCGATCCGTACTGCTCTCGAATGAAGTAACAGGGATTCTTGATACGTCCGGCAACAAGTCCAAAGGAAACGGGACGCTCACTGACCGCGAACTTGACGTATTGGAATTGGTAGCCGATGGGCTTTCAAATAAGGAAATTGCCGACAAGTTGTTTCTCGGTGAATCCACCGTCAAAACCCATCTGAGCAGCATTCTATCCAAACTTGGATTAGCCAGCCGAGGCAAAGCCGCCGAATGGTATCGCCAGCATTATGGCTAATGAGTTGCTCCCAGGTCCTGGCTGTGTAGGTAGAGACATAGAAGCCGCTTTAAGGCCGAATCAGGTGGCGAATCGAAGACAGATGTTCCAGTATGTGATATGTGAAGAAGGTCGAGATTATCAATGGAGGTATGGTGTAACTCACTAAAATTAGCTAAGATTGCCGCCACTACTGGGCGACATTCTGGGCCGATAAGGTGGATGTGCTGCGCCTGCAAGAAGCGGGCGGCTGGTCGAGTCTCACCATGCCTCGTCGGTATGTGGATGATGCCGAGATTGCCAATGAGGGCATGGTGTAGTAGAACCCACCGATAGACAGTTAAACAATCGGCTAAATCTTTAGGGAAGGCGCGCACACAACCCTAAAACCAACAAAGACATACATAGAGTCTGAAGTAAAGCCGTAGCGAGATCGGCAGTGCGCATCCTCTTGTTCCCAGTCCCAGCAACCTCCTCGCAACGCCCGCGACATATTTCCAGCGATTCCTGTGTTCGTCGGATCAGCGTATTCGGTTAAGCACCACTCCCATACATTACCGGACATGTCCAGTGCGCCAACAGGCGATGCCCCGCGTGGGTACATACCGGCAGCAATGGTTCGTCCTAATCCGCTTTCTTCGGTATTGCAATGTTGTCCGCTGTCCCACTCTAATCCCCAGGGGTATTCATTGCTCGGTTGCCCACCAGTTGCCGCATATTGCCACTCCCACTCGGTTGGCAAACGAATTCCCCACTGGCTCACGTTCGGAATCTTATCAAGCTGCTCTCTGCTCTCTGACTGAGTAGCCGGTGGTTCTGGCAACGCTTCCATTGGGAGCTTCGCATGTAGCCATCGGCAAAAAGCAATAGCGTGAAACCAACTTACGGAGTCGCGAGGATGGTTTGGAAACTTCATTCGCTGTTCAGCCATTCTGTATTTGTGGTAGTTCTCCATAAGTCCTTCCCACCATTCATCCCGCTCAAAACCATCAGGATCGTCCAGAAATGCCTGGAACTGCATATAGGTGATCGGGTACTTTGCGATGAAGAATGGCTTGACCTCAAATTCGCCATATTTCTCTTCTTTGGCCTTTCTCGAGCCGATAAACTCAATGGGTTTTCCACGTAAGTGTTCCGGCACGTCCACATAACACCAGGCAATATCCGGTAGCCCATCGGATCGTAATCCAACGCCGCGACGTGGATCTCCAATGACGCACAACCGTTCACCAATGATGCTGCGCCGGGTATGCGATGTATCGATGTTATCGAGTTCCGTTAATAGGTGTTCTGCTTCGGGCCGGATAAACTCACGCTCAACCTCCGTCAGTGGCTGTTTGCGCTTTTCGACCATCTCCCGTACTGGCTTTAGGCGCATCTCCGACCACAAATACGAATCATCTTTCGTCTCAGCCCAAATGCGCGCTGTTTGCCGTACTTGGCTCCATGTTCTGAGCCATGCCAGATCCATGTCCAGAGCTTCAACCAATTGCTCCAACGCCCGATCAAATAGACCGTCATCGAAAAACTTGACATACTGCACCCGGCTGATCTCCAGCCAATTTCGGCGCGTCAGGGAGCGCAGATTGTTGATAGTTGCCGATACGGTCGTGGGCAACTCACTCTCTTCCGGGATAGCGTCAATCGCCGCATCAACAGCCTTCAGATTGTCAGCCTCACGCCTGTTCCCACAATACAACACGGTGAGCAGGCGTTTTTCATGTTGAATGGCATGAGCAATCTCCGCATTGCAGTAGGGGGATGCGATGGATTCTGGACTAATGATGAGGAGGAAGTTGTCGGCACTCTCAATCCCATGCTTGATTTCATCCCACCACTTGGACCCCGGCAGTAGCCCTTCAAGCGGGTCTTTTTTCTGATCGAACCAGGAGGCTTTGCCACAGGCTGAAAGTGCTGTGTCGAGCTTGTGGACAAACTCTAGGTTTCGTCGCGAGTAGGAAATGAATACATCAACCATGGACTTCTCCACACAAGTGGGCGTAGCTGGTCATTGGTGAGCAGAGGCACAACTTCCGCGTACAGAACAGGGTCGGTGGAAGATAGTATAGCATTGGACATTGTACAGGGAAATGACTTGATCGCCGGAACCGTTCCTAGCATAAAAAATTCGGCCCCTTGCCGTTCACAAGAGGCCACTTGGAGCTGTCCGACGACACACGCGCAGCAACGTATGCTGAGGGGAATTATACCTCAATTACGAGGAGGGTTCCACTTGAGATACGAGTCCCATC
>DATAMF010000406.1:0-6338 GCA_036260665.1 Aggregatilineaceae bacterium | reverse complement strand
ACTTCACTCCGGCTGGCATATATCGAAGCCGATCCGTCCAGCCTGTTTGTGAGCAACCTGGATCATGGGCCGCCGGAACGGATTGGGACTATCAGTCTGCAAAATTTGGGCCTGAGTTGGTCGCCGGATGGACAGTGGATCGCGTTTGTGTCGGAGCGCGGGGGAAACTCCGATATTTACGTGATCCGGCCTGATGGAAACGATTTGATCAATGTGTCGCATGATGAGGGCCGGGACAGCCGCCCGACATGGTCGCCGGACAGCCGCTGGATTACGTTTGAGTCGGATCGGGATGGACAGCTTGACCTATTGCTGGTGCGGCCAGACGGCTCGGACCTGTATCCGCTTGCCTCGCACCCATCTGCCGATTTTGGCGCGGTGTGGTCGCCAGATGGGCGCTGGATTGCCTTTGAGTCACTGCGCACGGGAAACCGCGATGTGTGGGCCGTGCATCCTGATGGGAGCGGATTGACAAATGTGTCACACCGGGCAAATGTGGACTCGTCGCCTGTGTGGTCACCGCCGATTGAATTTCCATTCCATCCGGTGCGGGTCGGGGCGGTTGTTGGGGGACTGCTGATTGGCGCGTCGATTCGACGCTGGAGTCATACAAAACGCCGATGAAATTTTTGCTGCGCGTCATGGGGCTGATTTTCGCGGCGCTGATTCTGGTGCTGACAGGCTGGGTGAAAATTCACCAGGAGGGGGTTGGCCCTTCGCTGATGGCTTTTACGCGGGAAGGCATGTTCAACGGCACCAATACCCTGATCACCGCGCCGGGTGTGGCGTGGCGGCGGCTGATCGGACCGCGCACCATAGCGGAAGCCCATCTGACATGGTCCGCCGATGGAAAACGGCTGGCCTTTGAGGGCTGGCAGAATGGGAATATCGACATCTTCAGCATCAGCCGCACGGGGCAGGACGGGCGCAACCTGACGCAACATTACGCCTTCGATACGGCACCGAACTGGTCGCCGGACGGCCAGTGGATCGCGTTTAATTCGGATCGCGAGGGGAATGCTGAGGTTTTTATCATGCACCCGGACGGCTCGGATACGCGGAATATCTCCAATTTCGCGGGGCGCGATTATGATCCCGCATGGTCGCCGGACGGGAAGCAGATCGCTTATGTCTCGGTGCGGGAAGGGCATCCACAGATTTTGCGTGCCGGAATGGAGGGGGGCGATCCGCAATGGCTGGCGAGCGGGTTTAGTCCGGCGTGGTCGCCGGATGGGAAGCGGATCGCGTTTGTGTATGAACTCAACCGCGATAACCAGGACGTGTATGTGATGCAAGCGGATGGAACCGGCATCGAAAATCTGTCGGCGCGGTGGGGATTGGATTTTGGGCCGGTGTGGTCGCCGGACGGCCAATGGGTGGTCTTTTCGGCGGCTTACGGCGCTCAATTCGAAATATGCAAAGTGCGGATTGGCAGCACCGACCTGCACTGCCTGGCGCGCCATCCGGGTCACGATCTCTCGCCAAGCTGGTCCCCGAACGGCGAATGGATTGCCTTTATTTCGACACGGGGCGGGAATCGGGAAGTTTTCGCGGTGCGGCCCGATGGATCGAAGCTTACCAATGTGTCGGCGTGGGGGGGGCGTGGATGCGTATCCAGTGTGGTCGCCGCCGCTGCATTATACACTGGGGAGCCGAGTAGCGGCGGTGAGCGGGGGAGTGTTGGCAATGTGGGGGATGCGCACCTTGCGGAGAGGTTTGAGGAATGGCGGCAGTCGTGCTAATATGCAGCCATAGACCACATGGGGAGGAAGCGCGATGCCTATTGCTGACAGTGAACTGAATAAACCGTCGAATGCCCATATTGTCCGCCCGGCTCGTCAGTCCGTCCATGCTGCCTTACAATACTGGCGGCAGCAGCCGGGAAGTTATGATTGGTGGTGGCTGATTATCACCTCCAACGCCCACCGTTATACTGCGATTCGGTTGAGCGTGCTGCGCGATCTGCTGCAAGACCCGGATTCAGGCGTCCATATGAATACGCCGCTGTCGGATCTGCCGCTGGATCAACCGGATCGGCTGGGGGTGGTGACGCCGCACGTGGTCGAACAGGATGCGATGGGCACGGCGCGCGCGCTGCAAATGATGGAAGACAGCCCTGGGCGCGTGCTGATCGTCTTAAAAAATGGAACGCTGCGCGGGATTCTGAGCGCGACGGAACGGACCTTTGCGTTTACGGACAAACCGTTGCTTGATATGCTGGACGAGTTTGAGTCGTCAGGCAATGATGACACGATGATTCTGCCGCACCGTCCAGACACACCGCCAACCGCACCGGATGCGCCGGAGAGTTAAACCGGGACGAATAAAATTAAACGCGGTGGGGCGTAGCGCGATACGTCCCATCATCTGGCATTCGCTTCTTATCCGACAATCTATAAGAGTTCTCTATGCGACGCCTTCATCTCGCCCTGATCGTGATTTTGCTGCTGTTAGAATTTTTCATCCGCGTTCACAACCCCACTCGACAAGAAGCTTACCTGGATGAGGGATTTCACCTCAAACGGGCTGAAGTGGTGTATGACCTGGACGAACACCCGGCACGTGAGTCGCATGGGAAACTGGGTTTGTATTTCTGGCTGGGATTGTTCCAGCCGAAACCACCGATTGCGCTGCCTGTTGGACGGATGGGGATCAGCATTTTTGCGCTGATTACCGGGGCGGCGATTTATGCGGTAGGGCGGCAGTTGTATAACGCGGCGACAGGATTGGTGGCGCTGGGATTGTATTGTTTTATCCCGCTGGCATTTTTCTATGAAGGCATGGCGATGGCCGATCCGATTACGGCGGGATTGGCGGCGCTGATTGTGTGGCGAAGCGTCATTCTGGCGCAGCGACCCCGCTGGCGGGAAGGCGTGGGGGTCGGCGTGCTGCTGGCGCTGGCGACGATTACCAAACTGAATATGGGACTGCTGCCGTTTATTCCGGTGGTGGCGATCCTGTTATATGGATCATTCAAGGGACGAACCCTGCTCGAACAGCTTAAACAGTGGATCAAAACGTATGGCGTGCTGCTGAGCGTGGCGGCGGTGACGATGGTGGGCGTGTGGCTGCCGATTGCGATTCCAGCATTGATTGCTGATCAGCAGGGCGATCCGTTTAATCTGGTGGACTCGTTTAACGTGTCCGAGGATAAAGACGATCCGCGCACGCCGGAAAAATACTGGCGCGAGTTTTATCCGCTGGCCGAGGAAATGCTGAGTCCGGCACTGTTCATGATCGTGGGGGCGGCGCTGGTGTATCTCGTAGTGCCGCTGCACGGGTGGGCGGATGTCAAAGCGGGCTTGATGCTGTGGGTGTGGATGATCGTGCTGGTGGGCGTGCTGCCGTATTTCGTCGGGCGGCTGATCACGATGCGGTATTTTATGGCGGCAGCGCCGCCGGTAGCCGTGATCGTGGGGCGGTTGATCACCAGCCTGCAAGAATGGAAAATCCGGTGGCTGCGGTGGGCGGGACGCGCGGCGGCGACGGCGGGCGTAGGCGCGTGGCTGGTGGCGTATGCGGTGCCGTTCGCGGTGACAAGCTGGAATCAGCCGGATGAACTGCCGTTTGAGCGCGGAAAAAAACGAATTTTACGGAGTATATCAGCGGGTTTCTGACGGCGGACGCCGCTGTGCAGCAGGGAGTTGAACTGCTGCGGGCGGAAACGACATCGGAACCCCCAATTTATGTAAACTGGTGGCTGTGCCATCTGATGTATTTATCGGCGGAACGGAATCTGACGTGTTTGGATTATGACCATCCGCGCGAGGATTTCCGAGGAAAAATCACGCGCCTGCCGGAAGGCAAAGTCGCGTATATCGCGCTGAGTGGGTATGCGCCGATCCACGAGGGGATCGCGGGGTTGTGCGCGGAAAAAATCGGGGAGTTCCAACACCCGCACATCCGCACCAGCGAAGCCTGGCGGGTGCGGATCTGGCGGGTGTGGTGGGGGACGTGTCCATAACCCCTATCCTCCCAACCTCCTTTCCCCGCACGCGGAGAAAGGAGGAGCAAAGCGGGCGCGGCAAGCCGACGCCCCTACGCATGGTGAACATTGAGTGCGGGGCGTATTGCAATGCGCCCCTACGAAACGCCTGTATTATGGGTATTTTGGCCGAAAAACGGCTTAGGTTGACCCCATTGGGGCAATTCACAACTTGCCCAAAATGCTATTCGGCGGCGGTGAGCACGAGGGTGTAACCGCCAGCCGTCTGGCTTTCCCAGGTGCGAACTTCAATGGTATAGGGGCCGTCGGCGGGGAGTTCGATGCCTTCCAGGGTGGAATTGGTGCTCATCCCGGTGTCGTCGTTCAGGGCGAGGATCGAACCGTCGGGCGCACGGATCACCAGCAGTGTATCCATGAGGCCATATTCGGCGGCCTGTTCTACTGTTGCTCCGTCGGCGGGCTTGTCGGCCATGAGCATAAAATCGATGATTTCACCGGCTTGACCTTCGTAGATCCAGACATCGGCTTCACCCAGCGCTAATTCACCCGTATTGCCGCCCAGCACCGCAGCCTGCGGTTCAGCGGCAGCCGTCGGCGGGGTGATCGGCTCATCGCGGCGCAGGAAAAAGACTTCGGGATGCGAATCGCTGGGGCCTTCCAGCAGCGGATCGGTTAGATCGCGCACGTATTGATCGCAGAAGGCGCGGATATATTCGCGGTAGTCGAGCAGCACAATCTGAGCGGATTCGACTCCGGCAGCATCGGTGGTGCCGCTGACGACGGGCACCCAAAAGACCGAATCCTCAAAGCTCATGTGATTGGTTTGAGGGATCATCAGGACATAAAAATCGGAAGCCATCGCTTCCAGGCCGAACTGATAGGTGTTGGCGAACGCGGCAACGCCATTATCGGCCAGCAGCAGCATGTAGGGCTTGGTCAGTTTAAATTCGACAGCGGCGGAGCGATTACCGTCGAGATTGACCGCCGCGACACAACGCGCATCGCGCAGGCAGACTTCAGAGACAGTGCGCGCACCCTGGGAATGGCCGACCATGCCGATCCGCGACGTTTCGAGGCGTCCGGCAAAACGGGGATCGGAGTCGTTGAGCGCTTCGATCTGATCCAGCACGAAGGTTGTATCGGGAACCCAGACATCTTCAAATTCGCCGTCGTAGATGTCGCGCGGTGCCCACAGCGTGGAGAGGCGATTCGAGTTGATGGGTTCGATTACACGGCCATCAGGGAAAACGGTCACGGTGGTCACGTAGGGGTGCGAGACGGCAAAGACAACATAACCATGACTCGCCAATTCTTCGATGATGACGCTGTACTGGCGCGGGGCCGGGCTGAAACCGGGATCAAAAACCACAACCGGGTAGGTCACTAAATCGTCAGCCAGCGGCGCGTCGGGGTAGGCGTTGGAGAGGATCGCGCTGACGGTCTCGGCAGGTTGGCCTACCTGGGCGGCAAACAACGCGGCCATATCGGGTTCCATGTAGGGGCCGAACTGGGCGTCAGCGGTGGGCGCGGCGGGGTACCAGGCTTCGACCAGCAGTTCGCGGAAATCACCTTCTTCTTCGGTGTGAACTTCTTCGCGGGATTCGTCAACCCACTGAAACGCGGTGCGCCCGATGCGGTAGGGTCCGCTGGGCGAAACCATCTGGAACGAGTCCTGGGCCTGGGCGGGAAAGGGTAATAAGCTGAGCATCAGCAGAAATATGAAGCATACTTTTTTCACGGGAATAATTCCTTCCTGGTGGCGGTGTCTTGTCCCGTTATACGCGGGCAGTGGCGAAAATAGTTAGGGGAGTGGTGAGATGGACCCCCGCCCCCCCCTTTGGCCCCGTCTTTTGGCTCATTTGAGGGGAAAAGTGATCTGAAACGGGGAAGATGTTGGCAGGAAGTCGGTTTTTTTGTCAAAAAGTGCCAACTGGCTTGATGTTAAGGTGCGGTTGCTTCTGATATATACATAATAGCACGGATGTTCGGGGCTGTCATCACCATTGAGTGACTAACTTGGATGGTGAACTCGGATGTTAATAAGCGGGGTGTTACAGGGGGGAACCTCTATCCTCCCGGCCTCCTTGCCCCACGTGCGTGGAGAAACATTACTGGGATGAGGGAGGAATATCGGACCTCACCCCCGGCCCCTCTCCAAAATCGTTGGAGAGGGGAAAAAGCGGGGGGCGGCAAGCCGATGCCCCTACGAGAATGTCCATATTCCCGCCAGGAAAGCAAGGGGAAAAGATGTGGGTAATGATTAGCTGCGCGCGGAGAAAGGAGGGGAAAAGCAGGCGCGGCAAGCGGGTCAATTCGTGAATTGCCCGAAGAACCCTACCCCCGGCCCCTTCTCGCAAGCAGGAAGGGGGGGAAGCGTTATCATGCGGTGACT
>DATAMF010000108.1:0-3158 GCA_036260665.1 Aggregatilineaceae bacterium | reverse complement strand
CTGACGATAGCTCATCTTCGCGGCCCGCAGGTCGAGGATGGTTAAACGGAGGCGATCTTTGTCAGGGTGCAATTGAAGAGCAGATATATAACGGGATTGGACGACAATAAAGTCGGCTATCTGACTAGTGCAGAGTCAGGTTAAAGGCGTTGAGTAAAAAGCGACAGTTGGCTAGACTTGAGGCATGAAACCACTGTATGCACGATCACTCACGGATGAAGAACGAGAAGTGCTGTACCAGAGTCTAAAGTCCAGCCAAGGTTTTACGGTGCGGCGGGCACAAATGCTGCTGATGAGCGCGGAAGAGCAGCTCAAAGTGAACGAGATTGGACAACGGGTCGGCTGTCAGGGACAAGCGGTACGCCAAGCGATCCACGCCTTTCACGAGGAGGGATTGAGTTGCCTGAAGCCGAAAGCCAAAGGCAATCCGACGGATCGGCGAGCGCTGGACGATGGGGGGCGCGAACAACTGCGGGAACTCATCCGCCGCTCACCCCGGGACTTGGGCTATGCGACCAGCCTGTGGACCTTGGATTTATTAGCGCAAGCCTGTTTTGAACAGGGCCTCACCGTGACCCAGGTGACCGGGGAAACCATCCGGGCCACGCTGGCGGCGATGGGAATTGGCTGGCGGCGGGTCAAGCAGCGTATCCACAGTCCCGATCCCCACTATACGGTTAAAAAAAGCGGCGCGACTGGCTGAAACAGCAGGCACAGCAGCACTCGGACTGGTTGTTGGTGGAGGAAGATGAATGCTGGTTTTCGCGTTTTGCTCAACCGCAAGCACACGCCTGGGCGGAAGCCGAGCAGGAACTGCGGATGGTGCAGCGGGAGCCGAAACGGGGAGCGCGCGACAAGGCACTGGCCTGTTTTGGCGCCGTGCGCCACGACACACAGGCGGTGCTGCTTTATTTCAGCACCGGACAACCCAACAGCTTGCAGCTGTGGCTGTTCATCATCGGCTTGTTGGCGGTGGCACGAGCCGAAGAAAAGCGGGTGGTCGTCATCATCTGGGACAATGCCTCATGGCACAAAAGTGCGGCGTTGCGGGGCTGGATACGGGCGTATAACCAGGCGGCAAAGGAGACGGGAGAACCGCGCTTGCTCACCCATTTACTCCCTGTCAAAAGTCCCTGGCTCAACCCGATTGAACCCCGCTGGCTTCATGCCAAGCGCGGCGTTTGTCAGCCCGAAGGCCAACTCACACCACCGGAACTACGAAGACGCCTCTGTATTCATTTTGACACCCAACCGCTTTTCAACGTATTCAATCTTTGAACCCTGATCTTGCACTAGGCAATTGAGCGAAGTCCACCATACAATTTTGATACGTTTCCCTGACCAATTCTTATGATGGATATTTCGCGCGCGGGAATGATGTGTTATATACTGGGTTGAAGAAGAGTAGTGGCTTATAACCGATGATGACGAACGACGATTTTTACACACCGCGCGTGCAGATGGTCGAAAAGCAGCTCGTAGAACGGGGAATTTGTGACCCCCGCGTGTTAGAAGCGATGCGCCGGGTTCCCCGGCACGAGTTCGTCAGTGCTGATCTGAGTCACTTGGCTTACCGGGACTGCCCCCTGCCGATTGGCGACAACCAGACGATTTCGCAGCCGTATGTGGTGGCATTGATGTCCCAACTGGTACATCTGACCGGTGTTGAGCGCGTGCTGGAAGTGGGAACCGGGTCGGGGTATCAGGCGGCGGTGTTGTGTGAACTGTCGGCGCAGGTTTACAGCCTGGAACGGTATCCCCGGCTGGCAGAGCGGGCCGGGCATGTACTGGCCGAGTTGGGTTATAACAATGTGGAACTGCATGTGGGCGATGGCAGCCAGGGCTTAGCGGATATGGCGCCTTTTGACGCGATTGTAGTCACCGCCGCCGCGCCATCGCTGCCGGGGCCGCTGCGCTCCCAAATGAGCGACAGAGGCGGGCGCATGATTCTGCCGGTAGGGGATGACCGGCGGCAGTACTTAGAAGTCGTGACACGAATGGGCAACCGCTGGGAAATCGAACAGACGATTCCGGTGCGGTTTGTGCCGCTGGTAGGCCGTTACGGATTTTATCCGCACACCGCTTTTGGGGAGTCGGATGAGTATATTTGAGATTCTTACGGCTTACGGATTTGAATCGGCTTCAAAGGTGACATAGTCCTGAATGAAACCGCCGCGATCCGTGGCGACTAACACTCCATTTAATTTGTTAATCACCAGTTCCCCGAAGTGTTCAATCAAACGATTGGCCTGTTCCCGCACAATGACCATCATATCATTCCAGTAGACGCCGCGTGGCAGCTGGGGTTCGCGCACCGCGCGGGTGCTTTCCAGGTAGGTGAGAATCGGGTCCGCCGTCGAGAAGACCAGGGTGCTGGGCAGATCATAACGGGCGATGGCATAAAAATGCCGCGCCAGGAAGCGGGTGCCCGTTTCCAGTGTAAACAGGTCGCTGGGGGGCAGCGGCGTTTGAAACTGCGCTGTTCCAGGGGGGACAAGCAGGGTCACGGCGCGGTGCAGCAAAACCTGCAATTCGGGCATATTGTGGACGCTGTTGGTGGTTGCCATCAGAATGCCGTCGGGTTTCAGGATGCGGCGAATCTCGCGGATGGCATTTTCGACATCGGGCACATGATACAGCATGTGATTCGCCATCACCATGTCAAATGTGTCGTCCGCAAAGGGAAGCTGCTGCGCGTCACCAACAGTCAGCGCTCCAACGGCGGGGTGGTTGGTTAACATGCCCGTGTGTAAATCCAGGCCATAGTAAGTCATGGCGGGGGCTTTGGGTCGGAGCGCTTCATACCAGCGGCCTGGCCCACAGCCCAAATCCAGCACTTTTTCATCACCGCGCCAGGTCAGACAATCGAGCGCCCAGGCAGCAAAGTTTACCTGGGGGATACTGTAACGATCATGGGTTTCTTGACGGATGCGCCAGGCTTCATCAGTGGTGTACATTTGGCGGATAGCGTTGGGATCAATCGCCGAGAACATAAAACCATCCAGTCTAAGGGTTGCCCATCTGATTCACACTATAGTCGAAACCGGCACTCGCGCAACTACAGGCGCGTTATTAATATTGGCAAGGCGTTATCCTCGTTGATTATAAAGGATTTTGACATGATTATTCAATCCGCTGACCTATTTCGAGCGCGCCAG
>DATAMF010000392.1:0-2035 GCA_036260665.1 Aggregatilineaceae bacterium | reverse complement strand
CTCACAAAGGCGATGCGCTCATCAATAATGGGACGTCCCGGTGAATTGTCGCGGCGCGACTGGTCCGAATAGTTGCTGCCCTGGGGACAGCCATTCGCCCGCTCATAAATCACTTCGCCGTTCGGATAGGTCACGCAGCGGATGGTAGTCGCTTCGACCAGGGAGCCTTTGTTCGCTAACATCGCATACGCGTTCGTCAGTTCGAGCGGGGTCAGTTCGCCACCGCCCAAGGTCAGTGACAGGCCATAGTGCGAGGCATCCATGCCCAGGCTTTCGACTCCGGCGCGCTGCATCATCCACAGCAAATAGTCTACGCCCACCTGCCGCAGTGTTTGCACGGCGGGGATATTCAGCGAGTTGGCGAGGGCGGCGCGTATGCGCACCGGACCGTGAAACGTGCCGTCATAATTGACCGGGCTGTACGGATCGGACGGATCGCCGATATGGGTTTCGGTATCCCAGATCACCATCGCAGGCTGCCAGCCTTTTTCCAGGGCGGACGCATAGGTGAAGGGTTTCATGGCGCTGCCCGGTTGGCGCGGCGCGGCGGCCATATTTACCTCGCCGTCAATTTCGGCATTGTTGTAATCCACGCTGCCGACCATTGCCAGCACTTCGCCCGTCTCAACCTTGATAATCACCACCGCCGCGTTGCTCAGATTGTTGCTGGCGGACAGTTGGGCAACCTGGGTGCGGGCAGCGTTCTCCGCGAGATGCTGGTAATCGAGATCGAGCGTGGTGTACAGGCGAAGCCCTTCGCTGTTGATCATACGCTCGGCATCTTCTTCGGACATGCCGAATTCGCGCTGGAACAGGCGCACCAGTTCATCCTGCGCATAGAGGATAAAATGCGGTGCATCTTCCAGCGGAATATACGGCGCGCGGAAGTTAAGCTGTTCAAACTTGGCGTTTTCGGCTTCCTGTTCGGTGATATAACCATCCTCCGCCATCCGATCCAGCACATACGCCTGGCGTTCGAGCGCCGCGTTGAACAAATCCTGATCGTCGCTCAGGGGATCGTAAATAGCCGGTGTCTGCGGGATGCCAGCCAGCAGGGCGGATTCGGCCAGTGATAAATCCTTCGCGGATTTGCCGAAAAAGGTGCGGGATGCCATTTCGATGCCGCACGAATAGTGACCATAAAAGATGGTGTTCAGATACAGGTTGATAATGTCGTCTTTGCTCCAGCGCTGGTTGAGGATAACCGCTAACAGTGCCTCATCGATTTTGCGCGCATAGGAGCGTTGGGTGCGGTATTCGGCGGTGAACAACACATTTCGCACTAACTGCTGCGTGATCGTGCTGGCACCCCCACCTTGCCCGCCGGAGGTCGCATTCTTATAAACCGCGCGAACAATGGCGGCAATGTCTACGCCTGTGTTTTTGCGGAAATTTTTGTCTTCGGTGGCAATCGTCGCATCAATCAAATAGGGTGAGATTTGATCTAAAGGCACCGACACGCGGTAACATTCATTTTCAAACATATCGTTGCCGAGCAGCGCCATGTCCAACTCGGTGCCGTAACGGTCATAGATCAGCGTCGTTTCCGAGTTATCACCCAGATAGTCAATCGCATCGATTTTGTCTTCCAGCCGCCCGACCATGTAATCATAGGTCAGCCAGCCGGTGATCAGAAAACCGAGCAGTACAAAACCGACCAGCCCGACACAGCCCAGGATGCAGCCCGGTCCAATCGAACAGCCCCGGCGTCCACGCCGCCGAGGCCGCCGCCCGCGCCTCTGGTTTGGGTCATTGGTGGTTGGGGAAATCGCATAATCCGGCGATGGCGGATAGTTATACTGTGGATCGGAATATCCCGGCGGCGGCTGTTGTGGCTGCTGCGGGGGATACTGCGGTGGTGGATACTGCTGCCCGCGTCGGCGTGGCGGCTGCTGATAACTCATACCCATACTCCCATCTTTGCCCTGGTATCCTGATTCTACCATGAGAAAATAAACGCCCACTATGCCCTCGCCCTACGTCCATAAAACGCTTGAGCGGCGGCCAGTGGGCTTTCATGGTCAGTGGGGCAGGT
>DATAMF010000389.1:0-2825 GCA_036260665.1 Aggregatilineaceae bacterium | reverse complement strand
ACACTATCCGTTAAAAGTCCACTTTCTTACATGGGACTCGCCTATTGATGGTGGGCCGTTACGGGTAGGTGCCCCGATAAATTTGGATAATCCGAATACAGGTGGAATTAATCTTCATCAACCCAAGTTTGCGGCTCAAATGATCCAGCAGGGGCTGCTTAGAGGATGGAAACCCTTTGAAAAAAAGTCACTCGTTATTGTAGATGGAATTGGGCTGCTGGCCGAATTGGACTCTCCACAAAAATAATATTTACCCAACCTCGCTTGAGAAGTATTTTATAGGGCTGAGTAGTCACTTGCCTCCTACAATTTCTCCCTTCCCCCGACACGCCCCGCGCGTATCCCCGTCCTGCCTGCGGGAAGGGGCCGGGGGTAGGGTTCGCTTTTCCCCCTCATAGGCATTAACTTAAGCCTTTTTTCAACCAGGAATCGTCGGAGATACGGACTCGTCGTAGGGGCGCAGCAAGCAGCGCCTCTCGCCCCCTTTCTCTACGATAGTGGGGAAAGGGGGTTGGGGGATAGGGGTAAATTCCTAAACTTGATGCCTATGTGGGTTCGCGTTTCCCCTCTTCCAACTCGGTTGGAGAGGAGGACCGAGGAGGTGAGGTTCGTAGGGGCAATTCATGAATTGCCCCGCTCATCTCATCCCCCACCGGATTCAGCACCCGCCCCATGCACAGAATCGATCCCGTCTGGTCGTCCCGAATAAAATATCACCATCCGAGTTAGTCATCGAAGTTAACCATCCAAGTTAGTATCTCAATGGTGATGACAACTCCGAACATCTGTGCTATTCTATTCATATCACCCGACATCGCCCTTTACCAATCACTAAAAACGAAGAACTAACGACTAATGACTTCTTCAAAGGGGGGGTCAGAAAATCGACCAAGTTTTACACCCCCCCCACTTTGTCAAACTTCCCAGGTTCAAAATGCAAAAAGTGGGGGGGGGGGGATCATTCAGAAGATCAACAAACCCACCAAATTCTCGTCACGAAATAAATTTCGCGCCGCGAAAATGACAAAAAGTCCGACTTCCTGCCAGGATCTCGCCCTTTTTCACCCCGTTTTCCCCTCAGACGCCCGTCAAAGGGGGGGCGGGGGTGTCTCCACCCTTCGCGTGATTGTAATACATATACTAGTATCTAATCGCTGAACCCATATTCCTTATACGCCGTCTCACACGGCGATCCCGCCGCAAAATGCAGTTCGCCCGTGCCGAGTTCCGCCACCCACGACCACACCGTATGGATTCCCCGCCCATGCCCGCGCGGCAGCACACACACGCCCTGTGAATACGGTGTCCGAAAAATCGCCTGCATATCCTCCACCGTAATCGGACCCCGCCGCGCCGCGAACCATTCCCGCAGCGTGCAGTAGCGCGGATAACTGTTCGACGCGCGTTTCCGCACATATTCATACCGCGCCATTTCATCCGACTGAAAATGATTCGTCACCACCGCCACGCCGTTTTCGGGCCGTGTCACATGCACTTTACGCGGTGCAGCTTCCACCAGGGCAATATCACCGCTCGCGTCCGCCACCAGAAAATTAATCGTCCGCGCGTGCCGGATGCGCTGCAAAAACTGCACCGCTTCTTCCGTGCTGTGACACCGATCCAGCACCATCCGCGAGGCGAGATTAAACATAATCCCCGGATGATCGCGCCCGCCTTCTACCGCCGTGATCGCCACCGCCACGCCCGCCGCATTGATGCCATCAGGCCGCCCAACGAACAGATCATTCACCCCCAGGCTTGGAATCGCTCCTTGTGGGCGCGTCTCGCAAAACGCCAGATACCCCGCGCCGAACCAGTCATGATTCCGCCCGACCATCGTTTTACCGCTGGCCGTATGCTGCCCCGCGATTGCCATCGCCGTACATTCGGGCCGCGCCGACGGAGCCAGCGCCACCCCGCGAATACGCTCTACATCGTACCCGCCGCCCTCCGCGATGCCATCGACTTCCTCGAACAGTTCCGCCGCATACTCGCGCAGATGCGGTTCACACGCCTTGAAAAATTCTCGCCGCGTCTGCGACAGTTGCGGCAGCGGCACACGGTTCGCCCGCAGCAGCATGCCATACTCCGCGCCAATCTGCCGGTACGTGCCTGCCAACCGGTACATAAACATGCTGAACTTCTCCCCGATAGATTATGCATACCCCGGCAGCGGCGGCACTTTCGAGCGGTACGCGCTGGCATGCACCGCGCCGACGACAAACAGCGTCGCGCCGCCCCACAGCCCTAACAGCCCGATCCCGCCCACAATCGAAAACACCACCGCGCCGTTTTTCATCAATTCAATATCCGCGTCGCTCGCCTCCCCGCTCCGCAGCCGGTCCTCGAACAGGCTCACCGCCGGATACGCCTTCCGCAGCGCATACTGGAAGCGGTCCTGTGACAGCGCCGCCGCGCCGATTCCCGCCAGAATCAGCAGCACGATCAGCGACACACTGAGCAGCACAAACCCGAAGATGCTCCATCGCCGCCCCGTGCGTGATCGCTGCCGCCGGATATGCGCCGCGCCCGGACCATCCTCGTACACGCGCCCATCCGGTTCCAGCGTCACATACACGTGATCCTTGCCGAACCCGCTCAACATCTGGATCAGCACATACCACACAAACCCGATAATCGACACCAGCGCTAGCATCCACGCCTGGAAACTGAGTGGTTTTCCACGCCGCAGCGCCGCCTCATACGGAGCGCTCACCTCGATCTGATACCCCGCCCGCTGGTACGCCTGCACCCGCTGCTGCAAATACGCCGTGCCCGACATGGGACGCGGTCCATAATGCGGCTGCGGCATCATCATCGGTGCA
>DATAMF010000105.1:0-3349 GCA_036260665.1 Aggregatilineaceae bacterium | reverse complement strand
TTGGCGCGGCTGGCGCGCGGTGATGTGCATTATGCCCTGCGTCTCTACGAAAAGGCGCTGATTGATTACAACGAATCCATCCGCCTCATGCCCGACAATGCCGCCGTCTATCACAATCGCGGCGTCACCTACTATTCGCTTTCCCAGCTTCAGCAGGCCCTGGAAGACTATAACCGTTCTATCCAGCTTGATCCGCGTTTTAGCTCGGCCTTCTACAACCGCGCCAACGTCTATTATGAACTGGGCCAGATGAACAACGCCCTCGCCGATTATGACCGCTCCATCCAGCTTGATGACAGGGACGCCGGGGCCTATCACAACCGGGGCGTAACCTATAACAAGCTCGGCATGTTTGATGAAGCCTGCCGCGATTTTACCTACGTGCTGCACCTCGACCCGCTCTACGCCGAAGCGTACTATAACCGCCACCTCACCTATCTTCAGCGTGGTGCGCCGGGTGATGATCATCTGGCAAAGACGGATATGGATCAATACCGCCGCCTGACCGAAGCCGCCACCCGGAACCCTTATTTCCGCAGAAATGGCAGCCGCTAGCAAATTTCAGCGCCTTTAATAGAATAGAAACCGAGAATCTACCCGGCTCACCAGGAGACAGTATCTATTCATGAGCGCCGAAGAAAACCCTATTGCCCCCATGCTGCAAGCGTTTGTCCAACCCTGGCACGATGCCATCGCAGATCCGGCAGCGGCCCAGGAGCGCCTGCTCAAAATCCTGCTCACCATCTACGCCAAAACTGAATATGGGCAGCAGCACGGAGCCGAGCGGATTGGGTCCATCGAAGAATATCGCCGCGCCTTCCCGGTGATGACATATTCCGACTACGAGCCGATCCTGCGCCGAGTCATGGGTGGTGAGACTCACGCGCTGCTCGAAGCCGAACCGCTGGGATGGGCCATGACGCGCGGTACAACGGGCAGCAGCAAGTATATTCCCATGACCCCCCGCGATCTGGAAGGTCGCCACAATGCCGCCCGTGCCGTGATCCAATATGTGCTGCACAGCAAACGCTGGGAAATTCTGCTTGGCGCGAACCTCAATCTAAGCTTTCCCAGCATCGTGGGTAGCATGGAAGTGAATGGACGCATCATTGAATACGGCTATGCGACGGGTATTTATGTCAAACACGTTGCCGCCCGCACCCCGATTCGAACCATCCCGTCTCAGGAAGCCATAGACGAACTGGGCGGCGACACAGGCAAAAGTGCATGGGAAGCGCGCTTCCGGCTGACCTATGAAACCGCCAAAGACCAAAACATGACCATTCTGGGCGGTGCGGCTCAGGTGATGATCAAATTTGGTAAGTGGATGCGCCGCACCTACGGCGTATATCCGAAAGATGTCTGGAAATTTGGTGTGCTCTCACTGGGCAGTACCCCCGGCATCAACACGACCCATCGCCCTCGCCTGCTGGCGCTCTACGGTCAGGACGCAGGCATCGCGGAAATTTACGGTGCGACGGAAGGCATGTTTGGACAGCAGCGCGACGATCAACGCTACTGGGTTCCCAACTATGATCTGTACTTCTTCGAGGTTGAAACCCGCGACGGTATCAAGATGATGAATGAGATGAAACCCGGCGAAACCGGAAGTTTGATCGCCAGTACGCCCGTCCTGCCCCGCTACAAAATCCTGGACGTAATTCGCGCCTATGACCCGCCCTATTTTCAGTGTATTGGCCGTGACCGGAAATGGACACGCGCCGCATACTGGCTGCGGCGCGCGGTAGAATTTGATGTTTGGCGTCGGTAAACAGCTTTTGAACAAAAGGGCAGGCTTGTTACCCTGCCCATCAATCTTATACGGTAGGAGGCTCCTGCTTAGGGGCTGTGCCAGCATCAGCAGATAGCTCGGCAGATGCATCGGGTCGGTTGCGCCGTCGTAAAGTCTTAAGCTTCGACTGCAACTCATTGAAATATTCAGAATCCGTGATCTCCGACACCTGAGTCGCCATCTTCTGCTCATCGATCACAATGCGTAGTTCTGCCACCTGCTGCTTCAAGCGTTCGACGCGGGCAAACACTTCACTCGCCATACGTCCAAAGACGCGGGCCAGCTTGCCGATCTCATCCTCGCGCACAGCAATTCGATCCAGCGATGCGGTTGCATCTTCCTGGTACTGCTCTTTTTCGATAGCCTCCGCCACGTTCGACATCGTAAGCACAGGTTGGACAATCTGTCGAGACACCACAAACGTCGTTACAGCGACCACAATTCCGGCCAGCGCGAACAAGGCAATCGTCAGCAGGCTGATATTGATGGCCCGTTTCATCTGATCGTCAGTCTCTTTGAGCGTTACAGTCATCCGCTCATCAGTCTGATCAAGGGTGTCCTGCATGCGCGCGCGGTTCGCATCGATGTCGGTCATCACCAGATCCCACTGATCGTTCACCAGCCCCGTCAGTGGACCGTAGATCGCGTCCACCTTACGGGTTGTTCCTTCCAGTTCCATCTGCTGCGCCGCTTGAGGATCGTTCTGCATCTCACTAACCACCATCGCGAACTGCACATCTTGTGCTTGCAGTTCAACCAACAAGGCTTCCGCCACTTCCCGCACCGTATCGTTTGTTGCCAGATCCCGTGTATCTTCTAAGGCCGATTTTAACCATGCACTCTGGTCGGCACGCCCTTCAACCCGCCCAGCAGCATCCTCTGGATCAGCCGCCAACACATAATCTTTCTCATAGGCTTCCAGTTCCGCAAATCCAAAACGGAGCGCCTGCAAGTAGATCAGTTCATCCGCCTTATCAAAGACCAGATTCACCTGATCCTTGCTTGTCGCAGAAACCGATGTGATCTCGTCCTTACTTGATTCGAGCGTGTTCGTCACATGTTCGCGTGTATCATTGAGGTTATAGATATTCCAGCCAATCGCCAGCACGCCAGACACAAATACAATTGCAAAAATGCCGACCAGCTTGTTCTGGATGCTGACATCCTGTAATGCCTTGAGCAACTGCTGTGTTTTTGCCTTCATCCTGCCCTCCATATCAAACTGGTCAGTCAGCCGTTATCGTGTTGAACCGCGCGTCGAACCGCGATCCTGGCCTCGGCTGCGGCTGCGCAGGGCGGCACGTGCATCCTGGCGGCGCAGAACGGGCTTCAACCGGATTGACTTGTCGGTTTCAGGCACAAAATAACTTGTTTCTTCCGTTACTTCCCCATCACCGCTCTCTTCCATTGAACCATCATCTGCGGATTGCTCAACGTCACCTTCGCTGCCGTCATCCACGGATTCGCCCTCAGCACTTTCATCTTCACCCTCTACAGCGCCCTCATCCTCAAAGGTGCCATCGTCCTCAGACATGCCTTCACCGCTCTCGTCCTCGC
>DATAMF010000377.1:0-11034 GCA_036260665.1 Aggregatilineaceae bacterium | reverse complement strand
AGGGGAAGTATATCCGCCAACGACAGAGGTTGCTAGAATTGGATAATGGAAAAAGCAAATCGGGTTGTAGGCATAAGCGGGGCGGGCAATTCGTGAATTGCCCCTACGAACCTCACCCCTCGATGGGCCGATGGATCGTTGTTACCCCAATATCATAAAAGATAAAGGATTGATCTATGGCGTTGGGAACTCTTATTTTGGTGCGGCACGGGCAATCGATCTGGAACCTGGAAAATCGATTTACGGGGTGGATGGATGTACCGCTGACGCCGCAAGGTGAACAGGAAGCATACGAGGCGGGACTCAAGCTGCGGGAATACCGGTTTGACCGGGGGTTCACGTCGGCGCTGGTGCGGGCACACGAGACACTGCGAATCATTCTGGATGTGATTCAGCAGACGGATTTACCCGTGTTGTACGATGCGGCACTGAATGAGCGGCATTATGGGGAATTGCAGGGATTGAATAAAGCGGAGACTGCCGAAAAATTAGGACAGGATGTGGTGCATGCGTGGCGGCGGAGTTATACGGTACGGCCACCGGGCGGGGAAAGCCTTAAGGATACGGCGGAACGGGTGCTGCCGTATTACCACGCGCAGATTGAGCCGCATGTGCTGAAGGGCGAGACCGTGCTGGTTGTGGCGCATGGGAACAGTTTACGCGCGCTGGTGATGGTACTGGATCAGATTTCGGAAGCAGAGATTCCCAGCCTGAATATTCCGACAGGGGTGCCGCGCCGCTATGTGATCGAGCCAAACGGGATCATTGTGGAGCGGGGGTACTTATAACGCGGCGGTGCCACAACCACGCGAATAACATCAGGACGGATGCGCTGAAGACGGTTAAAAAGCCGATGGTCAGGGCCGCATCGAACCAGAATTGTTCCGGGAAGAGCCGGATCAGGGTATCGCTAGTACTGAATTTCCAGGAGTCGCCCTCAAAAAAAATCTGGTGAAAGCCAGTAAAAAAATAGTCCCAGTTTGCCAGCACAAGCACGACGAGAGCCACAATCAGCGAGAGGGTGAACAGGCCGCCGCCGAAGAGTCCATCACGCAGGGCTTCACGGGTTGCGCGGCGACGGGTGAGAAGGATCACAGCAAGCAGCACGGCCAAAGTTAAAACGGTGTGAATCTGGAAGGCGGCACGGGTGACAACTTTGACATCTTCCATGTGTTTGAGTTCGTCCGGCTCGAACATTGGCAAGCCATCGAGTTCGAGATCGCCCAGATAGCTGATGTCGGAGTCGTTGAGGAGATACTGCACGGCATAGGGCGCGTATTTGAGGCGATCTTCCTGAGTGAAGCCGTAACGATCTTCGGGAAAACCGGGGCGGTGATATTCGAGCTGCAAAAAAAGCTCGGTCATCACGAGGCGCGTGCTGCTCAGGACCAGGAAAAAGGGCAGCGCTATAGACAAAAAGGCGCGCAGAATGATCACCAGCCACGAGCGGCGAGGGGATTTTTCGATGACAGCATCCATGTTAATCACCCGATAATTCGTTAATGCCACCTTCAAGCAAAAACTGGACCACCATTGAGTCCACGATAGTTTCCACCGGGGCGCGATCATCAGTGAAACGCGTGTCCGAGGCGACGGTTGGAACCAGCATTGAGGGAGTCACACTGTCCAGAACGGGCAGCAGAAGATCAGTTACGCCGGCGGAAAATTCGTGGGCGCGAAGATAGTCACGGTTCGCTATGAAATTGTCTACTGTGGTCGGCTGGCGGGTGGCGATCAGAATGGTGTTGTAGGATTTGGCGACGTCCAGGGTGTGGACGGTGGGAAAGACATCCAACAAAGTGCGCGTCATCGCTTCGATGAGGCGGCGATCCGAGGGCGTGCGGCCCACATTGATGATCAAAACGCCGTCGTCAGTGAGGTGATCCTTCACTTCGGTGAAAAATTCGACGGTGGTCAGGTGCCAGGGGACATAGGGCACGCGGTAGGCGTCCACGCCGATCATGTCGTATTTGAAATCCAGATGGTTGAGGGCGAAACGGCCATCCTCCACAATGACGTTCAGGTTGGGCATGTCCATGCCCATGTATTCACGGCCTGCCTCGACAATGCCGGGATCGATCTCGATGCCGTCCATCGGAAGGCCGGGATAAACCGTGTTATGCTGGCTGGCGATGGTTCCGGCGGCGAGGCCAATAATGGCGATACGCTGCATACGATCTGGGGTGTAGGGCGGCTGGTTGAAATAGGGGCCAGCGAGAAAATAATCCCAAGTGCGCTCATAAAACAGATCGTCGGGGTGCCACTGGGAATGGATGCCCTGCCCTTCGTTGAGCAACAGAAAACGATAGCCTTCGTCGTCTTCGACCACCTGCACCAGATTGTAGGCGGTTTCCTTTTCGTAGATCAGCGAGGTGTTGGCGGGGGCGGGACGCAATGGGCCACGCAGGGCGAGAATCGCCAGGATCAGGAGCAGGACGGGCATCCATAACAGGCGGAGCGCAGCACGGCGATCCTGAAAGGAGAGGCCGATCAAACCAACAGCCAACAGCGCGCCCGCAAAGATCAAAAAGGTGCGGGTGGTGCCAACTTCGGGAATCAGAAGCAGGACGGGGGTAAAGGTGCCGATGATGCTGCCGAGAGTCGAGAGCGCATACATGCGTCCGGTGGTGCCGCCCGCCTTGTCCAAGTCTTTGAGGGCCAGGCGGATCGAAAAGGGCGAGATACAGCCGAGCAGCGTTACGGGGACGGAAAACAAGACTAAAACGCTGACAAGGGAGCCAACTGTCACAGCAGCGTCTAAATCCTGAACCGCTTCCGCCGCGCCTTTCAGAATCGGATGGGCGATCAGCGGGACTAAGCCGCTGAAAAAGGCGGCCCAGGCGATCAATTTGTAAAAGGTGGTGTAGTTGGGCGAACGATCTGCCCAGCGCCCGCCGACAAAATAGCCGATGGTCAGGTAGATCAGAATCAGACCGATGATATTGGCCCACACAATGTTGCTGGTCCCGTAGATGCTGCCGAGCAAACGGGAGGCGGCAAATTCAACGGCGAGGGTGGTCATGCCGCCCGTAAAAACGGCCACATACAAAAGACGCTGCTGAAGACGAGACTCGTTCAAGGTTAAGCCTGTTTCTAAAAGGGACGCGGGGCAAGATTGGTCCGGTAACTCAAGGCGGCGGTCAAGTCATCGTCCTGCTGAACCACATAGACCACCGCGCCCGCTGCTTCGGCCATCTGGCGGACCTGCATCACATTGGCGTTGGCTGCGCCGAAACTGCGCGGATCGAGGATGACCGCAATGACGCGGATGCCACGCCGCGCCAGGGTATGCACTTCGGCAACCCAGGCTTCATCCATCGAAGCGGTGACGAGGACGGCTGTGGTGCCGCGCGTCAGATAGTTGGCTTCCAGCCCTAAGACTTGTTGGAGCGAGAGTTCATTTTCGCTGCGGGCCACGGCGAGAATTTCCAGGATGCGGGTGAGTTGGCGCGGGCCACGATCTGGCTGGATGATCTCCCGGTGGGGGGAATACGTCAAAAAACCGAGCGCACGCCCCTTATTGACAAAATACTGGGCTAAGGAAGCGGCTATCGAAATGGCATATTCCTCGGTGGATGGAGGCAAACTGGGAGCCGTGGAATAGATATAACCGCCATTATCGGCACGAGCCTGGGGGCGCTCCACCAATGAACTGAGCGACAAATCCAGAAAAATCCAGACATCGGCCAGCGGATCGAGTTCAAATTCCTTGACGAGCAACTGATCTTTGCGGGCACTGCTGCGCCAGTGGATACGATTGAAGCTATCGCCGGGTTGATATTCGCGGACGCCCGCCGCGTTGGTCGTGACATAAACGGTGCGCCGCCGGACAGCCTCGCCGCCGGACAGCGTGCCGATGGGGGTCGCGAAACGGTGAATTGGCACGGTGGGCGGATAGACAATGATGCTGGATACCGCCGGGATTTTGCGCGGAAACTGGAACAGGCCAAATGGATCGCCGCTGACGACCGTCATCGGCCCTAACGTGTATGCGCCGCGCCGGATGCAAATGGTATGTGTTTCCCAACCATAACGGCGGCGAGGTCCCAGCGTGGGGACGACGTGGCTGGCGTGATGGTTGGGCAGAGTCGAATGATCGCGGATTTCGAGCCAGAGCTTGGGCAGGATGCCGGTGTTGCGAATGGTGAAGACTTCATCCAGGGAACGACCCACCTGGGCGCGGCGCGCATGGGTATAACGGGAAATCGTGACCCAATTGACTGAGGTCCAGGACCAGATAAAGGCGGCAACTAAAACGGTAATCAGCGCATACGCAAGGTGGAATAGAAAATTCCGCCCGCTCAACCACCCCATCAGCAAGCAGAAAATGATGATGGAATAAAAAACGTTGCGCCGATTTGCCATGCTTAGTAACGCGCACCGACGGTTGCGCCCGGCACCGGAACCGCATTCAGAATGCTATGAACGACGCTGTTGGAGGAAATATCCTTGATACGCGCGTTTGGCCCCACGATAATACGGTGGGCCAGAGTTACTTCCGCCAGCGCTTTGACATCATCGGGAATCACATAATCACGCCCGACAATCGCAGCACGGGCCTGTGCGGTGCGATAGAGTGCCAATGCGCCGCGTGGACTAGCTCCCAGGTAAACATCGGGGTGCTGACGAGAATAGGATACCAGGCTGACGATGTAGTTTTTGATGTCGGGATTCACATATTCATCACGCACGGCTCGCTGCGCGGCAATTAACTCTTCGACAGTCACGACCTGTTGCAGCGTTTCAAGCGGATGCTGGTACTGCTGCGAATCCAACATGGCGATCTCTTCCTGCGGGCTGGGGTAACCCAGGCGAATACGCAGCAGAAAACGGTCAAGCTGCGCTTCGGGCAGCGGGAAGGTGCCCTCATATTCAATGGGATTCTGCGTGGCAATGATCAAAAACGGCTCGGCCATGGGGTAGGTCACGCCATCAACCGTGATCTGATGTTCTTCCATCGCTTCCAACAAGGCCGCCTGCGTTTTGGGAGTCGCGCGGTTGATCTCATCGGTGAGCACGATCTGGGCCATGATAGGACCGGGCCGGAATTCAAATTCGCGCGTACGCTGGTTAAAAACCGAAACACCCGTCACATCGGAGGGCAGCATGTCGGGTGTGAACTGGATACGGCTGAAATTGCCGCCAATGGAACGCGCCAAGGCACGCGCCATCATCGTCTTACCAACGCCGGGCACATCTTCGATCAAAATATGACCCTGGCATAATAAACCCAGGACGGTCATTCGAATTTCATTACGCTTGCCAATAATGACGCGGGAAACGTTTTCAATAATGCGCTCGGCAACGGATTGTACTATCGTCATGCGTGATCTACCTTTGAATACTAGTTCGGGTAGAGGTCTAACCTAACCATTTGAAAGATTATAACGCAGGCTGAACGAGGCTGGAAAGGGCGCTTAACCTACGGCAAGGCGATTCTACTGGTGATGGCCTCTTTAAAAACCGCTGTATCGAAGTGAAGGGCATGGGTACGGAGTACAGCGGAATCATAATCCTGCTCGTCAAACTGTTGGAGCGCGTGCATCAACGACTCGACGGTTTGCTCCTCAAAAAACAGCCCGGTTTGGCCGGGAAGCACGGTATCCAGCGCGCCGCCACCCTTAAACGCGATCACCGGGCGTCCCGCGGCCTGAGCCTGCACAGGGGTGATGCCGAAATCTTCGAGGCCAGGGAAGATAAAGGCCCGACAGCGCGCCATCAGATCAGGCACCTCGTCATCGGGCACAAAACCCAAAAATTTGACTGTCGGACCCGCCAAGGCTTCCAGCCGTTCGCGGTCCCGGCCTTTGCCCCCCACAATCAAGGGCAGACCTAAGCGGGTGCAGGCTTCCACCGCCAGATCAATGCGTTTGTACGGGACCAAACGCGAAAGGATCAAAAAATAGTCTTCGGTGACGGGTGACGGCTTAAACCGCTCAGCGCATTCGACGGGAGGATAAATAATGGTCGAGGCGCGGCCATAAAACTGTTTGATGCGCTGCTGCACCTCGGTGCTGATGGCGATAAACTCATCTACGCGCTGGGCGGCCTCATAGTCCCAGCGGCGGTAGAGACGGGACACCAGTTTGGCGGCTAAACGAATGCTGGTCCCAAAGTTTTCGCGCTGGAGATACGGTTCCAAATCCCAGATGTAGCGGGTGGGCGTCAGACAGTAACAAATATGGCGCGTTTTGCCGCGCGTTTTGACTCCATGACAAAAACCGCTTTTATTGCTCAAGATCACATCATAATCCGACAGGTCCAAACGGTTCCAGGCCAGCGGATACAGCGGGAGATAACGCTGGTGGTGCTGGTGGATGCCCGGCAAACGGTTCATCCAAGTCGTGCGAATATCCCACTGGCGATAGGACGCAGGCATGAGATCGGGCGCATACATGGAGGTATAGACAGGTGCCGACGGATAATAAGACACCAGCTCTTCCAGCACATCTTCCGCGCCGCCGATCTGATTCAGCCAGTCATGCACCAGGGCCAGTTTCATTCGCTGCTCTCCGAGGAGTGCAGAAGCGCGCGAATCGGGGCAAACGTCGCCCGGTGAATTTCGGTCGGGCCGTAGGTTTTGAGCGCTTTGTGGTGTAAGTCGGTGCCGTAGCCTTTGTGGATGAGAAAACCATACTGGGGGTAACGCTCATCCAGTTGATCCATGACCTGATCACGGATGACTTTGGCGACGATGCTGGCAGCGGCAATGCTCAGAGATTTCTGGTCACCCCTGATCAGCGGCACACAGGGCAAGTGAAGCTCCGGTAATGACATGGCATCGGTCAGCAGCGCGTCGGGTTGGACCGTCAGCGCTTCAACTGCGCGGCGCATGGCTAAACGGGTGGCGGGCACAATGCCTAACTGGTCGATTTCGGTGTGGCTGGCATAGCCGAAACCTACCGCGAGGGCGGTTTGCATGATACGCGGGAGCAGATTCTCGCGTTCGGCGGGAGATAGCTGTTTGGAGTCGTTCACGCCGCGCAAGGTGTGGAGCAGATCAAAACGATCCAAGGGCAGAATCACAGCTCCAGCGGCAACCGGCCCGGCCCATGCGCCGCGCCCCGCTTCATCCAATCCGGCGATATGGTGCAGCCCCTGCTGGTGCAGCTCAAATTCATAACGGAGATCAGCAGGTGGGATCATCGTTGCGCGGCGCGTAGACGCCTTTTTTCCAGTTGCGGCGGATGTCATAAATTTCGCGCAGGATATGCAACGTGTCTTTGACCAGCTTCATCCGGCTGTCGGGGTCAAAATACCAGTTGATTGGCACCTCCGTGATGCGGTAGCCGCGCCGTTTGGCAATAAACAGCATTTCCACATCAAAACCGATGCCTCCCATCTGCTGCACGCTGAACAGATCGTTGGCTGCCGCGCCGGTGAGCATTTTGAATCCGCACTGTGTATCTTCGAAGTCGCGCACGGCCACTAATTTGACAATCCAGGTAAGCACACGGCCCATCAGATGACGGTGGTAGGGTTCGTTGTAACGCCGTGATCCGGGCGCTTCACGCGAGCCGATGGCGAGATCAAAGTTATCGATCTGGGGCGGAAGGAATTTATTAATTTCCTCGATGGGCATCGACAGATCGGCATCGCAGATAAAACGAGAACTCCCACAGGCTTCGAGCATGCCGCGCCGTACGGCTAAGCCTTTGCCCCGCGCGGATTCTTGAAACAGACGGACATATGGATGCTGCGCGGCAAATTCCCGTGTCACCTCGACGGTGCGATCTGTGCTGCCGTTTTCAACCACCACCACTTCCGCTGTGTAGGATTGGGCGGTGAGAAAGTTATCAATTTTTTGGAGACTGAGCGGCAAACGACGCTCCTCGTTATGGGCTGGAATCACGATGGAGAGAAAGGGACGAACTTCATTCTCTGTAGGCAAAGGGGACTCCAATCTATTTACTTTCAGACGCGGGCATGGGCGTCAGAATAGTCGCTAAATACTCTATAGATACACGGCGGCGGCGCTGAATGGCGCGGCGTTTGCGCAGCATTTTGAGAATTCCGCGCAAACTGGCAGCCATGCCGCGCAGCCGCGCACGAGCCGCCGCCCCACGCCACGCGCGAAGCGCCTCCCAAAAGAGGGACCATTGGGCGCGCAGAATTTTCCAGGCATGTTTACGCCAGAGGGCCGCCGGATAATCCTTGATCAAAATCCAGATCATATTCCGGCCATCGTAGAAACTCGCCGTGACACCGCCGCCTGTCGCGGACAGCTTATGGTACACTACCGCGTTTGGCGCATAGACGCAACGGTAGCCTGCAAGCTGGGCACGCCAAGCCAGATCCATATCTTCAGCGGAGAAAAAGAAGTCGTCATCCAGCAGGCCAATCTCGTCTAACATGCGGCGGCGGTAGGCGGATGATCCCCCGCAGGCGCTGAAAACATAATCTTCCTGATCGTACTGGCCCGTGTTTTGCTCCCACACGCCACGATTCATCAGGCGTCCATCCACACGGTAGAGATCGCCCGCGGTGTGGAAGGTGTCGCGCCGATCAAAGAGCAGCATTTTAGACGCCACTAATCCGGCTTCGGGATGGCGCTGAAAGGCGGCGACGACCTCCGCGACCCAGTTGGGATCGACTTCGGTGTCGTTGTTGAGCAGGGATACATATTCCCCGGCGGCGGCTTCCATGCCCGCGTTGCAGGCTCCAGTGAAGCCGCGATTCTTCGGGAGTTGGACCAGCCGAACTTCGGGATAACGTTCAGCGAGCAACTGCTGCGATCCATCATGGGAGGCGTTGTCGGCGACAATCACTTCAATATGCGGATAGGTCTGAGCGCGCAAGGCATCCAGGCAAGGCGGCAGGTGGTGCGCGCCGTTCCAATTGGGGATGACGACCGAAAAGAGAGCCGGTGTTGCGTTGGGCATAACCACCTACCTGGATTGTTCCGCGGCGACAAAGGCGGCCAATGCATCCTGCCAGGGACGCAGGCGGATGCCAAGTTGCGCGGCCATAAAGTTGCGCAAAATCGCGTACTCCGGTGGGCGCGAGGGGCGTTGATATTCGGCAAGGGCAATCGGTTCGATGGGGGTTTGGTCGTAGCCCGCCAGATCGAGCAACTGCCGCGCGAACTGATAGCGCGAAGTATATCCCTCGTTGGTCAGATGGTAGATGCCGTAACGTTTCGTTTCAATCAAGCGGCAAATTGCTTCGGCCAAATCGAGGTTATAGGTAGGACAGCTTACCTCATTGGTGACGACACGCAGCGGTTTTCCTTCCGCGGCGAGTTGCAGCATGATCTGCACAAAATTGTGCCCATCTTGTGAGAAAAGCCACGAGGTTCGCACAAGGTAGTGTTGGCGCACAAGGTCACGCACGATCTGCTCACCGACCCATTTACTATAGGCGTAAGGATTGGCAGGATGGGGCGAATCGTATTCCTGGTATTCGCGCCATGTTTTGCCATCGAACACTTCATTGGTGCTTACATACAGCAACGCGGCATCGTGTTGCTGGCATTCGAGCGCGACAGTTTGTGTGCCCAAGGCGTTGATTTTCAGCGCCTCTTCGGGATGTTCGGCGCAGTAATCGACGCCGGTCAGGGCAGCGCAGTGAATCACCAGTTCGGGCCGGACGGCCTCAAAAGTCTGGTTGACCTGCTGGAGATCGGTAATATCCATCGAGCCGACATCCACCGGCGTGACTGCATGATGTGATTGGAGGTTGAGACAAAGTTGCTTACCGAGTCGCCCATCGGCACCCGTGACCAGAATCCGCATAATCCACATCCTGTTTAGTGGCGCAAACCGGGGCGATTATAGCGAATTCAAACGCGCACGTAAAACGGCGTTTCCTGGGCGATTTTCTGACAATGTTATTTATGAAATACTGGTAATAGCAAACATTTCCTATTTTAGCCTAACTAATACGTGGCTCGCTTGACATCAAATACTTGATTCGTTATAATCATGTCACTGACAGTGAAAAAATTTGAAGTCAAAGAGTAGCCGCCATGATCTCAGTTGCAAAGTCTGCGGTTATTTTTTTATAAAGTAGGCCAACTGTCGTGACGAATTCACACAACCAACCATTTGTAAATCCGCGCGTATTGAAAGTAAACGTCGGATTTTTACTTGTACAGGGCGCTGGACATCAAAAATCGTTTGAGCTTGATCTGCCACGTGTCCGCCTGGAAGAAGATTTGGATCTGGATTATGTGCGCGGCGAACTGCGGCTGAGCCGTAATTCGCGCGGGATTCTGGTCCAGGGCGGTTTGGAGACAAGCGTCGTTGGCGAGTGTGTGCGCTGCCTGACCCCCACTGCGGTTCCCGTCACATTTGAACTTGAAGAGTTGTTTGCTTATCCACCTTCGGCAGAAGCCGAGTATGCGGTGGATGATACGGGGATTCTGGACTTGGGGCCGCTGCTTCGTGAAGAAGCGATTCTGGCACTTCCAATTGGCGTTTTGTGCCGCCCGGACTGCGCGGGATTATGCCCGGAATGCGGCCAAAACCTGAACGAAGGCACTTGTAACTGCGAGCTTGATATTGATCCACGTATGGAGTCGCTGCGCAGTTATTTTAATGAAGATGAAGAGACGTAAGTTAACGTAATTACCGGTCTATATAGCGGAGGGGGGGATTCTACCTTGAAAGACTACCACCATTCTAGCAGGGAGAACCCAAACTTGATGGCCGCGCTTTTAGAAAAGGCGGACAACCAGGGCTTTTTGACGACCGACGACATTTTAGAGATGCTGCCTGATGCCGATGACGCGATGGATCAGCTCGAAGATACATTTTTTAAACTTAAAGCAGCCGGTGTAGAAGTTTTTGGAACCAAGCCCGACGATCCCATTATCCCGGTGTTGGAGGATGAAGAGGATCTGGATGGCGATGAAATTGAAACGTTTGACCTCAGCGGTGTTGCATCGGATGACACCGTTGGCCTCTACCTGAAGGAAATGGCACGCGTCCCGCTGCTGAGTACAGAAGAAGAGGTAATGTTAGCCAAGCGCCTCGAAGCTGGAAACGAAGCGCGCGCGGAATTGGTTCGCCTCAATGGTGAGGTCGATGAAGA
>DATAMF010000103.1:0-36865 GCA_036260665.1 Aggregatilineaceae bacterium | reverse complement strand
ATCGGATATTTGTAGCCGGAGTCCTTAGAAACCAGCCAACAATCATGAACCAGTTCTAACCGGCCTGGATCATCCCCTTTATCAGTGTAGTGAACCGCTTCAGGACACCGCAAAATTTCCAGCAGTTCAGGACTGATGGACGTGTCTTTTTTTTCCGCCATGCGCCTATCCTCACTTATAAGACCCGTATCTTTTGCCGCGAAGTATAGCCAGCCCCCCACGCCCCGTCAAGCGAATAGGCCTGGTTCACCATCGAAGTTAGTCATTCAAGTTAGTCGGTCACGACCATGACAAATCAGAACAGTCGTGCTATCCTGTATCTACGACTCGCTGCACCTTCACAATCCAGTACAATACCAAGGGGGGGTAGAAAATCGACCAGATTTTACAAAACTCCCACTTTGTGAAACTTCCCAGGTTCAAAACGCTAAAAGCGGGGGGGGGGGGATCATTCCGAAGATCAACAAATCTTCCCGTCTCGCGTCGTGAAACCGGGGTTCGCGTCGTCAGTTTTAGCCCTTTTTCCCTTCAATACGTCTCAAAAGGGGGGAGGGGAGGTAGGATGCCCAAACAATCTGGAAGTTCTATGTATTATACGGACAAAAAAAACGATGAATCGATGGTTCCGCCGCTTGTGCTCATTCATGGCGCTGGTGGATCACATCTCGACTGGTCGCCGGAACTCCGCCGTTTGCCCGGTGCGCGCGTCATCGCTGTCGATTTGCCCGGTCATGGCCGCTCGGCTGGTTCAGGTTACGATGACACGTTGGCCTACGCCCACGACGTGGCCGCGCTGCTCACCGATCTGGAAATTCCCCGCGCAGTTATCGCCGGACACAGCATGGGTGGCGCTATCGCCCAGCAGATGGGACTGAAATTTTCCGCCCAGGTTGCCGGGTTGGTTTTGGTCGGCACCGGAAGCAAACTTCCGGTTGATCCCACGCTCCCGGATCGGATTATCAGCCAGACGGAACAGGCTGTAGATTGGCTTGTGGACTGGTCCTGGGGCGTCAATGCTCCGGCAGAGATGAAAGCGCGCAGTCGTGAAAATTTGCTGAAAACCGCGCCTGAAGTCATGCGCAACGATTATTTAGCATGCATGGCTTTCGACTTTCGTGATAAACTCGATCACATCACCGCGCCCACATTGGTGCTGGCGGCAGTTGATGATCAGATGGTCAAATTGAAGTTTGGGATCACCTTAGCCGAACGTATTCCTAATGCCAAACTCGTTCAGGTCGAAGGTGCGGGACACATGTTCCCGCTCGAACAAGCCGGTGTGGTCGCGCAAGCCATATTGACATGGTTGAAAGAGCAGCAATGGACAAGTTGATGGGGCGTCTTTCGCGGTTAGCCTTTCGTTTAGGTCGCCGGACAGTTCTGGATAAAGCGCTGAACATGGGCAGCAAAATGGCTGTTGATTCAGCACTTGGCTCAGCCGCCGCCAATTTATCCTTACCCTTGTCGGCGCAGCGCACCCATCTTCAGGTTTTTAACGTCAAACCGCCCTTAACCGTTTATATTCGTGGGAGTCACTGTCGCGTGACGATCCGGCGCGATACGGCCCCCAAAGTCATTTTAGAAGCCAATATGCAGCGTGCCTTTGGACTGGAATTGGCCGCCGAACAGGATGATGCCGGTGTGTATATTGTGGCTCGCCGCAAACCAATTCGGGGTCAGCTTTCGTATACCGATTTTACCGTAACCGTGCCCGGCGAAAGCCATTTAGTTTTTAACCTGACACCCGGTGACATCATTTTTGAGGCGGTAGACGGTTTGATCGAACTACCCGCCAAACAGATTTTTGAACCAGACCATTCACCTGACTGATGGCTGCAAGTTTGTTGTCCAGGGATCAGAGTTGGAGCAACTGGTGGTTTACGATAGCGTATATTCTTGCAAGTGAGGCTTGCCAGTCCATCAATAGAGTGGTACCCTTCGCACGATTTTCGCCCAGTCAATACGTAAAGAACAGTGGTACAGAACAGCACAGGTGGTATTTGTGAGTAAACTGGTTATTGTCGAATCCCCAACCAAAGCCCGCACGATCAAAGGCTATCTGCCGAAGGAATATCAGGTCGAGGCCAGCATGGGCCATGTCCGCGATCTGCCAGCTTCGGCAACCGAGATTCCCGCCAAGTTAAAAGCAGAAGAATGGGCGCGGCTCGGCGTCAATATTGAAGCGGGATTCGAGCCGCTTTATGTGGTGCCCAAAGATAAAAAGAAGGTTGTCAAGGAACTGATCGCCGCGCTCAAGGACAAAGATGAACTGATCCTGGCGACCGACGAGGACCGTGAAGGCGAAAGTATCGCCTGGCATCTGACTCAGGTTTTAAAACCACATATTCCGGTCAAACGTATGGTTTTTCACGAGATCACGCGTGAAGCGATTCAGGAAGCGCTCGGTCAGTGTCGCACCATTGATGATAATCTGGTTGAGGCGCAGGAAACTCGCCGTGTTTTAGATCGGCTGGTGGGTTATACCGTCTCGCCGCTGCTGTGGAAGAAAATCGCGCCCGGGCTGTCCGCTGGACGGGTTCAGTCGGCTGCTGTGCGCCTGCTGGTCCAGCGCGAAGAAGATCGGCGTAAATTTAAGAGCGGTTCCTATTGGGATCTCAAGGCGACCCTCGCCGCCCATAAAGAATTGTTTACTGCCCAGTTGACCTCATTGGGTGGTGTTCGGTTGGCAACCGGCAAAGATTTTAATCCCGAAACCGGGCAGATTTCTAAAAATAAGCGCGTGGTGTTGCTCGACGAAAAACAGGCGAAAGAACTCGCCGCCAAACTGATCAAGGGCGAATGGCGCGTAACCGATGTCAATGAACGTGAACAGACTCGGTCCCCTGCGCCGCCATTTACCACTTCCACCTTGCAGCAGGAAGCCAACCGCAAACTTGGGATGTCGGCGCGCGATACCATGCGCGTGGCCCAACGCCTCTACGAACAGGGTTATATCACCTACATGCGTACGGACTCGGTTCATTTGTCTCAGCAGGCCCTGACGACCATTCGGCAGCGCGTGAAGGATAAATACGGCGCGGAATATCTCAGCAAAACACCGCGCCAATATCGGACTAAGAGCAAGGGTGCGCAGGAAGCCCACGAAGCAATTCGACCCGCCGGACAGCAAATGCCAACCGGAGACGAATTAGGACTGACTGGACAGGAATATGCACTATACGACCTGATCTGGAAGCGCGCGATTGCCACCCAAATGGCTGATGCTCGCCTGCTTTTGAGCACGGCGACAATCATGGTGGATAATGCCGAGTTTAAAGCATCCGGCAAGCGGATTTTATTCCCTGGCTTTTTCCGCGCTTATGTTGAAGGCGACGATGATCCAACCGCTGCGATGGATAACCAGGAAATGCTGCTCCCGGCGCTGAAAGTTGATCAGGTAGTAGACTGCCGCGAACTGGAACCGATCAAACACGATACCTATCCGCCCGCGCGTTATACCGATGCGACCCTGGTTAAAGCGCTTGAAAGTGAAGGCATTGGCCGCCCCAGCACCTACGCGACCATCATCAGCACGATTCAGGATCGCGGTTATGTGGTCAAGCAGGCCAACCAACTGGTTCCCACCTTTACCGCTTTTGCGGTCAACCATCTACTGGAGAAACATTTTCCTGAACTCGTGGACATGGAATTCACCGCCCAGATGGAACAGGTGTTGGATGATATTGCCGATGGCAACGTTGAGGGCCAGCCCTACCTGAAAACCTTCTACCTGGGCGAACAGGGTTTGGATCGTCAGGTCCGCTCGAAAGAGCAGGAAATCGATCCCCGCGAAATCCACGCCCTAAAACTGGATGAAGTCGGCGCACGGGTGCGCATTGGCCGTTATGGTCCCTATCTGGAAAAAGAAAATAACGGTGAACCAATTCGCGTTTCACTGCCCGACACCTTATCACCCGCCGATTTAGGTCCTGATGAAGCCGAACGTCTGCTGCGTCAGAAGAATGAAGCTCCAACGCCGTTAGGTTATGATCCCGGAACGGGCGAACCGATTTACGTGTTAACCGGGCGTTATGGCCCGTATGTGCAGCTCGGTTCGAACGGCGAAAACGGGAATGGCAACGGCGATACCAAACCGCGCCGCGCCTCTTTGTTGAAGGGTATGAAACCGGATGATCTGACCCTGGAACAGGCACTTGCCCTGCTGCAACTGCCGCGCCACTTAGGACAACATCCCGAATCGGGTGAAGCCATCGAAGCCGGTGTTGGCCGGTTTGGGCCTTTTATCCGGCACAACGGCGAATACCGTTCGCTGCCCAAAGGCGACGACGTGTTAACGGTCAATTTGCAGCGCGCCCTGGAAATTTTGTCTCAGGAAAAAGGTCGCCGTAAAACCGAAATGATCCGTGAGCTTGGCGCACACCCGACCGATGGCGAGAAGGTGGGCATTTACGAAGGACGTTACGGTCCTTTTGTGAAACATGGCAAAACCAACGCCGCTTTACCCAAGGGTATCGAGGTCAACGCCCTCACCTTAGAGCACGCTATCAAGCTGTTGTCGGAGAAAAAAGCCAAACCCAAACGTTCTACCAAACGAAAAGAAGCGTAAAGATGAGAGCGGGCGCGAATGCCCGCTCTTTTTATTTTCTCCGCTGTTCTATTGCTTGGCTCCCTTATCCGAGTATAATCGGAAATGCTGGAGGATGGGATGGAGCGTGGTATGGCTGAGCTTGGGGAAAATCAAACCGTTGAACAGGAAGTCAAGCGATTAGGCCAGGTCTGCGGTGAAATTTGTGATGCACTGCGTGTACAGCGTGATTTGTTGCGCCAGCGCGGGATGAGCCTCCCTCCGGGGACACTCAACGGTTTGACCGAAATGCAAACCATCCTGGAAAATCTTAGTATGCGGCTGGCTGGCGATTCGATTGAATTGGAACAGTTACGGGCGCTGGCCGGGACTACTGCGCTGATTACATCTTCCCTCGATCTGGATCAGGTACTCAATGAAGTCATGGACACAGTGATCGCGCTTACCGGTGCCGAGCGCGGCTATATCATGCTGCGTGATGCACAAACAGACGAGATGGAATTCCGTGTGGCGCGTAACATTGACCGGAAGACACTGGCTGAGGGTAGTTTTATCATCAGCCGCACCATTGTCGAAGAGGTTGCTCAGACCGGACAACCCGTTGTTACGACGAACGCCTTGTCCGATCCGCGTTTTAGCGCCCAGGAAAGCGTCCTCATTTATGCCCTGCGCTCGATTCTCTGTGTTCCGCTGATCAATAAGGGCACCGTGACCGGAGTCGTGTATGCCGACAACCGGATCAAGGACGCGCTGTTCGGTGAAAAAGAATTGTCGCTGCTGGTTGCCTTTGCGAACCAGGCGGCGATTGCCATTGAAAATGCACGGCTCTTTCACCGCCTGCAAACCGCACTGAACGAGATCACGGAAATGAAGGAATTGATGGACAATGTCTTACAGTCCATTGCCAGCGGCGTAATCTCCACTGACTTGAATGTGCTGGTGACGAGTTACAATTCGGCTGCCGAGCAGATTTTTAACGTACCTGACACATCCGTTGTGGGTCGCTCGTTGGACTCGGCACTACCCATCATTTACCGCTACGCCAGCGATCTGTTAGAGGTTGTTTTCAGCCACAGCTACCAGGAAATGCTGGAGATCGAACCTGAACTTCCTGATCGCGGTGTGGTGAATCTCAACCTGACCATGTCGCCGCTAAAGAACGAGGGGACAACTGAAGGCGTGGCGATTGTGGTCGATGACCTGACTGAAATCAAAAAACGCGATGCCACGCTGAATGTGGTTCGCCGTTATCTCCCGCCTGCGCTGGTCGATAATATTCAAAGTCTGGATGGACTGGGCTTAGGCGGCGAACGTCGTCTGATTACTACCGTATTTGTCGAAACACGCCCCTTTCATACCTTTCCGTCCGAACTCCAGCCGCAGGAACTGATGGAATGGTTAAATCTCTATCTGACAACAGGTGCAGAAGCGATCCATCATCATGCCGGCGTGATCGATAAGTTCATGGGCAGCGAGATTATGGGTTTATTCAATACCCAGTTAAATCCAAGTGATGATCACGCCTGGGATGCAGTCCAGGCTGCTTTAAGGATGGCGGACGATATTTTGGCGTTGTTCGAACAGACTGGGGAAGAACCGGAACCGCTGTATCGAATTGGTATTCATACGGGTGTAGCGACACTCGGTAACGTCGGCAGCGCTTCACGCCGTGAATTCACCGCGATTGGAGACGCCGTTAATCTGACGAAGCGCCTACAGGAAAACGCGTTGCCCGGTCAGATCATCATCAGCCATGATACGTATGAATCTTGCGCTGCTCAATTAAACGACCCTGCGAATCGAATTCGGGTCATTGAGCGCCCCTCGATCCAGGTCAAAGGTCGCCGCCAGGTTGCTCAAATTTATGAAATTCAGCGCGGGTAATTGCCTATGTCGGAACAAGTGAGTTCGCACAACGAAATCAAACAACTGGTCCAGCAAGCGACCGCTATGGAAAGCATGCTGCGCGCCCAGCACGATATATTACGCCAGCGCGGCATGGCACTCCCCAGCGGGATGCTGGAAAAGTTGTATTATATGCGGATCGATCTTCAGAACCTGGCTGATCGGCTGGTTGGTGAGGCGACTGAGCTTGATCAACTTCGCGCCTTGGCTGGTACCAGCCAGATTGTCAATTCATCTTTAGACATCGATCTGGTGCTTAACGAAGTCATGGATACGGTGATCGCGCTTACCGGCGCAGAGCGCGGCTATATCATGCTGCGTGATGCTGAGACAGGTGAGCTGCTGTTCAAAACGGCGCGTGATCGCAATCGCCAGAGCCTGGATCAGAGCCGCTTCACAGTCAGCAGCACAATTGTTTATCACGTAGCCGAAACCGGCGAACCGGTGGTGTCGCAAAACGCCTTGCTCGATCCACGTTACAGTACCCAGGAAAGCATTGTGATGCATGCGCCCCGTTCCGTTTTGTGCGCGCCGCTGATCTACAAAGGTAAAATTTCGGGTGTGGTCTATGCCGATAACCGCCAAATCCCTGATCTTTTTGGCGAAAAGGAACTGTCGTTATTGATGGCTTTTGGAAACCAGGCTGCGATCGCCATCGAAAATGCGCGTTTGTTCGAGGGTGCCCGTCGCGCCCTGATCGAAATCACGGAGATGAAAGAACTGATGGACAATGTGTTGCAGTCCATCGCCAGCGGTGTCATTACAACCGATATTGATCATCACATCGTGACCTATAATCAGGCTGCCGAACGTATTCTCGGCGTTTCATATGACCATGCGGTTGGACAACCCTTGCAAACCGTCCTCCCAGCATTCGCGGGATTTGATGCGCTTATCGCCAGCGCGCTGCGTGGCAATATGCCGCAGGTGGTCGAAATCGAACCTGTTTTGCCAGGACGCGGCCCGGTCAATCTCAGTTTGAAAATCGCGCCGCTTAAAGACGCCAGCGCTGTCATTTATGGAATGGCGCTGGTGGTTGATGATTTGACCGAGATCAAAAAACGCGACGCAACGCTCAATGTGGTGCGAACCTACCTGCCTCCCAGCCTGGTTCGCAACATTCAGAGCATCGATGGCCTTGGACTGAGCGGTGATGAACGCGAGATTTCGGTCATTTTTGCGGATGTACGCGGCTTTACAACCTTTAGCGAACAACTTCCGCCTGAAGAATTGATGGAAGTGATCAATCATTATCTGGCGGTCAGTTCTGAAGCCATCCAACTCTACGACGGCATTATCGACAAATACATGGGGGATGCCGTGGTAGGGCTGTTCAACACCCAACTCAATCCCCAACGCGACCACGCGATCCGTGCCGTACGCGCCGCCCTCTCGATGGCCTATGATGTGCGCGCCTTACACGAAATTTTGCCCGACGAGCAGCGGTTGTTCTATGGCATTGGCGTTGATACAGGCACCGCGATGCTTGGTAACGTGGGCAGCCCCAGCCGTAAAGTATTTACCGCCATTGGCAAACCTTTTAACCTGGCGAAGCTGATGCAGGAAAATGCATTGGCGGGTGAAATTATTATCAGCCAATCCACCTATGATCTGGCGCACCATCTCTTTGAAATTGAGGTGCTCGAACCACGCAAAGTGAAGGGCAACACCGGATTTCTACAACTGATGTACCGAGTAAATGGTATAAAGCGAAATAAGTGATGGACGCTCAGATTGCTCGCTTGAAAGCCGACATTGCCAGTTTAGAAACCCAATTGGTCGATTTAGAGAGCGAAGTACTGGATATTGAGCGCGAACTCGACCAATTTACCACCCGTTACAACCAACGTATCAAACCGCTGCAACTCCGGCTGGAAATTATCCAGAGTGCGATTGCCGAACTCGAAAAACCGAAGGCACCCGATACATCATCCGGCTCCGAATGGACGCCGCCGCCCGGTTATGAGTCGGTCGAAGAACAATATCGCCGGGTGTGGCGTTCCCCTGACCGGGATCTGACACCGCGCCCCACCGCGTCCTCATGGACGCCGCCCAGTGATTATGTGTCCGTCGAGGAACAGTTCCGGCGCACGTGGCAGCGTCCGCAGCGCGACTCCTCGCCGCCATCCGATGACGTGCTGCGGCAGGTCGTTGGCGAACCCAGCAAAGATTTGAAACAGATTTATCGTCAACTGGTGCGCCGCTACCATCCTGATCTGGCTACCGATCCGGTTGAGCGTGAACACCGAACCCGGTTGATGGTTGAGATCAACGAGGCATACAGCCGCCGCGACAGCGCCATGCTGCAAGCGCTGGCGGAGCGCCCAGCGACCAGCAATTTGGACGAACCACTGAGTGTGTTGTACCTCCGCCAATTACAGCAGATCTATACCCAGCTTGAATCGCGCATCGCAGATTTAAAACAGAAACGAGCAGACTTGCAAAACGGCGACATGATGTGGCTAAAAATCCAGGATTCGCTGGGCGCACAGCGCGGGCATGATTTTTTGCGCGAGATGGCGAACGATCTGGAACGAGAATATCGGGCGGCGATGGCGCGGCTGGACACGCTGCGAAAAAGTGACTAGTGTCATTTGATCTCCGGCGCACAAGGCGCTAGATTATCCCTTCAACATTTCTCAGTTCAAGGTAGGTGAAATTTGGAAACTCTGTTGGGGCTGGGTTACATGCTGGCCGCTACAGTCATTGCCATTTATTCCGCCAGCTTTTTCATCATGATGGCGATTTACTTTTTCAACTTCAAAAAAGCGCCAATTGCACCGCAGGTTCCTGATTCTGAACTGTTATCCGTCACGCTGCAACTGCCGATTTATAACGAGCAGCATGTAGTGGATCGCCTGATCGATGCGATGGGCGCGCTGGATTATCCTCGCGACAAGCTGTATATCCAGGTTCTGGATGACTCGACGGACGAAACAACGGAACTGCTGCGCAAAAAGGTAGAAGAGTGGCGGGCCAAAGGGTTAAACATTGAACTAATCCGCCGCCCAGAACGAAAAGGTTATAAAGCAGGCGCGTTGGCTTATGGTTTGGCGCTGTCACACACCGATTGTGTGGGGATTTTCGATGCTGATTTTGTACCCGCACCCGATTTTCTACGGCGCGTGATGCCGCATTTTAATGCTGACCCGAAAATCGCGTTGGTGCAGACCCGGTGGGCACATCTGAACGTGGATTATAACCTGCTCACACGTGCCCAGGCATTGGCGATGGATCAGCATTTTGCCATTGAACAGGTCGCGCGCAGCCGGGGCCAACTGCCGATGTCGATGAACGGCACGGGTGGCATCTGGCGGCGCAAAACGATTGATGAAGCGGGTGGTTGGACAGCCGATACACTGACTGAAGACCTGGACCTGAGCTATCGCGCCTTTCTCAAAGGCTGGCGCTTTCGCTACATTGTGGATGTCTCAGTTCCCGGCGAAGTGCCGCCCCAATTGACCGCCTACAAAGTACAACAGGCGCGCTGGGCCAAGGGATCAACTCAGTGTTTTAAAAAGCACCTTATTCCACTGCTGCGGTCAAATCTGAATCCCCTGCAAAAAATGATGGGCGTGCTACACCTGGGTCAATATGCAATCCAGCCCTTTGTGCTGCTGCTGTTTCTGCTCACACCGCCGATTCTGCTCACCGATATGTTACTCAAACTCCCGCTGGGACCGCTCGGAATCGCGGGGTTGGCTCCGCCTATCTATATGGCGCTGGGGCAAATCGCGCTCTACCGGGACTGGCCCAAGCGACTGCTTTACTTTCCAGTGCTGATACTAATTGGAACCGGCATGATGCTCAGTAATTCGCGGGCAGTATACGAGGCGTTCACGGGCACCGGCGGCAATGTGTTTAAACGCACGCCGAAGTTCCGCGTGGTGCAAAAGCAGGATCAATTAGCCAGCAAACGCTATGCACTGCGCCCGGATTGGACCACGATTGGCGAATTAATGCTGGGAATTTATGCCGTATTGGGGCTGATTATTGCTCTCGTCAAATTCCCTGCGATGGCGATTTATATGGTGGTTTATGTGCTGGCGTTTGGGATGCTGTCGCTGTGGAGTTTGTGGCAGACATGGCGGCTGAATCGCTTGCAGGCGTAATAAATTATTGGAGGGGTGATACCCCTCCAGATAAAAACTTAGGCTTTTTGCAGTTCCGTCGAGGGTTGCAGATAACCATTCGCTTCGAGATAAGCGAGGCATTTGTTCACACTATCCTCAACTGACTCCAGATTCGTTTGCAGCGTAATTTCGGGATTAGTTGGCTCTTCATAGGGATCATCGATGCCTGTGAAGTTTTTGATTTCACCGGCCATCGCTTTTTTGTACATACCTTTGACGTCGCGTTCAATGCAGGTTTCCAGCGGGGCACTCACGAACACTTCAATAAAATTGGTCGTTTCGCGGCGCACCATCGCGCGGGTTTCGATGTAGGGCGAGATAAACGACGCGAGCACACCGACGCCATTACGCGAAAGCAGTTTGGCGACAAAGGTCACGCGCTCGATATTTTTGTCACGGTCTTCCTTCGAAAAACCAAGATCGCGGGTCAAGCCCTGACGCACAGTATCCCCATCCAACCGCTCAATATACAAGCCCCGATTTCGCAGTTCTTTTTCCAGGGCGAGGGCAACCGTTGTTTTTCCAGCTCCTGAGAGGCCAGTAAACCACAGAGTGAAGCCTTTTTGTTGAGACATATTGATCCTCAGACTATGCTGTCCATAAACGATGGGCGTGAAAACGTGACCCAGCTAGTCCGAAGGTCACATCAGGCGCATTGTACCCACACATTGAGAAATCGACCAGGGCGAATTAAGGTCGCAACTAGACATAGAGCAATTTCTATACTGATGTAAATTAAATTAGGCGTGTATACAATTTAGCTGTATAGTTGTGCATGTTTTTCCAAAATTCTACTAGGGAGGAAAAGAATGAGCCGCAAATCAGCAGGCTACTTATTGATTGGCGTAGGTTTAGTGCTTGCCATTGTTTCTTTAGTGGTTATGTTTGTCATTGTTCCTGGCATGAAAAAACTCCCCACCGATGTGGATACGACCCGTCATTATGAAGGGACGATGCCCATTCTGCTGGCGGTGAGTGACAGCGGACCTGCTATTTTGACCGATCTGAACGTGCGGATTGATCGCCATGTGAAAACCGAAGAAGTAGATGGGGATCTGGCGCTCGTGTCAGAAAATCAGAAGCTTTACCGTGTGGGAGATCCGAACGCAGAAGATGAAGCTCTCAAAGCAGACCAACTGCTGAAGGAAATTACAAAGTATTATGTGCTTGATCGCAAAACGATGGAAGGACAGATGGATGCACCGGATGCGTGGAAAGCCAAAATCGATGTGCCACGCGAAGGTGTATCGATCACCTGGCCGCTCGATTCTGAAAAAACGACCTATGATGGCTGGAGCGATGATTACCAGCACACCGTAAAGCTTGTCTTTGATAAGGAAGAAGAGCATGCGCGCGCCAAGATCGATACTTATCTGTTTGTCTCCGAAGGCAGCGAGCCTATTTCGCCAAAGGGAGTTGAGCTGCTTGGGTTGCCCGCCAGTTTACCCAAGACTCAATTAATTCCGGCCATTTCTGCCGCGTCCGACGCATCTGCCACCGAAGAAGAACTAGCCGATCCTGAACGCATGCAGCGGAAAGCCAAGGTTATCGCTGTGGTGGGGCGGCTTCCCGATGAAGTCAAACTCGACTACACCTACACCTTCGAGGGGCAATATTGGATTGAGCCGCAGACGGGCATATTGATTGACACCCAAAAGCATGAACTGCGGATGGTCAAGCTGTCCGAAGAAATGCTGGTTGCGCTGGAAAATGCACTCATCGGGCTTCTGCCAGAAGAGACACAGGGCGTTCTCGGTGAAGATGAAACGCTGAACACGACTTTCCGCCAGGAGATGCGCCAGGGGGCAATTTCGGAAGAGACACGTGCTGCCCTATCCGAATCGATCAGCGATGAAGATCTGACAAAGTGGGAAGAAGCGAATTTGGGCGGAATGGCATCGCTCGCGGCGCTGGAAGTCCCCGTTTATGATTTGACCTATCAGGCGACAGATGAATCGGTGAAAGAAGCAAAATCCGACGCCGAAGATGCTAAGAATAAATTGAACCTCTTCGGTACGACGCTGCCTGTCGTTGGTAACATTATCGGAATTGTGCTGATTGCATTGGGTGCATTTTTTATCGTGCGCCGCTCATAAAGTCTGACTGGCTTGACTTAACCCGGTACTTTCCACAAAGCGCCGGGTTTCTTATTTTAATGGGGCACAATTTCGATCTCATCAATCGTCACAAAAACTGGCTCGAAAGTTCCGGGTAGCGGCACATCGTACAGCACCATTTTAAGAGTCATCATTCCTGTCGGTGTGTTGGGCGGAAGCCACAGCACAAAACGGCTGAAGATCGGCGTATCGGGTGCCCAGTTCTCTTGACCAAAGGTAGCCGACACGGGCGGCTGATCCAATACCGCTCCACGGTAGAATTCGTTGGGCGCGGCATCGGGCGCATAGAGCCGGACGCTGACACGCATATTGGGCAGCACCGTTTGGCCTCGCTGCCACCATGTATGAATCACGAGCACATCGCCAGGATGAAAAGTGCGCTTATCCAATACATAACCACCCAGATAGACGGGACCATTTTGTGGGGTTTGGGCGATGGGGTGCATCTCTGAAACAGTCTGGCGAAATTCTCCTAAAGGCCGATTGTCGCGCAATTTGTACAGCATAACGGATACGTCGCCAAACCCAAACGCATCGGGCAGGGGTTCGGGTTGGCCGATGCTTTCCAGAATGCCGTCGGTCAGGTCTTGGGGATCCATAATATGACCCTGCCAGGCGACCACCCAGACACGTTGGGCCTGATGCTGGCTGATCAGTTCAGCTAACTGCTTTTCGGCTTCGGGGAAGAACAAAAAATGATTCACATCGGTGAGCTTTTGAGATGGAAGGCCGATCCAAGGGAGTTTGGTTTGGTAGTATTCGGCGGCTGCAAACAGCGTTCCGTCGCGCAACACCAGAACATCACCCGGCTGAGAATGAGTGTCCAGATAGGTAAAGGCTTCGCGCAGGTAGCTGTTATAAATCGGCTGCAAATTCGCGGTGGATGGCAGCCAAACGATCAGCAGGGCGGCGGACCACACCGGCCAGCGCAGCCATTTAAAACGAGTCAATGCGCCTAAGCTGAGGCCAAAGAGCAGGGAAGCACTGAGCCACAGCGGCCAGCCGTGACGCCCGGAAAGTTTCCCCTGCACGGCATAGACCATCAGAAGCAGTACGCCCAGGGGAACAACAAAGGTCAGCGCGGCGAACGTGAAGCCTTTGTAGGATTGGGGACGGAGCACGATCCACAGCAGCAGCGCGGCGAGAAAAACTACCAGAATACTCAGGGCGTAACGCGGCGGCGATGCCTCGGGCAGAATATTCTGACCATAAGCGTAAAAGTCGAGATAGGTGTTCAGCGCGACACGAGGCGTTACTTGCCCGGCGTAAGCCGTGCCTTCCCGCACATCACGCCCTGCCAGGGCTATGATCCAGGGGAGATAACCGAGGAAGAGGCCGAGTCCGATATAAACTACAAGCTTGCGCTGACGAGGGGTAATCCATGCCTGCCAAACGGCATAAAGTGCATGGGCGCACAACACGAAAAAACCAGTGTAATGGGTATAGACTAACGCCAATGCCAGCACGAGATAAGCCGCCAAATAAAACAAACGGCGTATATCTTCACTGTCACGTTCCACGAGTTCCCACAAAAATACACTTGACCACGCCATAAGCGCTAAGGCTAAGGCATAGGCGCGAATCTCGAAGGCGGCATAGAGGAAACCCTGACTCAGAGCCAGGGCAATGGCGGCCAACCAACCGACGATGATGTTTTGCCCGATACGGCGACCAAGCGCAATCACACCACCGAGGGTCAGCAGCGTACATTCGAAGGAAAAGGCGCGCAGCGCAAATTCACTTGTGCCTGCAACACTGCCCCATAACTTGAGCAGCACAAAATGCAAAGGCACCTGATTGTCAATTTGGGTACACCATTCCCAGATGCTGCCCCAACTCTGTGTCGCAAAATAGGCGTTTACGGTTTCGTCGTACCAGAGACTGCGCACCGGCCAGATCGAAACCAGTCCTGCAACCATCAGCAGCAGCAGGGCAACAGAAATCCAAAGGATGCGCGTCCTCATGTTTTTCTACTCCCGAAGCGTGATTTCAGCACCTTCCTCCGTTGAACAGAGTTCAACGGTCAGGGTTTGAAGATCACGTTGGTAGGTTCCCGCCAAACAATCCCGGCTTACCGTCAGCGGCGTATTGACTTTCCAATTATGATACCACAGGGCGTGTTCGAGCCAGCGTCGGGTCTGTTCAAGGGAGAAATCTACAGACTGAGAGATATTTGAGGATGGTGTTTCCAGCGCGGCGGCAACGGACTGGCGAATGGCTTGGGATGGACCCGGACGCCAGATTTCGTAGTCAAAGCCGTTCATGCGCACGGTTTCAGCCGGATAGTACGCCTCATAAACGGCGTCCAGCACGGGCGGCGGGTAAAACTGGGCGCGAAAGATGATCACACTAAAATCATGCTGCTCAAGGGCGTCGATCAAATTAGTGGGATCATACAGATCATTCTCATACAGGTTTTTGAGCTGGGTGGGGTTGGTCACAACATCTTTATCGGCTTGAAGACTGAAACCGGCTTCTTCGCTCATAGCAGGTTTCGCGCTGGCGCGCAAAATATCGACCATGTGCCAGCCGTTATCGATGTCCTGCTGGGTGGGAACATGACCGATGGTCGCGTAACCCTGCACCCAACCGGCGGAATCGTAAAACGCATAACGACCCGGATAGCTGGATTCAAGGCCGAGCGCGTCGGACAGTGGACCGAAGATTTTGCCCTCGGTTGGCATGTGGATCACACTCAGACCATAGTAGAGATAAAAAACAGGAATGATCAGGCCGGACAAGGCGACGATCTGGGGGCGATGTTTCAAGATAAACTTTTTGGGCAGACGCCTGACATACGGATGATCGGCGGGAAAGGTCCAGGTTCCGCGCAGTGTTCGGGCGGCGAACAGTCCGGCTAACAGGCAGGTGGCCGCAATCGATGTGGCAAAGTAGCTGTCGCCAGCGCCCCATTTGCCCGCCAGAGTGGTCGCAAGAACGGCAAAAATCCACCAGATGGTATATAGGGACAGGCGTGTAAAATAAAATTCGTAGACGGCAAAGAGGGCAGCCAAAACAATCAGCGCGCCATGCAGCCGGAACCACTGTTTAAACAGGTCGGTGAACTGGGTGGCGATGTACGGGTTGACATTCGCGGCGATGATGTTGTCCCACCACGCGCCATGTGTGGCGATGTTGATGGCAAGAAAGATCGCACCAGCGACGGCACCAAAGCCAATGCCCCAGATGATGCTGAGGCGCGGGCGGCGGATAAACAAAAAGGCAAACACCGCCGCCGCAGTAGCTACCGCGTGCTGCTTGGTATAACCAGCAGCGAGCAGGAGCGCTAAACCACCTAGCATGGTCCAACGGCGGCGGCGCGGGTTTTCGATGCCGGTCACATGGGCAAGGGTGAGAATCGCCAGCGTTTCAAACATGACCATGCTCATGTGCTGGCGAAACAGCGGTCCCACATGATAAACATAATTGGAAGCGAGAAACGCCAAACCGGAAACGATGGCAGCGGTCCGGTGGCGCTCGGAACGGTAAACCATATAAGCTATGGCAGCCGCCGTGATTAGTGTGCCGACAAATCCGGCTAAACGCCCATACCAATACGCGGGGCCGAAAATCCAGACAAAAGGAACCAGAATGATATGGAAGAGCGGCGGATAATTGCTGGCATAAAATGGGTAAACTTCGTTGGTGCGGTAAGGCCAATGCCCTTCGCTGAACATGATGGTATCGACTAATTCAAAACCTTCACCCTGGTCATAGTCGAAGGGGAAACGCATCAGGCCAACCGCGTAGTTGATATAAACTAACAAATGGCCGAGCATCAGGAGCACAACCAGGGCCAACAATCCGGTGGTGATCCACTGCGATAACGGTCGGGTTCTCATGCGGGTCTACTTCCTAGTGGGAGCAACGTCAGCCCGGCGAATATGCTCAAGACGCCGAGCAGCACACCAAGTTTTTGGATCATACCGAAGCCAGCCGGGTTCACCGCTTCGGCAGCTACCATCACAATGACAACCAGCAGTCCGGCCAAAAGCATGAGCAGCCCAAGCTGGCGTTTGGTAAACGAAAATTTTTGCATCGCACAAACTCCTTGAAGCGGAGCAAGTATAGCGTAGAATAAAGCAGATAGACTAGATTTTTTCAAAGCCGTGCAACTTATTTTGTGGGCCTAACGTATAGTTAAATAATGAGCACGGGATAAATCACTTTAGGAGCAGATGATGGACGAGCAAGATCGCAAGGGGCCGGAAAACACAAATCCGGTTGAGGGCGAAGGTGTGCCTATCCCGTCGCGCATTCGAATGGCGGTAGATGATGTACGGCGGCGTGTTAACGCGGATGTTGAGCACGACGTAGTGAGCGAATATGAAGAACGTTATTATGGCTCACGGAAGAACCGGCTGGAAACACCAGAGGAAATTCAGGGTGTTCCGCCAGTTGAGAAGATCAAAGCGGCACCGTATAAATCGAAGCGGCGGTTTTCGCCCGCCGAATTGGATGCGAATGAACGGAAATGGGCGGCGTTGGCGCATGCCAGCACATTGTTAACCGCGCTTGTCGGATTGTTTAGTGCGGGAAGCGGCGTACTGCTCACGATGTTTGTGCCACTGCTGATTTATTTCTCGTTCCGCAAACGTTCGGAGTATGTGGCGTATCATGCGCTGCAAGCCTTCACGATCCAGTTGGTGGGAACGATTGGCTGGTTGGTACTGCTGATTTCGGGCGTGCTGATCTGGGTCGCGCTGTTCTTCGTGTCCATTCTGCTGATGTTGGTGCTGATCGGTTTTGTCCTTGCGCCAATTCTGCTGCTGCTGCTGCCGGTGTTCATCCTGGCTTCGCTGGCGCTGCCACTGGGTATGGTAATTTATTCAGTGATAGCATTGGTCGAAACGCACAGCGGCAACGATTACCGTTTTCCGTACATCGGGCGGTGGGTTGATAACCAGATGCACGGCGGGATGCTCAACTTCTAAACTTCGGCCCTCGGTGAAAAATCGAGGGCTTTTTTATCTCCGTTTTTTATTCGTGGTAATAAAGTTTATCATGAATCATTGAAAAAAATACACTGCACATAGGAACGCTCGCAGGTACTCCGTGTTGAATGATCCCCCGCCCCCCCCTTTGTGACCCCATTTGAGGGGAAAAAGCTCTGAAAATGGGCGAGTTGTTGGCAGGAAGTGCCTTGCTGTGTAATTTTGTGTTGCATCCCCGCCCCCCCTTGACGACGTCTCAAGGGGAAAAAGCTTCTATTTCACGACGCGAGACGGGAAGATTTAGCGAACACCTGAGTGAGCGCTCCCGCTTTTGTTCCTCGTTTTGAGTTGTGAAAGTGCGGTGAGGTGTAGATACAGGATAGCACAGATGTTCAGGGTTGTCATGGTCGTGGATGGTGAACTTGAATGGTTAACTTCGATGGTTAATAATGTAAGGATTACAGCGGCCAGGAAGACAATTCTTGTTTTGGAACGCCGGGGTGTGTTAAGCTTCGGGCTTATTTATTGAAAATCTGACGGGGGATGAACCGTTATGTTGAAGACTCAAAATTGTGGCGAACTCCGCGCGGCGGATGCAGGCAAGCGGGTTACACTGGCGGGGTGGGTTCACCGCTGGCGCGATCAGGGTGGGTTGGTTTTCCTGGATTTGCGGGACCGGTGGGGAATCACACAGGTGACATTTAACCAGCAGACCGCGCCAGATGTACACGCGCTGGCGGCCACCGTGCGTACCGAATGGGTGATCCAGATTCAGGGCACCGTGATCCGGCGGCCTGATGGGATGACGAATCCTGATCTGGCAACGGGGGAGATTGAAGTTGAGGCGGACCGGATTGAAGTGCTGAATCAGGCTAAGACGCCGCCGTTTTATATCAATAAAGATGAAAACGTGGATGAAGCGCTGCGCATGAAGTTTCGCTACCTGGACCTGCGCCGCCCCCGTATGCAGCGGAATATCGTGCTGCGGCACAATGTAATCCGGTTCATCCGTAATTATCTGGCGGAACGCGGATTTGTTGAGATCGAGACGCCGATACTGTTCAAAACGACGCCTGAAGGCGCGCGGGACTATCTCGTGCCGAGCCGGGTGCATCCAGGCAAATTCTATGCGCTACCACAAAGCCCGCAGCAGTTGAAACAGCTTTTGATGGTGGCGGGCTATGAGCGCTATTTCCAGATCGCACGATGCTTCCGCGATGAGGATCAACGCGGGGACCGCCAGCCGGAATTCACGCAATTGGATATGGAGATGAGTTTCATCACCCGCGACGACATCATGGGGCTAATTGAAGACATGATGACGCGGATTGTGGAAGAAGTTTCGGATCGGGAATTGGTGACGAAGCCGTTCCCCCGATTCACGCATGCGGAAGCGCGGCGGCGTTTTGGCACGGACAAGCCGGACGTGCGGTATGGGATGGAAATTATCGATCTCAGTGAGATCGCGGCACAGAGCGAATTCCGTGTTTTTAAAGAGAATGTGGCTGCGGGAAATCCGGTGCGGGCCATTTGCGCGGCGGGATGCGCGGAATACAGCCGCAAGCAGATCAGTGAACTAGAAGAGATCGCTAAAGGGCAGGGTGCAAAGGGACTGCCGACGATGGCGGTTGAAGAAGGCGGACAGGTCAAGTCGTCGATTGCTAAGTTCTTCTCGGCGGAGCAAATCAGCGCGATTGTGACAAAAATGGACGCCAAACCGGGCGATTTGATTCTGTTTGCGTCGGACAACGAGCCTGTGGTGTGCGCGGCACTGGATGCACTGCGGCGGGAAATGGCGGATCGCTTGGGATACACCGATCCGAAGAAGATCGGACTCTGCTGGGTGATCGACTTCCCGCTGTTTGAATGGAATGCGGACGAGCACCGTTGGGATCCCAGTCACCATTTGTTCACCGCGCCGATGTGGGAAGACCTGGCGCTGCTGGATACTGATCCGGGCAAGGCACGCGGCCAACAGTATGACCTGGCGTGCAATGGCTACGAAATCGCCGGGGGGAGCATTCGTATTCACCGGCGCGAGGTGCAGGAAAAAATCTTCGGTTTGATCGGATTGGATGTGGAAGTCGCCAAAGAGCGGTTCGGGCATATGCTGGAAGCGTTCGAATATGGCACGCCGCCGCATGGCGGGATCGCGCCCGGTGTGGACCGACTAACGATGCTGCTGGCGGGTGAGCCGAATATCCGCGAAGTGATCGCTTTCCCGAAGACGCAGCAGGCCGCCGATTTGATGGCCGGGGCACCGTCGGAAGCCGAACCTAAACAATTAGAAGAACTGCATATCCGGTTGGCGGACGAGTAGAAAAAGCTATACTAAATATCTATCCGATAGATATTTAGTATAGGAGCGAGAGGGATGGCGCAAGAACAAACGGGCATTCAGGCCATTGACAGCCTATCATCAAACGAATTCCAGGTGGAAATCGATGGCGAAGTGGCAACGGGCATTTTTGCCGTGCGCGGGCTGTGCATCCGCTGTGTTGATCTCGAAGCGGGGCGTTTGGTCAACCAGCCCCTGACGATTAGCAAAATGGTGCAGCAAGATGCCAACTTACCCTTCAACCGCTGGACACGTGAAACGCTGACGAATCCAACGACCAAAGTCACGCGCAAGATCGCGGTGGTGGCGATGGATGATGGAATAGAGACGCGGCGTTGGGTATACCAAGAGGCGTGGATCAGCGAAATCTCGTTCTCGGACTTCGACTCAGGGACGCAAATTCTAATCGAGGAACGACTGACCATCCATCACAGCGGGACGGAAGAAATCTGGCCCTGATCAAAAGCAGCAGAGGCGCTCACTCGTTTTTCGAATGAGCGCCTTTCATTTTAGCTCGACACGCGCAGCAGGATCATGAAGATCAGCGACACGGCAGCGATCTCAGCCATGCCGATGCCGGTGGCAATGGCGACGGCATGCACCGCCGACACTTTGTTCATGCCTTTGGGGTTGTAACGTTCCCAGGTTTCGGAACCTAAAAGCATGCTACCGGGCAGCAAAATGATAAAAATGGTGAAAGCCAGCAGCGGCCCACTGCTCTCTTCATCCAGATATTGGGCACCCAGGTAAAAAATGACAAAAAAGAAGAGGAAAAAGCCTACCCCGATCAAAAAGGAGATTTTGCTGTGACGGCGCAAATCCTGAAGATAGGGCGCATTGTCAAAGTAGGGCACAGACATAACCACCCAACCGCCGAGTGCCAGTGTGGTACCAAGCGTGCTGAAGATAACCCCTAACCACGAAAATCCATTCATGAATGCTGTTTCCTTGAAAACTGTGGCGTGAACACTATCTATTATTACCTGTTCAAGTATGGCATAGTTCAGTCAGTTTTCACAGATTGGTCTGAGCGTGTTATTATTGGGAACAAATCAATTACGGGGAGATACGTATGGCAACCAATGCATCTACCTGGTTTTATGTGGAACCGGAACACCGGCCCTATTTTTTGGAAGAACGTGTTAACCATACATTTTGGAGCAACCGCATTACCGCCGTTTCGTTTGATACCATCAGCGCTGAGTCGCCCTTCCGAATGGAAGGTCAGTGGTACGATGCTCCGGTGAGCATCGAATGGGTGCCGAACGAGTATTTCATTCTGACAGCCGTGCCCCGCGATAATACCGATCAACTGATTGTTGGGGTAAAAGAAATTCTGGGGTTTGCACCTACAATTTCGTATACGAACGAACAGGGCAATGTCATCGCGGAATGGTATACCAAAGCTGCCGATGCGCGGATTCAAGCGGTACAAAACAAACCGGCGTATCGTAACATCAAACTGTATAAGAAGTAGGCAGGAAAGAAAAATGAGCGAAAAAACGCCGACGCTGGCATTCGATCTTGATCGAGACGTCCGGGCGTTGTCGGCAATGGCCTCGAATCTGACGCCTTATCTGTATGAAAACGAAGTCTACGGTTATCTGGCAGGCGATCTGCCCCGGCTGACATTGGGGGGATTGTTGCTGCGCCTACACCGCCTGACTCAGATCGAAAATCTTCTGAATGCCGAACAGCAAAATTCGGTCCATAACGCCCAGCTTAATTTCGAGTCCGCAACCAGTGAATGGGCGGTGCATTATGAGTCGAAGTTGCAGCGCGAACTGCATGTGCGGCTGGATGCAATGGAGCAGTTTCTGCACGACTGCACCGACGACCCACAGGGATGTGTGGCGGGGTATCCGGTGGAAGCGGAAAAACGTACGATGATCAAACATCTACGAGACGCGGCAGAGGAACGGGATATTTTCACCGACGATCTGCGCGGACGGATGCGCCAGCTTGACAACAAACTACAGCGTATCTTTCACGAGGGGAGATTCATCTTCGCGGATGAGCGACTGATGGCGGTGTATCCGCGTGAAGCGTTCTGGTGGTTGCATGGAATGATCGGGCGCGCTTAAAACCCGCCGCCAATAGATTCAAAAAATAATGACCGGAGCACCGGTCATTATTTATTTCACCAGCCATGTTCCAGGCGGTTGATCAGACGTTCGGGTAAATCATACTTCCGCATTTTTTCCTGGGTGGCACGGATGGAATAAGCCACGCGGCGATGCTCAAAAATCGCTTCGTTGACGTGCAGAATCCCATAGGACGCGTCTTTGTTTGAGTCGCGGGGCTGGCCGACGCTGCCCGGATTGATGATCAGGCGGTGGCCGTTGAGATACTTGGGTTCGCGGTAGGTGGGCTGAATCGCTTCGGTGTCGCCCCGATCACTGGTCAGTTCGAAGATCACCGGGGTATGGGTGTGGCCGACCAGACAATAAGACGTTTCGAAGTGCGGGAAGTTGAGCGCCGCAATCAGTGGATCGAGAATATATTCCCAGACGGGTTCGCGCGGGCTGCCGTGCGCCAACGTAAAACTGCCCAAGACAAAAGTGGTGGGCAGCGCTGACAGGTAGGCAGTATTTTCGGGCGATAGGGTTTCGCGGGTCCAGGTGACGGCGCGGCGGGCATCGGCGTTAAAAGTGCGAATATCCAGCCGACCCAGCGCGGCCCAGTCGTGATTCCCGGCGAGGCAGAGATGCGGCAAAGACCGCAGCAGATCGCAGCATTCGTTCGGGCTGGGGCCATATCCGACTACATCGCCTAAACACCAGACGTAATCCCAATCCCCTTTAGCATCGGACAATACACTCTCAAAAGCAGCTAGATTGGCGTGGATGTCGGAAATGACTAGAACGCGCATTCGTTCGATTCCTACGATGATTTGCAATTTGACTGTTGCAAATGATAGCACGTTTCAAATGGGGATGCGAGTGGTGGCTTATTCTGAACTGGGAAACCATACTGGATTCTCACCTATGGGTACTGACATTTCCTCTCCGCCGTAAGTTAGCCATTCATTGTCCGGTGTCAGAACGTGTATTTCTGTCGCACTGCTTCCGGGAATACCGAAAGTGATAGCCAGCGTGGCATTGTCAGGGGCTAAAGAGATTGGCGACAGGGGAATATATTGAGAATCGGACGGATAAAGCTGTTTGACATTCACGAAAGCGTTAGCGGCCAATACATATTTAAACAAGCTGGTTGACTTGTCTTTGCCACCCAGGAAGTAAAAAGCCGCTTCGTCCGACTGCCAGACCGGGCATTCCATCCAATCGATGCCGACTTGCTGCAACTGCTCGCTGTTCACAGTCTGGACAATCTGCCCCCCAGGACTGACCAGCACCCAACCTGCTAACTCATCATTCACATAGGCTCGCGCGGTCAAATACTGGCCTTGAGGTGAAAATTGGTCGCAAAACTCCAGTTGTCCCAGATCAGGAAGTTCTTGAGGAAGCATGAACTCCACGTTTTCCCACAGATCGATGGTTATCGGGGGCCATTGGGAAACCAACAGATAGTGGAGATCGTTGGTCCAAGAAAGTATTGGCGGAGGATAATGAGCTATAACCTGAGTTTGATATATAGTTTGCCAGGTTTGTCCAGTCGATACCTCGGCTTCTACCAGACATGCTCCCCACTCGTCTGAAGTTCCTTCGTTCCAGTGGAACAGGTCATAATCAGTTACAAAGTAGAGGTTACGACCATCTTCTGACCAAGTTACGGTGTAATTTTGGCCGCGCTCACGAAAACCGTGAACTGTTATTTTGTCCTCAAAACATGCTTTTAACACCCCTTCAGCAGTCACCAAACAAACTTCAAAATAGTCCACATCTGTGGATGGTAGGCGCAAAATCGCCAATAAGTCTCCGGTAGGGGACCAACTTAGGGGGCGAATGTAAACGCCAGCATCCACATAAAAGGGAGAGGTTTGCAACGTCTGAGCATCAACGCGCATTAGCGTAGTGAAGAAGGGCGTATCGCCTGTCAGCGTCGTAAAAAGTAAATCAGCGGGTAGGGGGGTGCTGCCATCGGTTTGAGCACGGCTGAGGGAAATGCAGGGGAGGAAGAATACACACAGACCAAGTAACAAACCGAGCCGAACCCGCATTTTAGCCTCTTTTGAAAAGCCCACGCCTAATTCATTATAGTATCATGCTTGTATCGATTGGGGGGAACAGTATAATCTTCTACAGAGTTTCTACGCGTAGGAGCAGCGGGCATGAAGGTTGAATTCACCAGTCGCAGCGTCGAGGATACCACCCGGTTGGGTATACGCCTAGGGGAAGTGCTGCGCGCTGGGGATATTATCTGCCTGTCCGGTGATCTGGGCGCGGGAAAAACGACGCTGACCAAAGGAATCGGACAGGGATGGGGCGCGGAAGAAAACGTTACCAGCCCGACATTTGTGCTGATCCACGAACATCACCGCCCGCAGGATGAGCAGATTTTGTATCATATCGACTGTTACCGTTTGAGCGGCAGCGGGGATGCATGGGGAATCGGGCTGGAAGAATTGATGCAGGGCAGCGGCCCGGTGATTCTGGAATGGCCGGAAAATATCGAAGATGCTTTGCCAGCCGAGCGGTTATGGGTTGCGCTGACGCTGGTAGACGATCACGAGCGGCATATTATGATGGAAGCCAACGGGGCGCGGTATGTGGAACTCGTGGGGCTTCTGAGCTAAGGAGCTTTGGTTGTTACTCGCAATTGATACAGCCAGCCAATTCATGAGTCTGGCGCTGCACGACGGGCAGCAGATCTGGTACGAGGCGACGTGGCGCACGCTGAACAATCACACCGTCGAACTGACGCCCGCGATCCAGCAGGCGCTTGAACACAGCGGCATCACGGCGGCGGATCTCACCTGTGTAGCGGTGTCGCAAGGACCGGGATCGTTCACCGGACTGCGGATCGGGATGGGTGTGGCGAAGGGGCTGGCGATGGCGCGCGGGATTCCGCTGGTTGCTGTGCCAACACTGGAAATCGTCGCCGCTGGAGTTCCCCAATTCGACGGCCTATTGGTCACCACGCTGCAAGCGGGACGCGGGCGATTTTGCGCGCAGCGGTTCCGCTGGCAGCTTGATAGCTGGACGCCCGCCGCACCGGCTGAGATCACTGGCTGGGCGCAACTGATCGACGCGGTGGACGATGAAACATTGTTTGCGGGCGAAATCGACGCAAATGGACACCAATTGTTGGATGCCACCGAACGCCCGGTGCGCATCGCCCCGGCGGCCCACGCACTGCGCCGCGCCGGTTTTTTGGCTGAACTGGCGTGGATACGAGTGGAAGCCGACGATGTGAGCGACACGGCTACCGTAACCCCGATTTATTTACACCAACCAGGAGTACCACATCCATGACCGCGCCGTATATTATGCGCCCCATGCGCGTTGACGATATTTCCCAGGTAGTTCAGGTGGATGAACTCGCGTTCCCGACTCCCTGGTCAGCCCGGACGTACCAATTTGAGATTACCAATCGCACGACCTCGCATATGGTGGTCGTTGAGGCCCCGAATCATGTCACTCTATCAGTATCTGGATTACGCGGCCTGATCCAACGGCTGCGCGGTGGTCCCAGACCGGAACCTGTGATTGCCGGATATGGGGGGTGCTGGCTAATTGCAGGCGAGGCCCATATCAGTACGATTGCAGTCCATCCCGATTTTCGCGGGCGTGGGTTGGGCGAACTGCTGCTGATCGGCATGCTGGGACGGGCGATGAAATTGGATGGGGAGTACTCGGTATTAGAAGTGCGAGTCAACAACCATACGGCCCAGCAACTTTATCGCAAATATGAATACGAAACGGTGGGCACCCGGCGCGGATATTACCGCGATAATGGGGAAGACGCGTATCTCATGGAAGTGCGACCACTCGACGCCGCGTATCAGACGCGATTTCAGCAGCGGGTGGCAGCTTTACACGGAAAAATTCCATTTATTGATCAATTTACTGACGTGTAAGCATCAACGATGTGAAGGAGTTTTGCAGTGGCGGAAGTGATGAGTTTGGATGAACGCCGCGCCGCGCTCGATGCGATTGCTGAGCCGATCCTGGTGTGTACCAAGTGTGCGCTGCACACGGGGCGGACACATGCCGTACCGGGCGCTGGTCGCGCTGATGCGGATATTATGTTTATTGGAGAAGGTCCTGGTTATCATGAAGATCAGCAGGGCCTGCCATTTGTGGGCGCGTCGGGGAAATATCTGGACGATCTGCTGTCGAAGATTGGCATGACGCGCGCGGATGTGTTTATTACGAATGTGGTTAAGTGTCGCCCGCCGGGAAACCGCGATCCGCTGCCGGACGAAATCAACACCTGCGTTCCGGCCTATCTCAAACAGCAGATTGAGATCATCCAGCCGAAGCTGATTGCGACACTGGGGCGGTTCAGCATGGCACTATTCTTTCCGCCTAATTCCCGCATCACGCAGATTCACGGCCAGCCGAAACATCAGGAAGGGCGCATCTACTATCCGCTGTTTCATCCGGCGGCAGTGCTGCGGAATATGAATTTGCAGCCCGCCATGGAAGCGGATTTTAAACGGATGCTGGACCTGATCAAGGAAATTCAGCAGACTGAAAAGCCGACATCGAAGCCGGACGACGAACCGCCGACTTTCAAGCAGTTGAGTCTCTTCTAACTGCATCAGGTGAGCGTACGGGCAACGCCAGGAACCAACCCTGGCGTTGTTTGGTATGGGACGTTATACTGGCGCTGATTTGCCGAGTACAGTATAGGCGATGGACCGATGTCGATGTCCCAATTTTTCCCCGTGATGATTGCTGGGTTTGCCGCAGCGGTGGGTTTTACGCCGATTACCCGGCGGCTTGCTTTTTACCTCGGTGTGCTGGATCAGCCAAGCAGCCGCAAAGTTCACCAAAAACCCACTCCGTTAATGGGCGGGCTGGCGATTTATGGCGCGCTGGTGATCGCGCTGCTGCTGTTTCGACCCGAATTTTATCTGGTCGAGTTTGGCGCGATTCTGGCGGGTGCGACCTGGCTTGTGCTGCTGGGATTTGTGGATGACCGGCAGGGGATGCGACCTCTGGTCAAGATGGGCGGACAGGCGATTGCTGCTGTTGTGCTGATCGGGGCCGGGATTCATGTGCGTATTTTTGAGAACAATATTCTCAATGTCGGTCTGACGCTGTTCTGGATTGTGGGCATCACCAACGCGATGAATTTTCAGGATAACATGGATGGACTGGCGGCTGGAATTACGGCTGTCGCGTCCATTTTCTTTTTTGTGATGGCGGTGCAGGAGGAACTGAGTCTGGTGGGAAGTCTTGCCGCCGCGCTGGCGGGCGCATCGGTTGGCTTTCTGATTTACAACTTCAACCCGGCGACCACCTTTATGGGTGATATGGGCAGCATGGTCTTGGGCTTTTTGCTGTCGGTGCTGGCACTTAAACTCGACTTTAATGTGACGCCTGATCGCCAGATCGTCACGTGGATGGTGCCGGTGGTCGTGCTGGGGTTCCCCATTTTTGATACGACATTAGTCACTTTCACCCGTTTGCGCGAACGGCGCTCTCCTATGCAGGGCGGCAAGGATCATACCTCGCACCGATTGGTGAGCCTGGGACTTTCGCAGCGGGCCGCAGTGCTACTTATTTATGGGTTGTGCGCCGCGCTGGGATTTACAGCGATTGAGTTATCAACGGCAAGTATCCACGAGGGGTTGTGGATCGGGTTCCGGCTGACATTAGTCGCCATTGCAGCGTTTGTGTTCCTAGAATATGTCTATGTGCGCCGCAAGCGCCAAACGGCAGAGCAGGCTAAGACAGCTATCAGGGAGTCACATTCATAATGCAGGAAAAACAGACCTATCTGGTTACGGGCGGGGCGGGCTTCATCGGCTCGCATATGGTTGAAACGCTCCTGAAACAGGGGCATTCCGTGCGGGTCGTGGATAATTTTTCGACTGGCAAACGCGAAAATCTGGAGCCGATGAAGGACCAGATCGAACTGCACGAAATGAGCGTCACCGATCTGGAACCGCTTAAAGAGGTTATGCAGGGCGTGGATTATGTGTTCCACATTGCGGCACTGGCTTCGGTGCCGCGCTCGGTAGTCGATCCGATTGGCAGCAATGATAATAATGCCAACGGCACGCTCAACGTGCTGGTCGCGGCACGAGATGCTGGTGTCAAGCGCGTGATGTATGCCGGATCGTCCTCGGCGTATGGCAATATTGAGGGGGAGTTCAAAACTGAGGATATGCTGCCGCAACCTCTGTCACCTTACGCCGTATCCAAACTGACTGGGGAATACTACTGTCAAGCATTCAATTCCGTGTACGGGTTGGAAACGGTAGTCGTGCGATATTTTAACGTGTTTGGGCCGCGCCAAGACCCCATTTCGCCGTATGCCGCCGTGATCCCCAAATTTATTGCGGCGATGTTGGACGATCACCCACCGATGGTGGAGGGCGACGGTGAGCAGTCGCGCGACTTCACCTACATCGACAACGTGGTGCATGGCAACCTGTTGGCAATGCACACGCCGGGAGTCGCCGGTGAAGTGTTTAATATTGCGTGCGGTGGACGAGTCAATCTGCTGGATATGATCAACAGCCTGAATAAGATTATGGGCAAAAGTCTGGCTCCGGTGCATGTCGCGCCGCGCCCTGGTGATGTCAAACATTCGCGCGCTGCAATCGACAAAGCGCAGCGCATGCTCGGTTATGAGCCAGTGGTATCGTTTGATGAAGGGCTGGCGCGGACGCTGGCCTGGCTTGAACACAACGTCCCCGCTTAGGCTGGTATGTCCATTCACCCGGTAATTCATCTTTCTAAAATGACCGGCGCAGCAGGATCAGAGGGGCATCTTCTGATCCTGCTGCCGGGTTTGCGCGCGCGCGGCGTGGATGCGCGGTTGTGGATTCTGGTTGAGCCGGATAATCCCGTTCAGGAGTATGTGGCTCGGTGCGAGGCGCTGGGTATTCCTACCGAGCGCATTGTTATTCATGGGCACCTGGACCCCACCTTGTGGTGGCGGTTGGCGAAACGATTCCGGCAGGTCAAACCGGCTATTGTGCATACGCACCTGCTGCACGCGGATCTGTACGGGCTGCCTGCGGCACGATTGGCACGCGTTCCCCATATTGTAAACACCCAACATGCTGACGATCCGTTCCGACGAAAGTGGATCATGCGAATGCTGCACCATATCTTATGGCGGATACCGCATGCCCGCATCGCCATTTCGGACGCGATCCGGCAGTTTGCCATCGAGGTCGAAGGATCGCCGCGTGACCGGATTTCGACGGTGTATTACGGCCTCGATCTGGATCGGGTGCCGGTGCTGCCGGGGGCACGAACTGAACTGTGCGAACAACTGCAACTGCCGCCGGATGCCCTGATCGTCGGATCGGTGTGCCGGTTGGTGGAAGTCAAAGCGCTGAGTGACGCACTGCAAGGGTTTGCTCAGATTGTCGATCAAGTGCCGGAAGCGCATTATGTGATCGCCGGGGATGGTCCGCTGCGCGGGCAGTTGGAAGCGGAAGCGCTGGCGCTGGGATTGGATGGGCGCGTGCATTTCCTAGGATGGCGCAGCGATCCGTATCCGGTATTTGCGGCGCTGGACGTGCTGTTGGCCCCCTCGATTCAGGAAGGGTTCGGACTGATTTTTCTGGAAGCGATGGCGGTGGATGTGCCCGCTATTGGCACCCGTGTCAGCGCGATTCCTGAAGTGATCGCGGAGGGGGAAACGGGTTGGCTGGTGCCGCTGCACGATCCTGATGCGATTGCGGCGGCGCTGCTCGACGCGCTGACGAATCCTGAAAAAGCGCGGGCATTCGGCGCGGCAGGGCGGCAGCGTCTGGAAGCGAATTTTACGGCGGAAAAAATGATAGATCGGACGCTGGCAGTCTACCGGAGCTTAGACGGCTGATGTGCGGAATCTGCGGAATCATGAATCGGGACGGGGCACCTGTCGCGCCAGAAATTCTAGAGGCGATGAACGCGACTCTGATCCATCGCGGGCCGGATCAGGGGCGCACGATTATTCAGGGCGCGTGTGGGCTGGCGAACCGGCGGCTGGCGATTCTCGATCTGTCGCCAGCGGGGGCGCTGCCGATGCAGAACGCGGCAGGCACGATCCGCATGGCGTACAATGCCGAGGTGTATAACTATCCTGATTTGCGGCTGGAACTGGAAACCCAGGGACACGTTTTTCGTTCGGGGTCGGACGCGGAAGCGGTGATCGCGCTGTACGAGCGGGATGGGCTGGATTTTCTGAAACATATGCGCGGTATGTTCGCGCTGGCGCTGTGGGATGAGCCGAATCGTACCCTGGTGTTGGCGCGGGACCGGCTGGGCAAAAAGCCGCTGTACTACTATCAAGACGACAAACGGCTGATTTTCGCGTCGGAGATCAAGGCGATTCTAAAACATCCCGATGTGCCGCGCTGCCCGGCCCGCGACCTGATGCCGCTGCTGTTGGCGTATGGATATGTGCCCGCGCCACAAACGTTTTTTGAGGGAATACGAATGCTCCCGCCGGGGCATAAGCTGGTTTGTAGAGATGGTGTTATTGCGGTGGAAGCCTATTGGACTCCGCCGCATTTTGCCGGGGCTGATCCAGCGGCGCGCGTCGAAGATTACCTGGATGAACTGCGCGCCACACTCGAAGAAGCGGTGCGGATGCGGCTGTTGAGTGATGTCCCGCTGGGCGCGTTTCTGAGCGGGGGATTGGACAGCAGCCTGATCGTCGCGTATATGGCGCGGCATACGAGCGGCAAGGTCAAAACGTTCGCCATTGGGTTTACAGGTGAAGAGTCATTTGATGAAACAACCTATGCGCGGCAGGTAGCGGATTACCTGGACACCGATCACCAGGAATTTATGGTCGAGCCAAACGCGATTGAATTACTGCCGCAGTTGGTATGGCACCACGATCAGCCGTTTGGCGATTCGTCCGCGATTCCGACCTATCTTGTCAGCAAAATGACGCGCGATTATGTCACAGTGGCGCTGAGCGGCGACGGCGGAGACGAACTGTTCGCGGGGTATGAGCGGTTTTATGCGGCGAACCTCGCGGAACGATTTCGCCGACTACCGGGAGTTGTGCGACGCGGTATGAAGCAGATGGTCGATCTGCTGCCGGAAGCAACCTCATACCGGGGTGTGGCGCAGCGCGCGCGGCGGTTTGTGGCCGGGGCAAATATGCCAACTTCGGATGCTTATTTTAGCTGGGTGCGGCTGTTTGATGATGAGCAAATCGCGGCGCTGATGGTTGATCCGGTCAATATGCAGCCGAACACGCATTTTGCAAATCGATTTGACGCGGACAACCAGCGCGATCTCACGGCGCGGCTACTGGATGTGAACCTGACGACCTATCTGCCCGACGATCTGCTGATCAAAGCGGATCGGGCGAGCATGGCCGCATCGTTGGAAGCGCGCGCGCCGTTCCTCGATTACAAGCTGGTCGAACTGGCGGCGCGGATTCCGTCTAATCTGAAATTGCACGGCAAAACGACCAAACATATTCTGAAACAGGCGGCGGGGGGAGTGCTGCCGGATGAGATCATTCACCGGGCCAAACACGGGTTTGGAGTCCCGGTGGGGCGCTGGTTCCGCACGGATTTACGCGAGTATGCGCGCGAGATGCTGCTCGATTCGCAAACCCTACGGCGCGGATATTTCCGTGAAGAGGCGGTGCGCCGGATGCTGGATGAACACAGCAGCGGGCAGCGTAATCATGGGCAGCGCATCTGGCTGCTGCTCACCTTTGAATGGTGGCACCGCCTGTTTATTGACGAGGCGCTATGAACCGTCCTATTCGCGTGATGCGTATTATCGCCCGGTTGAATGTGGGCGGGCCAGCGATTCATGTGGTGCTGCTGACTGAGCACCTGCATCCACCGGAATTTGAAAGCACGCTGGTGGCCGGGCATATTGGGCCGCAGGAAGGCGATATGGCCTATCTCGCGGCGGCGCGCGGCATTACCCCGATCTATCTGGCTGAACTGGGGCGCGAATTGTCGCCGATCCGCGATTTGAAAACGCTGTACCAACTGTGGCGGCTGATGCGGAAACTGCGGCCCGATGTGGTGCATACGCATACGGCGAAAGCAGGGTTTGTGGGACGGATCGCGGCATGGCTGGCGCGGGTGCCCGTGCGGGTGCATACGTTTCACGGGCATGTGTTTCACGGTTATTTCAGCCCGGCGAAAACACGGATATTTTTGTGGCTGGAGCGCTTCACGGCGCGGCTTTCGCACCGCTTGATCACGATCAGTCCCGGTTTGCGGGACGAACTGGTGAATATTTATCACATTGCCCCCGCGGAAAAATTCGAGGTCGTGCCGCTGGGGTTAGAATTGGGCGCGTATGCCGAGACGCCCCGGCACCAGGGTGATTTCCGTCGAGACTATCAGATTCCGGCGGATGTGCCTTTGATCGGGATCGTGGGGCGGTTGGTGCCGATCAAAAATCACGGCCTGTTCCTGAAGATGGCGGCGATTGTGCGGCAGGATAAGCCAGAGGCGCGGTTTGTCATTATCGGGGATGGCGAATGCCGGACCGAGATCAAGGCGCAGGTTGAGCAATTGGGGCTGCAAGAACACGTCATTTTTACGGGGTGGCTCCAGGATTTAAAACCAGCGTACAGCGATATGGACGCATTGGTGATTTCGTCGGATAACGAGGGGACGCCTGTTTCACTGATCGAAGCGCTGGCGGCGGGCGTGCCGGTGGTATCCACAGCGGTGGGCGGCGTGCTGGATTTGCTGCGACAGGGTGAATACGGGCGGCTAGTTCCGGCGGGGGATGCCGATGAACTCGCCCGCGCGGTTATGGGGGGCGGTGGGCGAAGCGGATGCCCGGCGCGAAACGATCCGGCAAGCGGTGGTAGCGGCGTATGATATTGGACGGCTCGCAGATAACCTGGGAGCACTGTACCGGAAATTATTATGAAAGCCAAGCTGACTCTGCCTGTAGCGCTGACTGCCTTGTTAATTGGTGTCTACTTTTTGACGTATAACGGTTACGCCATCAGCCGCGACGAATGGTTTTTGTTCGATGCGACGGAAAGCATGGCGCGGCGGGGAAATCTGCGCGTCAATGAAGAGTTTGATGCTTATCCGCCACTGTCTGCCGCCGAAGTTGAGCCGCCGTCCGCCGATACCGAACCGCTGCAACCGATCCTGGCCGCGCCGCTGTTCTGGATCGCGCAGGCTCTGCCGGAGATTGGCCTGGTTCACAGCGTGTGGTTATTTAATATTCTGATCACGGCGCTGACCGCAGCCGTGTTGTACGCCTATGGCACGACACTAGGATACCGCCGCGAAACGGCACTGACGGTAGCGCTCGTTTTTGGGCTGGGCACGATGGCATGGCCGTACAGCCGGACGTTTTTCCGTGAACCGCTGTTTACACTGCTTGCCCTCAGCAGCACGTATCTGATCATGATCGTGCGGCGGAAACTGGAAGCGGGGCAAAAACCGCTGATCGAAAGCGCCGCATTCGGCCTGGTGTTTGTAGGTGCGCTGTTTTCTAAAGAGGCCGCGCTGATGATCCTCCCTGTGCTGCTGGTCGAAGCGCTGCCTTCACGTCTGAGCCGGGTGCGACTGACGCGGACATGGGTGGCTGTGCTGCTGATCACAGGCTTATTAGTCGTCGGGGCCGGAGTGGTCGCGCTGAACGCTGATACGCTGCTGGGATTAGATCCAGGCCGTTACCAGTTTTCGACGCGCTTGCAGGAAGCCCGGCGCAATCTGTCGGGTATCTGGATCGGCATCCGGGGGTATCTGTTCAGCCCCGCGCGGAGCGTGTGGTTATTTTCGCCCGTGCTGCTGCTGGGATTCTTCGGGTGGCCGCGCCTGATCCGGGAAAAACACTGGCGTCAGATCGCGCTACCGCTGGTAATGCTGGGTACGTTTGTGGTGGGATACGCCGCCGTGCGCGGACCGGATTCGTGGTATGGCGGGTTAGGCTGGGGACCGCGTTATCTCGTCCCAACGATTCCGTTTCTGGCGCTGTGGCTGCTGCCTGTGTGCGAGGGACTGCGGCAGGCGGCCTGGTGGAAACGTGCCGCCGCGCTGGGTGTGGGGTTAGTCAGCGTCGGGATTCAGATTCTCGCCGTGCTGGTGCCGATTCTCCACTACTACCAAACGGTTGACGCGCAGGGAATTGTCTCATTCAGCGACAAGGGCGCGTGGAGTCTGCGCTGGTCGCCGCTGCGGGTGTATCCCGATCTGGTAGGCGATCAGAAAATAGATACGGCGTGGGCCTATGCGGTGGGCAAGGCGTGGCTGCTGCCGCTGTTTGGTGCGGTGCTGGTCGGGGTGGCATTGGGCTGGCTGGTGTGGTGGAGCAAACACCCGCAGCGGTATCGATGGCTGGGAACGAGCATCCTAGCAGGGGCGATCCCGCTGGCGCTTGTCGGCGGGCTGTATGGCATTCACGAAGATCCGCGCTATTATGGCGATTTTGAGCCGACACAGACGCTTTTAGATGAACTGACAGCGCAGGTTCAGCCGAATGACATCATTGTGCTCAGCGACTACGAATACAGCGAATTTTTTATGAATTACTACAAGCGCTGGGAACCGATGATTTACACGCTGCCCCAGTCGCCCGGCGAACGCTTCAGCCCCGATCAAACGCCGCAGGTTGAATCCGTCAACCCTGAAGAACTGATCCACTATTCGGATACGATTATTTTTGCCGATCTAGCCCAGAAATACGGGCGGCTGTGGCTGGTGACGAATAACAGCCCGTTCATCACATGGGCGGTGCGCCCGGTGGAACATTACCTGGCGCGGCACTATTTCCCGATCCGCGAGATCAAATCCACCGATACGGCACGCGCTGTGCTGTTTGATCTCACCTCCGCGCCGCCCGCAACGGCGGCCCAATGGCCCGAACAACGTACCGGGATGATGTTTGGCGGCAGTTTACGGCTGGTGGGGTATGATGTGCCCAACGGCCTGACGCGCCATTCTGGTGACGTGCTGCCCGTATCGCTGCTGTGGGAAACGATGTCGCCGCCCGAACAGGATTACAACGTGGTGCTGTTTCTGATGGACGGCGATCAATTGATGGCAAAAACCGTCGATTCGTTCCCGATGGGCGGATTTGAGCACACCACACAATGGCGAACCGGATCGCTGTACCGCGATAATCACGGGCTGGAACTGCCTGCTTCACTTCCGCCGGGGGATTACGAGCTGTGGGCAGTAGTCTATTGGTGGGGCGCACCCAATGACCGCCTGCCCGTGTCGAATGCGGATGGTGAGTTAGCGGGCGATCATGCGCTGCTCGGCACCGTGCATATTGAACCCTAACTGCTGCAACAGGCCGATGGTGAGATCGCCCTGGCTCTGAAAATCGGCGGCGCTCAGGCTGTCGATAGGAATCCAGCGCGGCTTTTCCACATCGCTGTCATCGACATCGGCATCCGCTACCAGATCGAAGGACAGCGGGGTGCAGATGTAAAAGGAGAGAAAGCCGTGAATGGCAAGGTCCAGCGGATCGTAATAAAAGAAGTTGTCGGTGAAGGCTAAAAACCGCTCAATACGAACTTCCAGCCCCGCTTCTTCGCGGACCTCGCGCTGAAGTGCGTCTTCGATGTGCTCGCCCAGTTCAATCCCGCCGCCGGGCAGGGCATATTTTCCGGTAAAGCGCCCGCGCAGCAGCAGCATATTCCCTTCGTGGATGATCAGTGCGTAAGCCGAGGCGCGCAGCATAAGCTGATCGGCGGGCACGGATTTTTTCAGACCGTAGAGGGTGGTACATTCAACCAGTGACATAGCAAAACTCCTTTTCGTTGTTCACCATAGTACACCGACAACCGGCTGATTGCGCAATTTCGCGGCAAGGGGAAGTCTGGTTTATACTCCGCTAAGAATGTATAAATGGAGGGGAAGTCGCGTGAACGACCTTTCTTTTGATGCGGAACATATCATTGAATTTTTGACAGGCTTACTTAATACGCCCAGTCCAACAGGGTATCACACGGAAGCCATTGTTTATGTAGAACGCGCATTTCGAGCCCTGGGGATCGAGGGTTTGTCGATGAAGCGGCTACCGAAAGGGGCATTGGTGATCACGTGGGCCGGCGAGAGTGACAACGCGCCGCGCGGTCTGACCGCCCATATTGATACGCTTGGCTTTATGGTGAAAGAAATTAAGTCTAATGGGCGACTGCGGCTGTCGATGCTGGGCAGTTATATGTGGAATGCGGTTGAATTTGAGGGCGTGACGGTGCAGACCTATGAGGGGCAGCACTACCGGGGAACGATTTTGCCAGTCAAGGCCAGCGTACATATTCACCGGGATGCCCGCGACCTGCCGCGTGCCGAGGACACAATGGAAGTGCGGCTGGATGCGAAAACATCCAACGCCGATGAAACCCGCGCACTGGGGATCGAAGTGGGCGATTTTGTGTTTGTTGATCCTCGTGTTGAGATAACAGATACCGGGTTTATCCGTTCGCGTCACCTGGATGATAAAGCCGGAGTCGCCGCGATCTATGGCGCTTGCCAGGCGCTACAAGCGGCGGGATTACGCCCCACACAAACAGTCACTGTGGTAATTGCCAATTATGAAGAGGTAGGGCATGGTGCAACCGCAGGCTTTCCCGTCGAGTTGCAGGAACTTATATCGGTTGATATGGCGGCGGTGGGCAACGGGCAAAACTCGGATGAATTCAGCGTGGGCATCTGTGTGAAGGACGGGGGCGGTCCATATGATATCGATCTCATACGAAAGCTGCGCACATTGGCCGATCAAGCTCAGATTCCGTATAAACTGGACATCTATCCCTTCTATGCCTCAGATGGGGAGGCCTATTGGCAGGCAGGCGGCGCAGCCCAGGTCGCCCTGATTGGTCCCGGCGTAGATGCGTCGCATGCATACGAA
>DATAMF010000370.1:0-4424 GCA_036260665.1 Aggregatilineaceae bacterium | reverse complement strand
GTGCTATCGAAGCCGAATCACTGCCTGAGACGTATCTCGTCCGAGGGCTGTACTACCAGTTTGAAAATGACATAGCTAAAGCCAGAAATGACTGGCAAACCGCTGCTGATTTTGCCGATGCGCCCCAGTGGGTCGTTGATGAGGCGAATCGCTTATTGAATCAAGAATAATCCAGGAAGGAAAATCACTTTATGCGTACCCCGATTATCGCTGGCAACTGGAAAATGTATAAAACGGTTGCCGAAGCTGTTACTTTTGTGAATGCGGTCAAAGATCAATTAGCTCAATACAGCGCCGCCGAACGGGTTGTCTGCCCGCCCTATATCGCCCTGCCCGCCGTTGCCGACGCTTTAAAGGGCAGCGGAATTGGTGTTGGCGCACAGGATGTTCACTGGCAGGAAGAAGGCGCTTATACCAGCCAGGTTGCCCCCCGGATGCTCGAAGGGCTGGTCGAATATGTGATTATCGGTCACTCCGAAACCCGCCAATACCAGGGTGTGACGGATGAAATGGTCAACAAAAAGGCGAAAGCCGCGCTTGCGCACAATCTGCGCCCGATTATCGCGGTGGGCGAAAGCCTGGAAATCAACGAGGCAGGTCAAACCAAAGACTTCGTGGGCGGCCAGATTCGCGCCGCCTTCGACGGCATCCCCGCCACTGATCTGGCGCGTATTGTGATCGCTTACGAACCTATCTGGGCCATTGGCACCGGCAAAAACGCCAGCAGCCAGATCGCCAACGACATCGGCGGCTTGATTCGTGGTATTATTGCTGAACTGTACGGTCAGGCGCAGGCTGAGGCCATGCGGATTCAGTACGGCGGCAGCGTAAAGCCGGAAAATATGGTTGAATATATGCAGCAACCGCACGTTGATGGCGCGCTAGTTGGTGGTGCATCACTTAAACCCGATTCATTCATCTCGCTCGTTCGTCTTGCTGTTGAGGCAAAAGGATTGAGTTAGGGGTAGTGCTCGGCGACCTGCTCACACCCTGGTTTCTACTGGCTCTGATCCTCATTCCGATTTATCTGGCGGAACGATGGATTCAGAGCCATCTGTATGGTGTGGGCTGGCTGCTGACCAATGATCAGGAATCGGCCACGATTCTGTACTATTTTTTTCTGTTCCCCGGCGTTTTTCTGCATGAATTTATCCAATGGCTGTTAGGTTATGCCATTGCTGTAACTCTTAAGCCCGTTCGAGCATGGCCCCAGGCGCAGGAAAACGGCACGCTCCGGTATGACTTTGTGCAGATTGAGAAAGCCAACTGGCTGCAATCCGCGATTCTGGGGGCGGTGCCGCTGATCGCAGGGACCACCATTGTATGGTTCATCAGTAATCAAATTCTGAACCTGGAAGAACTGCTCAGCGCTTTGGGGACAGGCGATATTACGGTTATCGGCCCGGCGATCAAACATCTGGGCAGCACACCGGATTTCTACCTGTGGCTCTATCTGATGTTTACCATCAGCAACACGATGCTCCCCACCCCCGCTGATCGACGTGGATGGCCGCTGTTGTTTGCCTCGTTTGGGATTGGGATCGTTTTTCTCATCCTGATTGGCCTGGGTAATCAAATTTACGACACCTTTACCGGACCGGTTGCGCATGGGGTGGATTTGCTGATCACTGCGCTGGGGTCGGTGCTGGTGGTCGATTTTACCGCTATTCTGCTGATTGGCTTCATGGAAGAAGTGCTCGAAAAGCTCACCAAGCGGAAGTTTCAATATTCCACCCCTAAGCCCGAACCCGCGCCGCGCGAACCCGGCTCAGCCTATCTGCCGCCCGGTGTGCCGATGCCATCCATTTACAACCTGCCGCTGCCAGTGCCTGATCCAGCCGAGCATGGCGTGTTATTAGCAAAAGCCCGCCGCGCCACAAAACCGGATGCTGAAGCTGAAAAACCAGCAGCTTTTTCGCGGCCATCGACACCCGGCTCGCGTCCGGCGTTTGGGACTTCGCGCCCGGCCTTCTCTGCTGATGATGAGGACAAGGACGACAAGCCCTCACCCTTCCAGCGGCCCGGTTCACGTCCAGCGTTTGGGACATCCCGCCCAGCGCTTTCGGCTGCGGATGACGACGAGAAGGACGAGAAGCCGTCACCCTTTCAGCGGCCTGGATCACGCCCCGCGTTTGGAACTTCGCGCCCCGCATTCTCTGCTGATGATGAAGAAAAAGACGACAAGCCCTCACCCTTTCAACGGCCTGGATCGCGTCCCGCGTTTGGGACTTCGCGTCCGGCATTCTCAGCCGATGACGACGAAACTGATGATGACGACGATGATGATGACATCAAATATGTCGATCTGGATGAATGACCTTTAGGAGATTTTTGTACTTTCCGGTGAGTCCGGTAAGTTGTGCTGGTTATGGAGTTTCGACTTCCGGCTGAGCAGCAAAAAACCGATCCCGACTACCGCGCCCATCACCATTAAGGCGATAAGCTTGAACAATCGGCTGGCAACTACCAGCGCAATCCCGCCGAAAATGGCGCAAAAAGCGTAATAAACCAACACGATCTGGCGCGGCGACAACCCTAGATCGAGCAGGCGATAGTGAACATGGCCGCGATCCCCTTTTACCGGATTTTCGCCTACACTTAACCGTCGGACAATCTGCCACACCACATCCAGGAGCGGAAGGCCCATCACCAGCAAAACTGTCGCAACCTTCGCTCCACCGATGATGCCGAGCACCCCAATGGTATAGCCCAGAAACAATGAACCATTGCTGCCCATGAATATTTTGGCGGGATGGAAATTAAAGGGCAAAAATCCGAGAGTTGCGCCCAGCAGGGCCAGCGGCAGCAGGCTTACACTGACCTGATCCAGCCGGAACGCGGCATGCAGGAAGATCATCAGGGCAGCCACGGCACATACCCCCGCCGCCAACCCGTCCAGCCCGTCCAGCCAGTTGACTGTATTCATCATGAAGCCCAGCCAAAACAGAGTGAGCGTCACGGTGACAAAATACGGCCACTTGTCGGTGGGATTGCCCGTGAATGGATTATTGAACTGCTCGATGATGATCAAAAACAGGACGGCAACCGCCGCCGCCAAGAGTTGGGCGGTATATTGGGGAATGGCACCAAATTCGTGTTTGTCATCCAATATGCCAAAGATGAATAAAAATGCGCCGCCCAACAGCAGTCCAAATAAACGGATAATTTCTTTGTCGTCAGTGCGGACGACAGGCAAAAACTGCGCCACGATCACCGCTACGGTGAACGAAACATACATCGCCAAACCGCCGAATTTGGATGTCACAGCAGGGTGGATATGGCGTGAGCGCGGCTTGTCCACGATCTCCCATCGAAATCCCAGCCGCCGGGCCAGCGGCGTTAACGCAAACGACAGCCCGAATGACAGCGCAAATACGACAATAAACGCGATGATATGTTCCGAAGACATCAGTTAGGCCGTTCCAAACTGCCGATCCCCCGCGTCTCCCAAGCCTGGGACAATGAATCCACGTTCGTTCAGATGATCGTCTATCGCGGCGAGATGGATGGCGATGTCAGGATGCGCTTTGGTCATCGCCTCTAGTCCTTCCGGTGCGGCGATCAGCCCGACGAATTTGATCCGGCGGACGCCCCATTTTTTGAGCACGTCTACCGCCGCCACCGCTGAGCCACCAGTTGCCAGCATGGGATCCAGGATCAGGCAAAGCTGCACGGTGGGATCAATCGGGAGCTTATTGTAGTAGGCCACCGGGCGCAGGGTCCGCTCATCACGATAAAATCCGAGGTGCCAGACCTGTGCGCCGGGGATCATTTCGTGAATACCGTCTACCATGCCCAGTCCGGCCCGTAAAATGGGAACCAGCCCGACTTCCTCTTCCAGGTGGAACCCCTTGGCGACCTGGATCGGGGTCTTGACATCCACTTCATAAAGACCCAGATCAGCCATTGCTTCATAGCCCAGGATCATGGCGATCTCACGGATCAGTTCGCGGAACTTTTTATGTTCAGTTTTTTCATTACGCAGAATAGTCAGCTTGTGTTTGACGAGGGGGTGGCTCGAAACATGCACGTTCATCGGGACTTCCTTTGAAAAACGGTATCGCAGCGCAAATTGTATCCCGATGTGCCAGTCCGTACAACGCCTGCTTATATTCTGTTTAGCGCGTTCCGGCCTCGCCCGATATACTCTGGGCGTAGTTGGTGCCGGGATGGGAGCATCGAATGAGTGAAGAGCGTATCGTAACCGGCAGCAAGCGCCCCGAAGATCGTGTGGACGCCGCGCTGCGTCCGCGCCGCCTGGACGAAATGACCGGTCAGGGCCGCGTGGTCGAAAATCTAAAAATCCTGATCGAAGCTGCCAAAGCCCGCAAAGAGACGCTGGACCATATCCTGCTTTACGGTCCGCCGGGTTTGGGCAAAACGACATTTGCCCATGTGATCGCGAATGAAATGGAAGTCAATAT
>DATAMF010000366.1:0-6415 GCA_036260665.1 Aggregatilineaceae bacterium | reverse complement strand
ACGAACTCTTCCCCACCGAGCACTGCGCCCTGGTAGTTGTTCGAAATGATCTGCGCGGCGGCAATGCCTGTCTCGTTGATCTCACGGTCAATCAGGAAAACCGGAATCCCGGCATCTTTGGCTTTCTGCACGGCAGCAACTGAGGCGTCCGCACCCGCGTTGTCCACGATGATCGCCTTCGCGCCTTGCGCAATGGCGACATCAAAGTGCTGGTCTTGCAGGTTCGGATCGTCATTATGCACCAGCACCAGCGTCTCATAGCCTAACGCTTCCGCTGCCGCCTGCGCCGAATCCGCTTCCGCCTTGAAGAATGGGTTGTCATGCGCTGGCGTGATGATGGCGATTAGGCCCTCACCTTGAGCAGTTTCTTCTTTTTGAACGGGCGCGAAGTTGAAGTAGTCTTCGACGTTCTCAGGGGTGATCAGGATGCAGTCGATAGAAATCTTCTCTTCGGCAGGCAGTTCACCGGTCTTGATATACTTGTCGGCCATTTCAACAGCGAGTGGTCCGAACCCAGCTACCGGCTGAAGGACCGTCGCCTGGATGGTTCCAGCTTTGATGGCGTCCATCACATCCTGGCTGCCATCGAACCCAACCACGATCACATCGGTCATCCCGGCGGCTTGCAGGGCAGCCATCGCTCCCATCGCCATCGTGTCGTTGCCGGAGATGACACCCTTGATGTCGGGGTTTTCCTGGATCAGGGTTTCCATCACTTCGAAAGCTTCGGTCTGGCTCCAGTTCGCGGTCTGCTGCGCGACCAGTTCCATGTCAGGATACTGGCTGATCACATCGTTGTAGCCCTTCGAGCGGATGCCCGCGTTGGTGTCCGATTCCTTGCCCAGCAGTTCGATGTACTTGCCTTCTTCGCCCATCAACCGCACGAACTCTTCCCCACCGAGCACTGCGCCCTGGTAGTTGTTCGAAATGATCTGCGCGGCGGCAATGCCTGTCTCGTTGATCTCACGGTCAATCAGGAAAACCGGAATCCCGGCATCTTTGGCTTTCTGCACGGCAGCCACCGAGGCGTCCGCCCCCGCGTTGTCCACGATGATCGCCTTCGCGCCTTGCGCAATGGCGACATCAAAGTGCTGGTCTTGCAGGTTCGGATCGTCATTATGCACCAGCACCAGCGTCTCATAGCCTAACGCTTCCGCTGCGGCCTGCGCCGAATCCGCTTCCGCCTTGAAGAACGGGTTGTCATGCGCTGGTGTGATGATGGCAATCAGGCCACCTTCTTCCTGCGCTTTCACTTGGGGAGTGACTTGAAAAGCCCCGGTTACGGCAAACAATAGTGCCAGTACGAGGACGATCAATTTTGACCAATTTTTTGTGAACATATCCTCTTATCCTTTTGAACTGAACTCTACTCAACAAACAGTCTTTACGATGGAATCCCATTCTTTCCAGGCACCACCTCCTTAAACCATGTTTCGCTCTTGGAGCCGTTGTTGAACCTGATCGATAATAACCGCTAGAATAATCACAATTCCGGTGATCACTTGCTGCCAGAATGAACTGACATTCTCAAGCGTCATGCCGTTGTTCAGCACGCCGATAACGAACGCGCCGATAATCGTGCCACCAATTGCGCCACGTCCGCCTGACAACGATGTGCCGCCTAACACGACTGCTGCGATAGCATTCAATTCATATCCTTCACCCGTAGCCGGATGTGATGCGCGCAGTTGCGACGCAATAATCAATCCGACCATCCCAGAGCAAAGACCGGAGATTACATAGGTCAGCATCGTTACTGACTTAACCCGCACGCCCGAAAGCTGGGCCGCACGCTTGTTCCCACCAATTGCAAATATCTGGCGGCCAAACGGCGTTTTCATGGTCAGGAACACGGCGATCACGCCCATTACCGCCATAATCCAGATCGAGTATGGCAGGGCAAGCAGCTTTTCCGACCCTAGTTTCACAAAAGCTGGTTCGCCCAGTTTGGGATCTGCAAAATTGGTAAATGTCGCGCCATTATTCATCAGCATCGCCAATCCACGCGCGATATACAGCGTGCCCAGCGTAGCGATGAATGGCGCGACATTAAATCTTGTAATCAATATCCCGTTCACCAACCCGATGATCATGCCCACGATCAGCACGATCACCACCAGCGGCCAGAAAGTGAAGTACACCACAGCATCTAGCGCCTGAATACGTAATCCTTGCGAAATCAACGCCCCCGCGACCATTCCGCACAGGCCAACAATCGACCCCACCGACAGATCAATGCCGCTGGTCAGGATCACAAACGTCATCCCGATACCAAGAATCGCATTAATCGCTACCTGTTTGGTCAAAATAATCAGGTTATTTTCATTGAGAAAGCCATCTGAATAAGCTGCAAAAAAAGTGAACAGAATAATCAGGGCAATAAAAGCTCTCAGTTGCAGCAGCAACCGCCGGATGGTTATATTTTTCTTGCTTCGGTCTACGACGCCGGAACCAGCGCTGATGGGCATATCCATTTGTGCCACCTTAAACTTCCTTTCGTACTAGTTCGTGCCCAATAGCCGACGCTTCGACCAGGGCCTGTTGTGTCGCTTCATCGTGCAAAAATTCTTTGGTAATACGGCCCTTTGACATGACCAGAATTCGATCTGCTGCCGTCAGAATTTCCTTGAGTTCCGTCGAAACGAAAATGATTCCCAGTCCTCGTGCCGCTAGTTGGCGCATAATCATGAAGATTTCTTCTTTCGCGCCCACATCAATCCCGCGTGTAGGTTCGTCCATCAACAGCACTTTCGGCCCAGTCAGCAGTGCCTTACCAACCACTACTTTTTGCTGGTTGCCGCCGCTCAACGATGAAACCGGGAAATCGATGTTGGACACCTTGATCGCCAGTTCACGGACAAGTCGGGTGACGTTATCGCGTTCTTTACGCTTCGAAAGGTAGATCACCCGCATATACTTTTTCAGGCTGGCAAGCAGCATATTTTGAGCCACTGACAAATCTGCAACTAGTCCCTCGCGCTGCCGGTCTTCGGGAATCAGCATCAGCCCATGTTTGATCCGTTGATCAAGCGAACTTCCTTTGGCTTTGTTCCCCGCCAGCCAGATTTCTCCCTTGGCGTGCGGATGCAATCCCATTAAGCATTCGAAGAGTTCCGTTCGCCCGGCTCCCATCAATCCATCGATGCCCAGAATTTCCCCGGCGCGCAGCGAAAACGACACATTTTCGAGCAAATATCCGGCTCCGGCAGGGCGAGGCAGCGTCAGTCCGTCTACGCGCAGCAATTCCTCTCCCATTTCATGCTTGGGAGGTTGGTACGTGGCAGTAGTTTCTCGTCCCACCATCCGCTCGATGATCCAGGGCAGCGACACCTCGCTCATAGGCGACTCGGCCACCAGATGTCCATCCCGCAGCACCGTAATATAATCGCCAATCTGCATCAGTTCTTCGAGCTTGTGCGAAATATAGATAATCGTGACACCGTTCGCTTTGAGCTGTTCGATCACGCGGACCAGCACTTCTACTTCCGCATTGCTCAACGCCGATGTCGGCTCGTCCATGATCAGAATACGAGTATTCAGCGCCAACGCTTTTGCAATTTCCACAATCTGCTGCTGCCCGATTCGCAGATTGGCAACCGGAGTCTTAGGATCAATCGGTTGTTCCAGTCGGCTCAGCAGTTCTGCCGCGCGTTTTTCTTGTTCCTTGTGTCGAATAACAGCGTTGCCCTGCGTGATCTCGTGCGCCATGTAGATGTTTTCGGCTATGTTCAGATTTGGGAATAGGTTGAGTTCCTGGTAGATAATGCCTATCCCCAGTTCTTCCGCCTCGCGCGGGTTATGCGGAGCAATCGCTTGTTCTTCCAACAGCAGGCGGCCTTCAGTCGGGCGCTCGACACCGGCCAATATTTTCATTAGCGTCGATTTCCCTGCTCCATTTTCCCCTACCAACACGTTCACTTTGCCCTGGTAGACATGAAAGTTCACCTTATCCAGGGCAACCGTGCCAGGATAGATTTTGGAAATCTGCTCGGTATAGAGGATAACTTCAGGCGTGGTATCCACCTGCTTCTCAATTTGCGCTGCTGCTATCATCCCGCACCTCAAGTTCTACCGGGACTATTACGATTGCACGCCGTAGTTCATCGGTCAGCGGCTCGGCTTTCAGCGCCATAGCACCGTAGAAATAAATCGTTTTCCCTTCAAAATCCGCCGGAACCAGAGTCTTTTTGATGTCCTGTGGATCGGTCACGCCAAACGCCTTCGCCATCTCAACGCCAACCCGATTCCGCAGCGCGGTGGCTACGTCACCATACTCAACCTGATTAACGAAGTCATTAAAAGCGATAAACCCACCCGCATCGCGCAGTTGGAAGCCCAAACTGACCTTGATCACCGGGCCAATAACGACTGAGAGGTCGGTTTCATCATCGTAGGGGGGTAAATCGATGCCAATGATCCCGTTGCTGCTGCTGTTATCAAACGTAATGATCTTCGCCTCGCTTTGGACCATCATGCTGTACTCTTCGCCCTGGCTCCCCTGATACCCCCGTTCTTTGATCAGGTTCGGATCAATTGCGAATTCTTCCAGAAGCGGAACTAGATCGTAAGCATTTTCATGATACGTCGGGATAATTTCGCTATCCCACTTCACTTCCACGAAACGCTCGCCCGTGAATCCCTGTTTGACTTCACGATCTTCTTGAAAGGTTCGGACTTCGGCAATCCGGCAGGCAGACAAGCTGACCAATATCAGGAGTAGTAAAAGGATTATCCTTAAGTAAAACATTCGACGCATGAGAGTACTCCTTAACTGACAATATATATACATTGATGAATAATTATTCCAATAGATGTTAAACCAATTTATGCTTTAGCCATGGCCTGTGTACCCCTCTTATAATGAACGGCACGAATCGCGCCTGACCAACTTGACGGGTAAAGAACGGCTTTGAGGCTCTAACTCACTATCCTGAAGGCGATCAATCAAACGTTCGACCGCCATCTGGCCAATTTGCTCCGCAGGTTGGGCAATTGTGGTGAGTCTGGGCACTGTATAGGAGGCTAATGGAATATCATCATAGCCAATAATCGAGATGTCTTGCGGCACCGATAATCCGGCTTCATGAATGGCGCACAACGCGCCCACGGCCATTAGGTCGTTACAAACAAAAATAGCGGTAGGACGAGGATTCAGTTGGATTAGTTGCTGGCAGGCTCGGTATCCGCTTTCATGCTGGAAATATCCTGTCACGACCCAACTTTCTTGCGGTACGATGCCCCGAGACTGCATCGCTTCATAATACCCTTCCACCCGTTGTGAACTGGGTGTGAGAAAGGATGGGCCAGTGATACACCCGATCCGCTCATGTCCCAGATCGATCAAATACTCGGTGGCTATCAACCCACCTTGTTTATTTTCCGTAAAAATCTCATCGACTTGGGGAAGATTGGTGGCTCGGTCCACCACAACCAGCGGTATTTTTTGCGCCGATAAAAAGGCTATCGATTCTTGATAGGCACCTGTTGAGATCAACAAAATCCCATCGACCTGACGCGACAGGAGCACATTCAAATAGGCGAGTTCGCGCTCCTGCTCATCATTAGCATTGCCCATGATGAAGTTATATCCTGAATCAAAACACGCTTTTTCGACACCGAGCAGAATTTGAGCAAAAAATGGATTAGCGCTATTTGGAACCAACACACCGAGGGTTAAGGAGTGGCTACTGCGTAAACTACGAGCCAAGCGATTAGGATGATAGCGGAGTTCCTCCATCACATCCAGCACCCGTTGTCGGGTTTCAGAATTAACAAACCGCGTACCGTTAATCACATGGGATACGGTTGAGGTTGATACTTGGGCTATTCGAGCCACATCCCGCATCGTTGCCATAAAAACAACCTCAAAATATCTATCGAAACGATTGCGTAAACGTTTCGATCACTATCATACGTCACTTTGGCACACTGAGTCAATACATCACAATAAAAGTTGTTCTGCCGTTTTCCGATCCGTCACCAGAATATTGATCCACTGCCCTTCCAACGCACCTCGAATGGCCGCGACTTTTCGTTTTCCACCGGCGACACCAATCGTGCGCCGTACGTGTCTTAGCTTTTCTAGCGGCATCCCAATCACACGGTCATTCAACGGCGTCAAAACTGGAATGCCGCAGGGATCGAAAAAGCGCAGCAGCACATCACCGACCGCACCGCGTTCACCTAACAGGGCAAGTTCTTCCGCTGAAAATATATTGCCACTGCTTGCCAACAGTTTGGATGGTTCGACAGTTCCAATACCGACCAATGCGAGGGTGATTTGATCAAACAGTGAAATCGTGGTTGAAACAAAGGGATCGTTCATCAACACATGCCGTGCATCGGAGTGATTGACATCGTGTCCCAGGTTGTTATATACTGATCAGCGTGAATATAATTTTATATACGAATAATT
>DATAMF010000360.1:0-3767 GCA_036260665.1 Aggregatilineaceae bacterium | reverse complement strand
TGCCCTCGCGGGCCAGTTCCGCGATGCGCTCGATCAATGCCATGGTGCGTATGGCGCAGGATTTCTCGATGCGCTACCAACTGATCGATGGCCAGGGCAACTTTGGCAGTATCGATGGGGATTCGGCTGCGGCCATGCGCTACACCGAGGCCCGAATGGCGGCGCTGGGCGAGAACTTGCTGGATGATATCGACAAAGACACGGTTAATTTTGAGGATAACTTTGACGGATCGCTGAATGAACCGTCAGTCTTGCCGTCGAGCTTTCCGAATCTGCTGGTCAACGGTGCGTCCGGCATTGCGGTGGGTATGTCCACCAGTGTTCCCCCTCACAACCTGGGTGAGGTGTGCGATGCGTTGGTCTTTATGCTGAACAACTGGGACAACATGGACGATATCGGCGTGCCGGAGCTGATGAATTTCATCAAGGGGCCCGATTTCCCAACCGGCGGCGTGGTGTATACCGTTGAAAACGGGTCAGGCGAGGACCAGCTTCGCACCGCCTATGGCACAGGGCGCGGCAAGATCAAAATTCGCGCCAAGGCTCATATTGAGGAGCTTGGGCGCGGGCGCAGCCGGATTATTATCAGCGAGATCCCATACCAGACGAACAAAACGGCATTGATCGAGCGCATCGCGGAACTGGCCCGCGAGGGCAGAATCGAAGGGATCGCGGATCTGCGCGACGAGAGCGACCGCACCGGGCTGCGCATCGTGATCGATGTGACCCGTACGGCGGATGCTGTTGAAGTGCTGGGGACGTTGTTCAAATATACGCCGCTTGAAACGACATTTAGTATTATCAATCTCGCGCTGGTGAACGGCGAACCGCGTTTACTGACGCTCAAACAAGCACTGCGGGTATACCTGGAGCACCGGCTTGAGGTGGTGCGGCGGCGCAGCGAATTTGACCTGAGACGGGCGCGCGAACGGGCGCATATTCTCGAAGGACTGCTGGTTGCGCTGGATAATTTGGACGAAGTGATCGACACGATCCGCCGTTCGCGCACGGTTGATACGGCGCACGCTAATCTGGTGAAGCGGTTCAAACTGACGGATGCTCAGGCCGATGCTATCCTGCAAATGCAGCTCCGCCGGTTGGCCGCGTTGGAACGTCGCAAGCTGCAAGAAGAGTACGAGGAAAAAGTCAATCTAATCAAGATGCTCGAGGCGCTGCTGCACAGCCCACAGATGATGCGCGTTGAGGTTGCCCCGCGAATTGAGCAAGATCCGCGAAGACTATGCTGATCCTCGCCGCACGGTGATCATCAGCAGCGCGGCGGGTAATGTGCAGGCCGATGATTTTCTGGGTCCGCGTGAAGTTACCTGGGTCACGCTCACCAGCGGCGGGGTGTTAAGCCGCTCATTCGAGAACAAGCCGCCGAAGATTACGAGCGAAATCAGAGATGCGCCGCTGGCGATGGTCGCCAGCAACACAGCGCACACGCTCTACCTGATCACGACATCGGGCGAGACGGCCACTGTCCCGGTCAAACTCATCCAGCAGGCGCATGATCCCGCACAAGGCGTACCGTTTCCGACTTTGTGCCCGCTCACCAAAGACGCCCAGATTGCTTATGTGCTGAGCCTGCCGCCTGAGTTGGAGGAGGGCTATCTGGCAATGCTCACGGAGCAGGGCGAAGTCAAACGTCTCCGGTTGGTTGATGTGCCGGGTCTCTCGGCTAACACATTTAAGTTGATGGATGTCGAGCCGGAAGATCGTCTGCTGTGGGCAGGCTGCGTCAACGATGAGAGCGAGATGATCGTCGTTACGTACCAGGCGCAGGCGATCCGGTTCAAAATGTCTGAGGTACGCCCCACCGGGCTGTCGGCGGGCGGTATGCGAGCGGTGAAATTGATGGGCCAGCGCGACCGGGTGATTGGCGCGGGGATTGCGGCGGACCAGATGCAGGTCTGGGTGATCACGGACACTGGGGTTGCCAAGAGTTCCCCCGTACAGGAGTATCCGACGCAAGGTCGCGCTGGGAGCGGGGTGATTACGATGAAACTGCCTAAAGATGCGGGAGGTCTGGCCGCCGCCGTTGTGGGGCAGGCGGATGATCAAATTGTAGTGGTGACGGACAAGGGCAAACCGAAGTCGATGCGAATCAACGCGGCACCACAGTCGGGCCGCAATACCAAGGGCGATTACGTGATCTCGATGGGAGCCAAAGAATCGGTCGCCCGCGTCATAAAACCGCAAGAACGGGTCGAGCTGCCTGAAGCTGCTAGCGAAGAGACGATAACCGAGGCTTGACAGCCAGAGGCAGTCCTTTGTATGCTTAACGCCTGAACGGCGATGGAGTTCGCCACAACCACCCGCTAGGGCTGATGACTCCTACTGTGTTGCTTGCAGCGGGAGTTGTGTATGGTCATTGTGTACTGCCCGCCGCAAGGCGGGTTTTGTATACCTATCTTGGAGGAACCACGGGTGCTGCAAAAACTACTACTGATTGCGCTTGCCGGGGCGTTAGGCACGCTGGCACGGTATGCATTAGGCAATGCAGTTCAACGAGTTTCCGGTGGCGGGCTGCCTTGGGGAACGCTGTTAGTGAATGTGCTGGGCTGCTTTTTGTTTGGGTTGGTGTGGACACTGGCGGATGAACGGCTGTTGATCAGTAGCGATGCGCGGGTGATTATGTTGGGCGGATTTATGGGTGCCTTTACCACCTTTTCGACATTTATCTTTGAAACGGGCAGCATGGTACGCAATGCAGAACTGGTGATGGCAACGGGTAATGTGCTTGTCCAAACGCTGGTCGGGCTGGTCTTTTTGTTCGCGGGAATTATGTTCGGGCGGGTGTTGTAGATCCTTAGTCCTCACGGCAGAATCGTGAAGATTGAAGCAATGGGACAGCAAATGTGACACGTTCTTCGGATAGTGGGGCGCTGCGCGATCTGGCCGGACTGTTGGGCCGGTCCGGTACGTATGCGATCAGCGATATGTTAAAGCAGGCGGTCAATTTCCTGCTGCTGCCCCTGTATACTGCTTATCTCTCTGAGGCGGATTACGGGATTCTATCTATTGCGCTGGCCGCATCCGCCGTGCTGGAAGTGGTCTATGGGCTGGCGATGCGCGGCGCGGTGGGTCGGTTGTACTTTGATCAGCGCGACGAAAGACACATTGGATCCTTTATCGGCACACTGGCCACGTTCTTGACCGGCTATGGCATTACGCTGACGATTTTGCTGCTGCTGATCGGCCCGGTTGTCTGGCCGCTGTTGGGGTTAGCCGAGGTCGATTTTTCCCCGTTTATTGTCTTGGTGCTGCTCATCGTACCGCTGAATAATTTGGGCCTTTCGGTGATCTTGCCGCTGTACTATGTGCGCGGGCAGGCAGTGCGTTATGCGGCCTACAGCCTGCTCGGCTTTGTGCTGGTCACAGCGGGGACGATTCTGTTCGTGGTCGGGCTGGGGCAGGGGGCGGCGGGTGCGCTGTGGGGGCGGCTGCTGGCCGCGGTGGTACTGCTGCCGCCGACGATCTGGATTCTGGCACGAAACAGCCAATCGGTGCTGTACTGGGAGCAGCTTCGCCCGGCGTTATGGTTCAGCCTGCCGCTGGTCCCTCACCTGATCTCGACCTGGGCGCTCAATTTTTCGGACCGGCTGATTCTCGCCAACTATGTCTCGCTGGATAGGGTGGGCGTGTATGCGGTGGGCTACCAGTTTGGGCTGGTTATCAGCGTGCTCATTGCCGCGATCAACAATGCCTGGACGCCCTGGTATTTCCGCGCCCATGCCGAGGATCGCCGCGGCCATATTCCTGCG
>DATAMF010000348.1:0-3410 GCA_036260665.1 Aggregatilineaceae bacterium | reverse complement strand
TCGAAGACGAGCAGTGCGCCATAGTGATCACAGGCGGCGCGCAGACCCGCTAAAAATTCAGGTGTGGCGGGATGAATTCCGCCTTCGCCCTGGATGGTTTCGACAAATACCGCGCAGGTTGCGGGGCCGATGACTTTTTCAGCGGCTTCGAGATCGTTAAACATGGCGTAGCGGACATCGGGCATCAGCGGGCGGAAATAGGCTTGATATTTCTCGCGGGCGGTGAGGGCTAATGATCCCGCTGTGCGGCCATGAAAACCACCGGTAAAGGCAACGATTTCGGTTTTGCCGGGGCCAAAGGTCATGCGGGCGAATTTGCGGGCGAACTTGATCGCCGCTTCAACCGCTTCGGTGCCAGAATTGGCGAAATACACCTTATCGGCAAAACTCAGGTTGCAGAGCGCTTCGGCCAGATCGGCCTGGGGCGCGCTGTAGAACAGATTGCAGACGTGGCTTAGTTGGCTGATCTGAGACTGCACTACCGCCGTGATTTCGGGATCGGCGTGACCGAGCGCATTCACACTGATGCCAGAGGTGAAATCCAGATAGCGATTGCCGTCAGTGTCGTATAAATACATGCCTTCGCCGTGATCGAGGACAAAGGGTGCGCGAGCATAGGTCTTCAAAACATATTGGGCGGTTTTTTCAGGAATATGGGTTGACATAAGGCCTCTCAAGCTACAAATGCCGTTCCGGTCCCGGCAGATAATCCCGGAAGATCAGTAATAATGGCTTTGCGAACGCCGCTGGCAACGGCATCCAGCGCCGCGTTGACTTTGGGGATCATGCCCCCGGTAATGACACCCTGGTCAATCAATTCATGGGCCTGCTGAACGGTGAGCGATGACACGACAACCGGACCAACTTTCACGCCGGGCACGTTGGTAATAAAAGCGGCGTGGGCGGCTTGCAAGGCGGCGGCGATGGAACTGGCCGCGTGATCGGCGTTGACATTGTAGCGGCCTTCCGGTCCCATCGAGATCGGGGAAATGACGGGCACGACACCTTGCGCGCAGAGGTCGAGTAGAATTTCGGCGCGAACGCGAACGATACGTCCGACCAAACCCATCGCGGCGGACCAGGGTTCGACCTGGATCAGGCCGCGATCTACGCCGCTCATGCCCAACGCATCGACCCCCGCGCGCAGCAGTGCGAGAGTCAATTGTTTGTTGACGACGCCAGATAACATCATCTCGGCGGCTTCGAGAGTTGCGTGATCCGTTACCCGCTGGCCCTGGACATAAATAGGCTGGATGCCGAGACGCTCCTGAAGACGGTTGATAGCCTGCCCGCCGCCGTGAACCAAAATACAGGGAGTCTGGCGGTGAAGGTCCGCTATGGCATGTGCCAACTCATCAATAAAACCGGGTTTTTCCAGGTCGTTACCGCCAATTTTGATCACTACGGGCAGAGTCGTCATTGGATACTCCATTCGCACAAGCCGAGGGTTTCGGGCAGGTTCCACATCAGATTAAAATTCTGGACGGCCTGAGAAGCCGCGCCTTTGAGTAAGTTGTCCAACACGGACACGATAATCAGCATATTGCCGGACACCGGAGTGATAGAAAGCGCGGCGTTGGGAGTCCGTACGACATGACCGAGGGTTGCCAGTTCGCCCGCCGGGAGGACGCTCACCAGTGGCTCACCCGCGTACATCTGCTCGAAGACGGGACGCACGGCGTCGGGATCGTTGACCTGGGCGTACACTGTCGCCAGAATACCGCGATCTGTGGGGAGCAAATGGGGTGTGAAAATGAACGGGCCGCTCAGATCACCTTCTTTGCGCAGCACCTGTTCGATTTCGGGAATGTGGCGATGGGCGCGGCCAATGTTGTAGGGTGAAAAATTGCCGTGAACTTCAGCAAACAGAATATTTTGTTTGGGGGTACGTCCCGCGCCGGATACGCCAGACTTGGCATCGACAATAATGGGGGTGCCGGAGATCAGGAGGTTGTGGCGAACCAGCGGCGCAACGGCCAACAGGGTCGTCGTGGCATAACAGCCGGGATTGGCGATGCAGGACGCGCCGTACAACTGGTCACGACCCAATTCGGGGAGGCCGTAGGGGATCGGGAGCAGGTCGGGAGTCGGGTGGGTCACTTTGTACCATTTTTCGTACACTGCCGGATCATCCAGACGCAGGTCGGCGGACAGATCGACGACGCGGACAGCATGGGCAAGGGCTTGTTTGGCGATTTGGGCAGAATGCGTATGGGGTAAACAGAGAAACACACTTTGGACTTGATCGAGCGGGGCTTCGGCGGACGGAACAAGGGTTAGATCCGGGGCAGTGGGCCAACTTTGTCGGAGGGACTGCCCAGCAGAACTTTCCGAGGTCACAAAACGAACATGGACCTGGGGATGGTGGGACAATAAGCGGACTAGTTCCAGTCCAGTGTAACCAGTTGCGCCGTAGATACCGACTTCGAGCATAACTCCCATCCTAACAAAAAAATCGCCCTCGGAGGTCCGGGGGCGATTAGGTTCAGCGGTATTCTTTAACTTTTGCCGCAAACGCCACTAAGCCGGACCCATTTGAGGTGTCTGGCGAGGGGAACGAGGACGGCGCGGCGAAAAGCAAAAGGCTAACATGCAAATCATCCTAATGAAAAGAGTCAGGAGTAGTATAGCACAAAGTCGGTGGGGCGGTATTGTTTGATATGTACAAAATTATCGTGAAAAGGGCACCCCATTTCTTCAATTGAAACGGGATACCCTTTCATCCTTGTGCAAGTTGCTGTCAGGCGTTGCGGAAACTGCGCAGGCGGAGACTGTTCGTGACGACGCTGACCGAACTGAAGGCCATCGCACCCGCCGCAAGCATGGGATTCAGTTCTTGCAGAAAGTCCGGCGTGCCGTTGAGGGGGGCGAGAATGCCCGCCGCGACGGGGATCAGGACAGCATTGTAACCGAAGGCCCAGAACAGATTCTGCTTGATGATCCGCAGCGTTTGCTTGCTGAGGGCAATGGCACGCGGCACGCCACGCAGATCGCCGCTAATCAGGGTCACGTCGGAGGCTTCCATAGCGACATCGGTGCCGGTGCCGATGGCAATGCCGACATCAGCCTGGGCCAGCGCGGGGGCGTCGTTGATGCCATCACCGACCATCGCAACGGTAAACCCTTCGTCCTGTAACTGCTTGACATAGGCGGCTTTGTCGCCGGGCTTGACTTCGGCAAAAATACGGTCGATGCCGACTTCACGGGCAATGGCTTCGGCGGTGGCGCGGTTGTCGCCCGTCATCATGACGACGGTCAGGCCGAGGTCATGCAAGCGGCGTACCGCCTCGGCGGAACCGTCTTTGATGGTATCCGCTACGGCGATCACGGCGGCAGCTTGTCCATCGACGGCCAACCACATGGCGGTTTTAGCTTCCTGTTGAAGCTGACGGGCTTCGGATTCCAGGCCG
>DATAMF010000344.1:0-1732 GCA_036260665.1 Aggregatilineaceae bacterium | reverse complement strand
AGTCCACCCCGCGAACCGCCAGCACCACGAATACACCCGCTAGCACCAGGGTCAGGGCGAGGTAGGCGTGCGATCTCAGGCGGTGGCGCAGTGCCACGATAGGGGATGAGACGGGCGGCGATACGGGCGGAATCCAGGGGGGGCGTATCAAGAGCCTGCCACCGAAAAGACTTCGATGAGCGTGAGCCTGTCCGGGCGCTGGAAGGTCGTCTCGAGAGTCAGTGGCAGGTTGATTCCGTGCAGTGTGACATAGACCGACTCTTCGAAAACGATCCACAACGGCTGAGGTTCGGTCGCCATATGGTTCACCAGGGCGATGACCTCTGGCTGGTGAGTCCCGTCCCATTTTAGAACCGGGCAGATCAACCGGATCGGCGCTGAATTGGGCAGATAGTAGTCGAGAGTGCCACAGTTAGCAAGCAGTCCCACCACCACGATGGGGCGACCATGCGCCTGGGTCTGCAGATAATCCGCAATTTCTGGCAGGGTAAACCCTGAGGCGTCGGAGGTGATGTATTCCAGTCGATCCAGGTCGGGTAGGTCCAACGATGCGGGATCGTCAAAATAGGCGCGCTGAAAGGGGAGCGCGAACAATCCGCCCCACAACAGCAACGGAAGCGTCCACAGGGCAAAACCGGCGATGCGACTGCGGCGGTATAGGTCCCCGGCAAGCTGGCCCAACCCAAGCGCAACGAGCAGCAGGACAAAGGGGACATGAAAATGAAAATAGCGCGCGCTGTATTTGACAGCAAACAATAGAATGCCCCCCAGAGGAATCAGCACAGAACCCAGCAAAACCAAACCCAGCGCGCGCCTGCGAATCAGCAGGTAAACGGCCAGAAAGACCGCCACAACCATAAAGGGCAGCGATAGATAATCGACATCCAGCTTCCAGATTGCCGTCAGCCCGTTGTGGAGTCGATCCAGCGCATTGGTGGTGTCTTTTGTCCCGACGATGGTAGTAGCTGCGCCGAGGTAACGATAGCCGCGCCACCACAGAAAACCGAAAAAAGTGGCGAATCCGGCGGCAAAAGTTCCGTAACTGATAATGATGCCTCGAACGCGCTGTCTCCAGGGTTGACGCGGCGCGAGCAGCAGCAGGATCAGCCCTGGAATTGCCGCCACGGTGATTCCGGTGGCTTTGGCTGAAAATGCTGCAGTTGTCGCTATCCCGCAAGCGGCTGCATCCACGACGCTCGATCGGCGGACCGTGCGGAGGGCGAACCAGGCCGCGAGCAGCGCCCAAACCGTGACATAGCTGTCGGTCAGCCCCATGCGCTCATAGAAGAACGTGTAGGGGGAAATCGACGCCAACAAGACGATCAGGCTGCCTGTCCAGAGATTGGCCAGCCTCCGCCCCAAATCGAAGAGAACCGCTGCCCCGACTAGGTTGAACAGTGCGGTGGATGCCCGCGCGAGCCAAAGAGCGTTGTCTTGTTGCAGCCCGAAAACAGACATCCACCAAAGCCCAAACAGGCGACCCGAACTCGCCCCGGCGAAGAAACGCGTTTCGTACACCTCTCTGGCCCAACGGATGTGTTCGTGTTCATCGATGAAACCGGGAAAACTGAGCACGTCCATAAGGCGTAAAGTCAGGAAAAACAGCAGCAGCAGGACAGAATGGATAAGTGGGCGGCGCATGTCGTCCTCGGTCGGGGAAGGCCCAGCGTGAAGGAAGAAGTGATGGTAACGGCCTTTGTGTACGTTGTCAAATTTTCTGGGGGTACGGGCA
>DATAMF010000342.1:0-1980 GCA_036260665.1 Aggregatilineaceae bacterium | reverse complement strand
TCTTCCAGTTCAGGATCGAAGGTGGCACCGCGCCCCATAGAAACCGGGAAGGTGGTGCCGCCATCCATGATCACCCCGCGCGGACCATCGGCAAAGCGCACACCAGGGATCCCCAACCGGGGAACAGCCCCTGCCACCCAGGGATGGTCGGCATAGCCGCCCCCCATCATATCCACCATGCCCTGCCAGAATGGCAGATCTCCCGACATCATCTTGATTTTCTCGTCCTGTGTGAGCTGTCCCAACAATTCTCGCGCCCGCGCCTCAATCTGCTCATCACTGAGCTGTTCAGCGGTTTCCAAACCTGCAAAAGCCGGGCCGTGGAATGTAGCTTTTGTTCCCATGCAATGTTCCTCCTAGAAAAAAGCCGGGTGTTTTGTTACATGAAAATTGCCTATTGACATTATAGTGTCTTTTTGCAATAATTGCTATAACGTTTCCGGGAACGATACCGGAAACGATACCGGAAACAACACCGAAGGGTACTATGAAGAGAAACCCGAAAGCGGTAACAATCCGAGATGTAGCATCCAAAGCCGGCGTTTCGGTTACCACCGTTTCACGGGTTCTAAATGGTAAAGATGATATCTCAGAGGGGACTAGCAACAAGGTACTAGCCGTTGTCCAGGAATTAGGTTATGCATCCAGTCTGGCTGCACGGGGGATGCGCAGTCACCGAACCAATGTGATCGGTCTGATCATGCCGGATGTGGCTTCAGATTTTTCTCAGGAAATCCTGCGCGGCGTAAATCGGGCAATCGCCAAGCTTGACAAGGACCTGATCGTTTATACCAGCGGTGTAATGAATAAAGAGAATATCGCCCAACATGAGCGCTCCTACGTGGCACTGCTGAACGGCAGTATCACCGATGGAGTGATTATCGTTACACCAACGGCGACTCAATTTACTACCCATGCCCCCATGGTGATCATCGACCCGAATAATGAAACCCCTGATTGCCCATCGCTCATCGCGGCAAACCAGGAAGGTGCCTTCGCGGCAATGAATTATCTGATCGGCTTGTGCCATCGCCGCATCGGCTATATCACGGGAAGAATGGAGCTCACCAGTTCAAACCAGCGCCTGCAGGGATATAAGGATGGGCTGGCTGCGGCTGGTATTCCTCTGAATGAAGATTTAATCGAGATTGGTGATTATACGTCTGAAACAGCCAGGCTTTGTGCTCGTAAGCTCTTATCATTGTCCAATCGCCCGACAGCGATTTTTGCGGCAAATGATATGTCGGCAATGGGTATTTACCAGGCTGCCAAAGAGTTTAATTTACAAATACCAAGAGACCTATCAGTGGTCGGGTTCGACAATCTGCGTGAGGCAGCAGGACTCAGTCCATCTTTGACAACCATCGATCAATCCCTGGAAAAGATGGGTACCATGGCAACGGAAATGCTTGCAAAGCTGATGGAAGGAGAGCTCCTTCCGGCAAACCCTGAGGAAGGTAATTTGTATAAATTCCCAACTCAGCTCGTGATTAGAGATTCTTGCGCATCTGCGCCTTGATATTTTCCAGATAAAACGTCGGGCACATAACCAAACAACGACAAAGCATTGAACAGGACAGGAGGCCGCCTATCGCGAACGAATAACATCCTTTTTCCATCGACCTGACTAAGTAAGCATTCAGCAAATCGTTCAAATTTCAAGGAGGAAGCAATGTCCCGAAAAATGAGTCGCCGTGATTTCATGAGGCTCCTGACTGCCGGCACTGGCGGCATCGTGCTCGCATCCTGTACCCCCAGTACCCCCGAAACGATCACAGTTGTTGAGACCAAGGAAGTTATTAAAGAAGTCACAGCCACTCCCCCGTCTGTTGTACAGGAGGAACTGGCTGACGTGTTGGGTACGTTCCCACGCAGAGAAACTCTGATTGCCGATATATTGACCGGGCGCTGCGGCTCGCCCGACAATTTCAACGAATGGGTAGGCTGGAAGAACCGCGACCGTGGTATGCAGACTCTTGC
>DATAMF010000331.1:0-5797 GCA_036260665.1 Aggregatilineaceae bacterium | reverse complement strand
CGAATAAGTGTCTTGCTGTCCTCTTCACCGAGATAGTCAACTAGTCGGTTGAATTGTTCGTGAATTTCCGACAGCAAGGCATTCGTAATTTCTATCCCTTTTTCTGTCGCCAAGCTGTCCGGTGCTTTCAAGCACATACTTCTATGAAAAGAAATGGTATCATCGCACCATGACCACTGCCACAGCACAGGCAAATCCCAATATCGCCTTCATCAAATTTACATTGGCAAAACTCGGTCGAACTAACAGCAAGGCTTGTTTTGGCCGCAAAGACCCTCAAAAATAATGAGATTTAACTACTGAATCTTTCCCGAGGTGGTCTAGCAACTGAGGATTTATTTATTAACATGTTATGGAAGATAGATCATACACTTTTCAATCGTGATTGCGGTAAAAATTCTCCATTGGAAAAAGCAGGATACATAACTCGCATGCAAGATCCAAGCGACAGACGAATCGCGCTCATTGGGCTGACAGAAAAAGGGATAGAAATTACGAATGCTTTGCTGTCGGAAATTCACGAACAATTCAACCGACTAGTTGACTATCTCGGTGAAGAGGACAGCAAGACACTTATTCGTTTGATAACAAAGGTAGTTGATTATTTCGGTTCGCAGACACCGGTGCAAAAAGAGAGTGTAAATGACAGGTAAGCCTCATAAGATTATTCTTGAGGTGCAAAACGTCGTAAAAAATTACTCTTCAGGCGGTACCCTGTTTACAGCCCTCAACCAAGTGAATATTGATATTCAACAAGGCGAATTCTTGGGCATTACGGGGAAATCGGGCGCAGGGAAAACGACGTTACTGAATGTAATCTCAGGCGTTACCGATCTAACTACAGGAAGCATCTTCTTTCACGGAGGAGGCGATCCTTCCTCACATACGCCAGTCCCCATTCATGAACTCAATGAAGATCAACTGGCGTTGTGGCGCGGTCAAAATGTTGGCGTCGTTTACCAATCATTTGAGCTGATGCCTACTCTAAGCCTGGTTGAAAATGTGATGTTGCCGCCCGATCTTTCTGGCACCTATCAGTCACAAACGACGAACCAACGTGCGCTTGAATTGCTGGACATAGTCGGAATCGCGGACCACGCTCATAAGATCCCGGCTCACATTTCCGGGGGTCAAAAACAGCGCGTTGCTATCGCCCGCGCCATGGTGAATAACCCCAGCATAATCATTGCCGATGAGCCCACCGGAAGCCTGGACAGCCTCACTGCCGAGACGATCATCCAAATTTTTGAACAGCTTGTTGAACAGGGCAAGACGGTCGTGATGGTGACACATGACGAAAGTTTTATCCCGCGGTTCTCCCGCTGGCTACAAATCAAGGATGGACTCGTCACCATCCCCGCGAAAAACGGTCCCAAGCCCAGCCAGCAAGAAGTTGCAGAGAGCCGATTTTCAGGACCTGTACAGATTTATCTTGAAGCTGCTAATGCCTCCGCAAAGAAGCAGCCTGACCCGGCCGTCCAACCGCTCAATGCACCCGCTGTCGTTCTAAGAGATGTCGACAAGGTTTATGAAAATGCTGCGGGTAAATTTGTTGCCCTAAAAAAAATCAACCTCCAGCTCAATTATGGGCGTTTTATTTCCATTGTCGGAAAATCAGGCAGTGGGAAATCAACGCTGCTGAATATGATCACCGGGATTGATCACCCAACCCTCGGGGAAGTGGCAGTTGCTAACGAACACATTTACCAGATGAGCGAAAGCAAACGAGCTCAGTGGCGCGGACGAAACCTGGGAGTCGTTTTCCAGTTTTTCCAACTGCTGCCGATGCTGACCCTGCTAGAAAATGTCATGCTGCCCATGGATTACTGCAACGTGTATCCCAAGCGCGAGCGCCGGAGCCGGGCAGTGGAACTTCTGGATCTGGTGGGGGTGGCTGACCAGGCCGATAAGCTGCCCACTTCCGTCTCAAATGGACAACAACAGAGCGCCGCCATCGCGCGCGCCCTGGCTACAGATCCTTCGATTATCGTAGCTGATGAACCTACCGGCAACCTGGACTCTCGCTCGGCAGATAATATATTGAATTTATTTCGCGGTCTTACACAACGCGGGAAAACCGTTTTGATCGTCACGCACGATCACTCCATTACCCAGCGAACGGATCAAACCATCACCATCGCGGATGGCGAGATTATTGATCCAACTATCGTTCAGGCGATGCCCTTTTTATCTCACGGGCAAATGCTCGAGGCCACTCACCAGGTGGAAAAACAAAAGGTCGCACCCCGAGAAACCATCTTACACCAGGGAAACGCGGTCGAATATTTTTACATGATTGCTTCTGGCGGAGTCGAGATCAAGACTAGTCACGGGCGGAATGAGACCTGGTTGGCGTCCCTGGGTCCTGGACAATTTTTCGGTGAAACCGAGCTGCTCAATGGCGGCCATGCAATTGCCCTGGTGCAGAGTGACGAGCAAGGTGTAGAGCTGCTGCGTCTACCCAAGCAATCCTTTTTTAACCTCATAGACAGCTCAACTTTGACCCACCAGACCCTGAATGAGCTTGCAGCCATCCGGCGCGCTGAAAATATCGAAAAAACAGGGGCAGCGCGGTTATGAACGTTAAAAGAAAAAATCTCCTGAGACCCCGTTGGGTGAAGGTGCTGTTAGACTTGTGGGGCAATAAAGCGCGCACTTTGTTGGTGGTTGCCTCGATAACCGTGGGCGTATTTGCGATTGGAATGATCATCAGTTCGTATATCGTTCTGAAAGAAGACTTCAATTACGGGTACGCGATTGCAAACCCGCCAAATATTGAGATCTGGACCGATCCTTTTGACAAGCACATGGTCGCAGCCATTGAGAAAGTACCCAGCGTCGAAGAGGCGAAAGGCGCCAACATCACGTCGGTGCGAACCAGACGCGACGGCGATGCATGGCAAACCCTGGACCTGGTGGGGGTGTCTAATTTTTCAAGCAACATCAACCGGGTGACAACGATCGAGGGCACATCGATGGCCGGCCTGGAAGAGATTGTGGTCAGCCAGGATTGGTTGCACGTCACCGGATACCATGTGGGCGATCAGATTGAACTTAAATTCCAGGATGGGTCAAAGCATAAAGTCACGGTTACTGGTTTGATCAAAGATCAGACAAAATCAAAACCTAACCCAGGCGCCTCGAATTATGCGACCATCACGTTGAAGACGCTCGACCGGTTTGGACAAAGCACCGATTTCAACCGGCTGTATGTCAACGTAGATGGCGACGGAGGTAACCTGACCAGTATTGCTGAGGTAGCCGCCAAGGTGAAGGATCAGTTGAAAAAAAGTGGGCGCAGCGTATACCGGATCGAGGAAACGAGTTCCACCGTATCTCCGCTCGAGAGCCTAAGCTTGACCGTCATGAATGTACTTTTGATTCTTGGCGTTCTGACCACGATCCTTAGCAGCACGCTGATCATCAATATGCTCAACTCGCTGCTCATGCAGCAAATGCGCCAGATTGGCGTGATGAAGCTGGTGGGAGGCCGCAGTTACCAGGTGATGGGAATGTATCTGGTCCTGATCATCTGCTATGGTTTGATCGCCTTGATCCTGGCGGTGCCTCTGGGAGCAATCGCGGGGTATCAATTGGCCCATTTTATTGCTTCCACCGCGGGTGCCTCCTTACAAGCCTTCCGCGTGATTCCGTTGGCCGTGTTCGTCCAGACGTTGATGGCTTTTCTGATCCCGCTGGCAGCCAGTTATGTCCCAGTGCATAGCGGCGCAAAGATCAGCGTTCAGCAAGCCATCAGCAATGTTCGCACCAACGAAATATTTTCAAGCGGCGGAGTCATCAAGATCATCACGCAGTGGCTCAGCCAGTTCTCGCGCCCTATTCTTATCTCAGTTCGCAATACGTTTCGAAAAAAAGGCCGGCTACTTTTGACGCTCTTTACCCTGACCATGGCCGGAGCGGTATTTATGGCCGTATTTAATATTCGCGGATCGCTAGAAGGGGTGCTCGATCAACTTCTCCAGCATTTTATGGGAGATGTCACATTACAATTAAGGCGGGAGTACCGGGTCAACAATATTCGACAAACACTGCTCGAGGTGCCAGGAGTGATTGGCGTAGAGGCGTGGTCGGCAGCGGGTGGAGAAGTTTGGGATCAAAACCGCCATGTCGTGACTCGCCTATCAATCTCAGCCCCGCCCCAGGACACAAAACTGCTGAAATTAGATCTGACGGCCGGACGCTGGCTTTTGCCAAACGAAGACAGAGCCATCGTTATATCGGACACGATACACAAGTATTATCCCAATCTTCAGCCGGGCGACCACTTAACGATTAAGCTGCCCGGTCGCCACGAAGAAACCTGGACTGTGGTGGGCATTTTCCCCTTCCTATCATTGTTCGGAGATCCAATCGCCTATGCTAACTATGATTTCATCTCCGAACAGAGTTTCACTCCTGACCAGGCGACCTCTTACCGGATCATTTCCAACGCTGGGGATGCCAGCTCGCAAGAAGCACTCATCCAGCGCATCGAGAAACATCTGGCTGATCAGAAATACCAGGCGGTGAAGCTCCAATCAGGATCCGCCATCCGAAAAACGGCATCTTCGGCGATCGACACGCTGATCGTTTTCTTACTTATCATGGCAATTTTAATTGCTGTGGTGGGCAGCCTGGGCTTGACTGGCATGATGAGCATGAACGTGATGGAAAGGACACGCGAAATTGGCGTGATGAGAACGATCGGTGCATCGGATGGCGCCATCATGCAATCGGTCATCACGGAAGGGCTGATCATCGGCTTGATCACCTGGGTAATATCGGTCGGTTTATCGTTTCCGATCAGTTCTATGCTGGCAACCGTGATTGGAAAAACGTTGCTCGAATCGGACTTACCACTGAATATTACCCCGGTAGGCATTTTGCTCTGGCTGGCATTGGTCGTCATCTTATCCGTGGTTGCCAGTGTTTTGCCTGCCCGCAACGCTGCACGGTTAACCATCAATGAAGTGCTTGCATACGAATAATTATGCCTACAGAGAAATTGGAATTTAAAATTGAAGCCGTTCCAATACTAAGGAACGGCGTGTGTATTTTAACTTCTTAAGTATTAGTGCGAAAGCACGGGTCGGAACTTACACCCGTATATCAGGTTTATGCAGTGCAGATCGTTGCACAAGTATAAAAACATACCTGCGTGGAAGACGAAATCAATCTGAATGAATACCAACCCTTATGATTTCCCACCGGATGCAAAAGCAACTACTTCGTCGAGAGTCAAAGCTTGCCCTGTCATGTAAGAGATCGCATACGCGTTGGCACCGATCTTTGCCTTGATTGCAGTGATGTCTCAGTACAGGTCCGTCTGCTCGATGCGCGGACGCGGGTCGCCGATTTCCTTGCGGGTCGCGTCTGGCCAGCCGATCAGATGTGCAGAAATTTCCAGTTTACTGGTCATAACGCACAGGCTTGCCATCCTATCCAGGGCGAAGGCGAGCCCATTCTTACTTTGATCAGCATAAAAATGATCGATCGTATCTGCCAGAATCTGATGCGCTTCAGCCAGGCTTCCCTCGTACAGTGCCACATATCCCAGCCATAGGATGTTCAGCATCAAACAGTGCTCCTGCATTCAAAATGGACATGTCGAGAACTGGTGGTTTCCTGCCAACACGGAATACAAGAGCTTTTCTTGCTCAGCATCGGCGTAGGCGTGGTAAACTGACCGTGTTCCCCATTACATAGCAGGTTACCATGTTGGTTCAATAGAACCATTTTGTTCACAATGGCAACGCAATCCACGAGGTCCCAGTGACCGGGTTCTGCGATCGCAAAG
>DATAMF010000097.1:0-8764 GCA_036260665.1 Aggregatilineaceae bacterium | reverse complement strand
GAACATACCCAGCACACGGCCAAAGAAGCGGTGGAAGCCGTCGGAGGTTTTGCCGAACATCAACGGACACGCCCCCGCGATCACGGTGATATTATTCTGTTCGCAGAATTCAACCGCACTGGGCGAAATGCTCGTGCCAAAACTGTGCAGGCTGTTGTGCATCCAGACGCGCGTCACGCCCGCTTCGGCGCAGTCGTGAACGACGGAATCAGTCGCTTTGGCCGGGGTCACGATGATCACGCCATCGACTTTTTCGGGAATATCCTTCACGCTGTGATAGCAGCGCACACCTTCGACCTCATCCGCATTCGGATTGACGGGGTAAACTTCATAACCTAATTCGAGAAAACGGCGGTAAATGCCATTCCCCGCCGACGGCGAGTCTTTTGAGCGTGAGACACCCGCCACCGCGATCCGCTTTTGGGACAGAAAATCGTTTACCTTCTCTTGCAGAGTCATAATACTTTTACTCCTCCGAAAACTAGCCTTGATCCCCATTGTAGGCCGGGCATCAAATGAGGCAAGTAAAAGCCGGAACTTAATCAAGCTCCGGCCCCTGACACATTATTCCCCGAAGAAGCCCGGCGGAATCTGTTCGGCGTCTTCCATCCAGGCGGGCAGCACGGCCAGCCATTCCGGGACAGAATACTCCCGCGCGCGGTCCGCAATCGGAATATACGGCTTCAGGTCGATGATCGGCGTGCCATCGAAGGCATCGATCCAGGGCACGATCACGATCCCGTTGGCCTCGTCCACCTCGATCACCCAGCAGGTCGTCGTGGCGATGGGATTGGGGCGCGACGGAGAGCAGCAGGCAAACACGCCGACTTGATTCCCCTGAGCATAGGGCGGCTCGACCACCAGCATTTGGCGTCCTGCGGCGTTATCCAACTGATCCGCCCACCAGAACACTTTCACATGGCTGAACTTGCCCAACTGTTGGAGCGCTGGACGATATTCCACCGCGATATGCAGCGCGAAGCCGTCCGCGTTGGCCTGGACATGGCCGATGGGTTGAATCTGATAGGTGCTCATGTTTTTCCTCCTCAATTGCTGCACCGAACACAGCCCCCATCATGCCAGCCTTTTACGGGAAGAATTCACCCATTTTTTGGTCTGATACCCCGTGGTGCGGTATAATAAATTTCATTGCATCATAACAAAGTTTGCAGCGCCCCCGGCTTATCAAAAGCTTTGCTCAGGCTTTCAAAGCCTCTGATTTTCCCGTTGACATCCGCGTTTAAGTCCCGTATAGTTGAACATATGAACACCAGACTGATACGTTTTTACGATGCCCTGAGCATCACTATGCGCATGCGTTGCTTGCCGTGGTCGGAAAGAATTCCGGCGATGGCAGCGTGTGTCTGACACACACACCGCCCGCGCCCCGACTACGGCAAGCAAACCGTCGAACAGTAATTCGGCGGTTTTTTGTTGTCTTGTTACAATGTTCGCGGTCTTCGGACCCTAGATGTTGCTGAAGGGGAAACCTATGTCTGAGTACATCCATGTTTCAGTCGCCTGGCCCTATGCTAACGGTGATATGCACGCCGGGCATCTGGCCGGATGTTATATACCCGCGGATATTTTCGCCCGTTATCACCGTCTGAAGGGCAACCATGTCCTGATGGTCAGCGGCTCAGACTCACACGGGACGCCGATTTCCGTCGAAGCGGATAAGCTCGGCGTATCCGCGCGTGAAGTCTTCGAGTTTTTCCATGCGCGCTTCCTCGAAACGCAGAAGAATATCGGGGTGAGCTACGATCTGTTCACACATACCGACACCGAAAATCACTATCAGGTGTCACAGGACATTTTTCGGATTCTACTCGAACGCGGCTACCTGTACCGCGAACGCCAGCGGTTGTTGTACAGCGAATCTGAAAAGCGCTTTTTGCCGGATCGGTATGTCGAAGGCGAATGCCCGATCTGCCACTATGCCAATGCACGCGGCGATCAATGTGACAACTGCGGCAGCCTGCTCGACGCGGTGGACCTGATCAACCCGCGCAGCAAGATCGACGGCAGCAAACCCGTGCTGCGCGAAACGGAACACTACTTTCTGAACCTGGGATCGTTCGCGGAACCGCTGCGCCGCTATCTCTCGCAGGATAAAGAACACTGGCGCGATAATGTGCTCAAAGTCTCGCTGAATAAGGTCGAAGATCTGCGCGGACGCCCGATCACCCGTGACATCGACTGGGGCATCCCAATCCCGCTGGACGGCGACGAATGGAAAAACAAACGCCTGTATGTGTGGTTTGAAGCGGTCATCGGCTATTTCAGCGCCAGCATCGAATGGGCCAAAAACACCGGCCAGCCCGAAGCCTGGAAGCAGTGGTGGTATAACTCGGACGCGAAAATCTATAACTTCATCGGCAAGGATAACATCGAATTCCATACGATTATCTGGCCCGCCGAACTGATGGGGCTGGATGGACTGTACGCCAATGCCGAAGACGGCACGATCAGCCTGCCCTACGATGTACCGTCCAATGAGTTCATGAACATCGAAGGCGAAAAGTTCTCCAAGAGCCGCAACTGGGCGATCTGGGTGCCGGAACTGCTCGAACGTTACGATCCCGACCCGATCCGCTATTATCTCACCATGACCGCGCCCGAATCCCGCGACTCGGATTGGAGCTGGGATGGGTTTGTCACGCGCAACAACACTGAACTGCTCGCCGCATGGGGCAATCTGGTCAACCGCGTGCTGAAATTCGCCGCCAAACACTTCGATGGTGTGGTGCCCGATCCGGGCGAACTGCGCGCCGATGATCAGGAGATTATCGCCAAAGTTGAGGCTGGATTCGAGACGGTGGGCGAACTGCTGGCGGCGGTCAAGCTGCGCGACGCCCTCAGCGAAACGATGGCTCTGGCCCGCGAAGTCAATGGTTATCTGGATCGCGCGCCCTGGTTCAAGGTGATCAAGGAAGATAAAGCCGCCGCCGCGACCACTATCTATACCGCGCTGCGCTGCATCGACAATCTGAAGATTCTGTTCGCGCCGTTCCTGCCGTTCACCTCGCAGCGGGTGCATGAATACCTCGGTTACGATGGGACGCTGTTTGGCGAGCAAAGCATCCAGCATTACCAGGAATCCACCCGCGCCCACGACGCGCTGACCTACGATGGGTCACAGACCGTCGGACAGTGGGCGATCAGCCAGCTCGCGGCGGGGCAAAAACTGCGCGAACCGGCGGCGCTGTTCGTCAAGCTGGAACCGGACCTGATCGAAGCCGAACGCGCCCGTTTGGGCCAGCCGCGCACCGCGCTTCCGGTGCCGGGGCAGGCGTAACCATTCAATTTGCAGGGGCGGCTTTCGAGTCGCCCCCTGTGGAAGGAGCCTCGAACCTTTGATCCGCCGCGTCGAATGGACTGTGATCGTTTTTATCCTCGCTGCCTATCTGGTGATCGCCGCCGAATATGCCACCCGCACCCCCGATTGGCAGGCCCCCGACGAACCCGCCCACTATAATTATGTGCGCCAGCTTGCCGACGAGGGGCGTTTTCCTGTGCTGAAACTGGGCGACTGGCAGCAGGACTATCAGACCCAACTGGTTGCCAGCGGCTTTGATCCGAAGCTGATGGATCGCATTCAGACGATTGAATATGAAGATCACCAGCCGCCGCTGTATTACCTGTTGCAAACGCCCATTTACGCCCTCTCCGACGGCAATCTGACCACGATGCGCCTGTTTTCGATTCTATTGGGCGCGGGCGTGGTGCTGTTCACATGGCTGGCGTTGTGGGTGCTGGCCCCCCGCTGGCCGGGCATCGCGCTCACTGGAGCGGCCTTTGTCGCCTTTTTGCCGCAGCACATTTCGATACTCGCCAGCGTGAGCAACGATGCACTGGCCGAACTGATCGTGACAGTGACGCTGCTGGCAACCCTGGTTTATCTTGGCAACCGCCGCACCCTGCCTGAAGAAACAGATGATGTGGAGCAAGCGGTCCAGCCGCGCAAAATCCATCCGGTGTGGTTGGGGGTGCTGGTCGGGTTGGCGCTGCTCACCAAAACGACGATCTATTTTCTGGCGGGCGTGGTCGCGCTGGCGATCCTGCTGCGCTGGCGGCGCGAACGCTGGCCCTGGCAACGCGTCTGCCGCGAGTTCGCCCTGATCTTCATCCCGGCCCTGCTGATCGGCGGGGCGTGGTGGGTCCGCAACCTGGATGTGTACGGCGGGACGGACTTCACCGGGCTGACGCGGCACAAAGAAGTGACCATCGGCCAGCCGCGCACGGACGAATGGATCGACAATGTCTACGGCGGCAGCACGCGGGTGTATCTCGAAAACTATGCCAAAACGACCTTTCGCAGCTTTTGGGGTCAATTCGGCTGGATGGCCTTACCCATGCCGACCCGCATTTACACCGGGCTGTTGGTCTTTTCACTGGTGATTGCCAGCGGCGTGGTGCTGTTTTTCTGGAAACACAATTGGTCGCGCCAACTGACTCCGCCCCAGCATGACGCCCTGACGATCTTCGCCGCCGTGCTGATTCTTGTTCTGGCGGCTTATCTTCTCTACAACCTGGATTTTGTGCAGTTCCAGGGGCGTTATCTGTACCCGGCGCTGCTGCCGCTCGCCTTTCTGGTCGCAGCCGGACTAAACGGCTGGACAGCGCTGGTGGAAAACCAGTTCCCCGCGCTGGCGTGGCTGCCCGTCACCGCGATGATCGGGCTGGCGGTGTTCGCGTTGTATGCGCTCGAAACTTATATTGTGCCTAATTTACCCACCTGGTAACTATGCCTCGACCACCTGATCCTATGAAGGGCGAAATCATTCGCCATATTCCAGATGGCCCCCACACGCTGACCGTCGAAGTTGTCCGCGATAAACGGCTGCGCAGTTCGGCGCGTTTCACGCTGCATCAAGACATCATCCAGATACGCGTCCCGGCGCATCTTGCGGCGCGCGAACTGGATAAGCTGGTCGATCAAATTGTGGAGCGGGTGATTACCCAACGCACACGAGCGCGCAAACAGAACGATATTGATTTAGAAAAACGGGCGCGCGACATCAACCAGAAATATTTTGATGCTGAACTGCGCTGGCATACGATCCGTTGGGTGGACAATATGGAGCGCCGGCTGGGAAGCTGTACCAGCGGCGGCACCACCGACGGCGATATCCGGATCAGCGAACGTGCGCGCTCCTGGCCTGCCTATGTGGTGGATTATCTGCTGGCGCATGAACTGGCCCACCGCAAATATCCGAATCACAGCGCGGAATTCTGGGCCTATCTGGAGCGTTATCCGCACACCGAACGCGCGCGCGGGTTTATCGAGGGCATTGCTTATGGGCAGAATGAAAACCCCGACGATTTGATTTAAACGTCACGGTTCCCGATACTGGATCACGCGGTTACAGGCTGGCAGCCGAGTGCCATTCTGCAACTGGACTTCAACGCTGATCACATAAAAGCCGTCGAGCCGCTCACGCATCGCTATTTCCTCGACCAGCAGTCCGCTTTCTACGATGTCAGGCAGTGTCTGGTCCGGGTCCGGTGCGCGCACCGTCTCCCACTGGGTGGGCACCGATGCCGCCGTGACAGGTCGCTCCAGATAGCCCAAGCGAACCGTGTAATTCCACATCGACTCCGGATTCACTGTTCCCGTAACAGCAAACGAGCTTTTAATCAGCTTATCCGGTTGAGGTGATGTAATTTCGACACGTTCAGGACAATCACCATAAAGCTCAAAATCTTCACGGGGAATCGAATCGGCTGTCGAGTCACTGGTCAAAATCTCATCCGCCGACTTGATCGAATGGCGCAGGTCAGCGAACCAATTTGTGCCGCCACCAGGAGTCAGAAAGGCATAGACAATAAAAGCGATATTCAGCGCCAGCACCACCGACAGCACCGACAATACCCCGGCATAGGGACTGCGCCACAGCCCGACCAACGTCAGCCAGCCATGTTGCAACCGGACCCAGCCGCGTGCCCGCAGCCAGAGTGATACCTGTAACCAGTAAGGCTGCGTTGGAACTATTGAACCCGGATCGGGCGAAATTCGTTCGGAATGTGAACGGGTAGGCGCGGCGGCCTGTTCCCACCACGGGCGGTTGGGATCGTAAGCAGTGGAAGTGAACGGGCTTTTATAGGCAGGCCGCGCCGCTGTTTCCTGGGGCTGGTTGGGTGCGTGCGGCCAGCGCAGCCGGTCATATTCGCGGCGCAGCGCCGGATTATTCAGGACGCTGTACGCCTCATTAATCACCTGCAATTGTTCAGTTCCCTGCTCCCCTAACTCCGGGTGCAGGTCGGGGTGAATCTGACGAACCGCGCGGCGATAGGCTTGGCGCAGCTCATCAGCGGGGGTATGGGGTTCAATTCCCAGCACCTGATAATAATCGTGCTGGGGATCATAGGTTAACTTACGGCTCATAGAACGACACTAACGACGCCCATAGCGATGTTCAGCATCGGCAAAATCGTCCGGATCGACTTCGAGTGTCACCGCGCCACAGTTGCGACACACCTGGGCGCTGACCTTGATCAAACGCCGGAAAGGGCGCAGCAGCCGTGCGATCTTCGGCAGTTTGAGCGCGCGTGGTGCAAGTTGAAGTTGCCGGAACTTGTCGCTGTAGTCGATCAGATACGCCGCCGCTAAATCTGTCGAACCGCAGCGGGGGCAGCGCCACTGGACAACCGGCGAAATAGAGCCTGTGCCCCCTTCGGGCAGTGACACCGGGGGTGCAATGGTCGATGGCTTGGACGCGTACGACTCAGACATAGGGGTTTCTCTTTGTGTGATTAAGCTCATGCATATCCCTTATTATAACGAGATTTACATACAGCGCTGTGAAAATTTGCTGAAAGCGCTGCAACTTTGTCGGGACTGGCGCGTATTGGTGTGTAGATTATGGTTGTGGATAAGGATTTCAGACGATGGACTCAAAGCTAAATCAAAGTTCAATGCGAATCATTCTGGCGGTTGTTTTGATCGCTGTGGGTGTGATGTCGCTGCTGGGCGCGAATTTGCTCTGGCCGTTTTTTATCATCGTGCCGGGCATTATTTTGTTAGGCATGGCAACCATGGGACGCTCGGCAGCCGCCATCTTTTCCATCCCCGGCACAATGGTCGCTGGAACCGGGCTGTTGATGTTCGTGCAGAACCTGACCGGCTATTGGGAAAGTTGGTCGTATGCCTGGACGCTGTACGGCGTTTTTCTGGGGCTGGGTTTCATGTTGATGGCCCGAATGATTGATGCCCCCAGCCTGGGCGACGTCGGGCGCGGTTTCATCCGCTTCTCGATGATAGCTTTTCTGGGTTTCTCCTTCCTGATGGAAATCGTCTTTAACGTCGGTGGTGGTCCTGGCCTGTGGCATATCGCCTTGCTCGCCATCGGAGCCTATCTCCTGTGGGAAGTTTTCTCTGGACCCGAAGGCTTCAAGCTGTCCAAACGGAAAAACGACTTCAAACTGAAGCGCGGCGAGAAACTGTTCACCGGCCCCATTGTCTACGGGTCGCGCACCAGCACCCGCCTGGAAGAGAATGATCGCGTTGAAGCCTCCGAAAATCGCCTCTAAACCCGAATGAGGGCAGGTTAGGCTGCCCTCTTCGATTGAAACCCATTTTTAACCAACTTAATATGACTTTTTTATGACAAGTGCGCTATAATTACAAACAGTCTCACCCCAGCCACCCCAACCCAATTATCCATTCTCAGCCGACTCAAACTAGCGAGTCGCCTATTGGATTGCGCTCTTTCACAAGGAGAAATATGACCAGCGGGAAACGGGGATTCTTTGTTCGTGTGACGAATGTGGGGATTTTCAACGCGCTTGTCCAGGCCGCCGAAAAGCTCGCGGCCCAGAAAAACCAGTCTTTTGAAGCTCAACGCCGTGGTGGGTACTATGAGATTGTGACCCACAATGCCGCCTTGTGGCATGAGATCTATCTGTACGGGCAGATGCTCGCCCAGGCGCAGGACGAAAATATCGACGGCGGCGAGTTTCCACTTCAGGCCAACGGATAGCAATACAAAAGCCTCGGCACAACAAACCGAGGCTTTTGGGTGGCGGGGAGGACAGGATTCGAACCTGCGACCCAGGTTTTAGCCCGGGTAACCGCTTAGCAGGCGGCCCCAATCGACCACTCTGGCACCTCCCCATATGGAATTGTAAAGGCGGAGGGAGTGGGATTCGAACCCACGGAGACGTATAACGCCTCAGAGGTTTTCAAGACCACCGCCTTAAACCACTCGGCCATCCCTCCGGGTGTACCGCTCTAGGCCGAGCGTTCTCCCTAGAAGCATTGGAAGTATAGCATGGATAACCCAGGGGGTCAACGGTTTTTCTTTGACGAAAACTTGCACTACACTTACAGCATATCTCTTGCGCGGATAGCGAATTTCGTTAAGATCGCAGGCGCAAAAGGAGTGGTGTGATGGGTTTGATATTTTTGATCCTGTTCGGCCTTACGTTATTTGTGTTGTATATCGCCGTCCGCCGCACCTGGGCCAGTTTGCTGGTGACTGGGACGGTAGGAGCGATGTTGAGTGTGTTGTTTGTGGTGCTGTATGCCCTCACCTATGAAGATACCTCCACTGAGCAGGCGATCTTCGCGGGCATAATCGGCGGCCTCGGATTTTCAGGTGCGGTGATTGTCATTGCATCGTTTTTCCGAACCAACCAGCCGTCGGCTGATGTTCAATTAAAACCGTTATCCAAACAGGAGGATAAGACGAGTGGACAAGAAGTTCATCGCAATCAGACGCCTGAGTAAACGGCATCCCCGTTTCTGGCTTCAGGCAATTTC
>DATAMF010000327.1:0-1636 GCA_036260665.1 Aggregatilineaceae bacterium | reverse complement strand
GACTTTTTGCCCCGGTTGCATCTCGAAACTCACGCCGTTCAGCGCCGCGCGATCTTCATACGCCGCCCGCACGTTCTCAAACCGGATCGTCTGAACAGTGGGCGTCCAGTCGTTCGCCGTCGAAGTAACGCGCGGCGCTTGTTCCAACACCTCGAAAATGCGCGCTGCCGCCGTCGCCCCCGCGATCCCCGCATGGAACCGCGTTCCCAGCAAACGCAGCGGCAGGTAAAATTCCGGCGCGAGAATCAGCACAAAAAACGCCTCGTCGAACGGCAGCTTGTCATATAACAGCCGTAATCCGATCTCCACCGCGATCACCGCCGTGCTGATCGTCGCTAACATTTCCAGCACCAGCGCCGACAAAAATGCCACCCGTAGCACGCCCATCGTTGTCTCGCGGAAGCGGTCACTGATGCGCGTGATCGTCTGGATTTGATCCCGGCTGCGACCCAACAGTTTCAGTGTGGTCAGTCCTTGCAGCACATCCAGAAAATGCGCGCTCATCCGGCTGAGCGTCGTCCACTGGCGGCGCGAGAGGGCACTCGCCAGGCTCCCGATCAGCATCATAAAAAAAGGAATCAGCGGGGCCGTCACCAGCAGCACCACCCCCGACAGCGGATCGATGGGAAAAACGAACAGCAGCATTGCCAGCGGAATCAGCACCGCCAGCGCCAACTGCGGCAGATACTGGCTGAAATAGGCGTCCAACTCCTCGATCCCTTTAACCGCCGTGTTGACCAGTTCTCCGGTACGTTCCCCGCGCACAAACACCGGCCCCAGCGCGGTCAGGTGCCGGAACAGCCGCTCACGCATCCGGCTTTTGACCTCCCCGGCGGTGCGATTTGCCGCGACCTCCCCCACCCATAACAGCCCCGCCCGCGCCACACTGATTCCCACCAGCGCCCCCAGCAACCCGCTCACCTGCGTCAGGGAATGCCCATCCAGAAAGGCGCGGCGCACGATCTGGCTCAGCAGATACGCCTGCCCAATCAGCAGCGCCCCCGCCGCGATCCCCGCGCGCACCGTCAGCGCCAGCGCCCCGCGCGGAGTTTCGTGAATCAACCGTTTATCAATATTCATCCGGGCCTATCCCTGCTACAATTGCCGCCAAAGGAGACGCTATGAAGTATACCTATCTCATCTGGGATTTTGACGGCACCCTGTTCGACACCTACCCCGCGCTGAACGAAGCGATCCGGCTGGGGTTAGCCGATTTAGGCGTGACCGGCTCCACCGAAGAAGCCGTTGGTCAACTGCTGTCCGAAACGTTGTCCTACTGCCTGGAGCAGCTTGCCGCCCAGTATGCGCTTGACCCCGCCGCATTGGACGCCGCCGCCAGTGTCCACCACGAAAAAATGCCGCTGGAAGCGCAGGGGCCGTTTCCCGGTGTGCGGGAAGTCTGCGAGCAGATCATCAACGCCGGAGGCCAAAATTACATCATCACCCATCGCGGGCATGCGTCCTTGTTCGAATATCTGAACCTGCACCACATGGCCGGGCTGTTCGCCGACTGCATCACCCGTAATGACGGCTTCCCCCGCAAACCCGATCCCGCCGCCTTTATCGCCCTGCTCCAAAGACACCAGCTTTCCGGCGAGGATGGCCTTTCTATCGGAGATCGAAATTTGGATGTGCG
>DATAMF010000319.1:0-4551 GCA_036260665.1 Aggregatilineaceae bacterium | reverse complement strand
GGTCTTCTATATGTCCTCAGGGAGTAGACGCCATGCGTCAATACTACAAACTCGATACGGTGAGCCACGATCCCGCAACCGATACACTGCTGTTTACCACCAGCGCTTCAGGCGACTCAGGCGTCAGCTTGTGGTTTGGTCGTGAAGGAATTTATCTGAGTGTCTCGGCCAGCTATGGCCCCTTCGAGGTCGCGCTGCGTCCGCGCCTGCGGGATCTGAAGGCCAGTTTACGGCAGATCAAACCCACCGAACGCCTCACGGCGATGCGGTTGGTGGGAACCGGTCAGGCGCATTTGGAAGTCGGCCTTGCCAGCGACGGCCAACTGCTGCTGCGCGCGGCGCTGGTTTCGGATGCCACCGGACATCTGGCGGTCAACACCGTGCTGACCTCCGACGCTCGCGAAAAAACTGTATGCATGGCTGGACGTAGACAGCGACGACTAAACACGGTATGATTCGGCTCGGCCATTGAGGAGAGCGCCCACACATCAGCGGGCCACCGAAGGGGCAAGCGGGACCAGCCTTTGACTGCGGTTCCGGCGAAACTCTCAGGTCCAAAGTACTCATGTGCCGGGTTCTCTGGAAAGCGTAACCTTACGCGCCGACGGGGCACGAATCTCTCAGGCAAATCGACAGAGGGCAGACAGTCAATTTGATACTGTCTGCCTTTTTGCTTTGTGTTACACTGATGCTGAAATTAGTTCATGGAAAGGACTTTAATCGAATGGCTGATTGGAAAACCCCCGACAACGCGAAATATACCGAAAATGATGAGTGGATTATAGTCAGCGGCGATACCGCCAAAATCGGTTTGACTGACTATGCGCAGGATCAACTGTCTGACATCGTTTTCGTGGACCTGCCCGACGTAGGCGACAGTGTGAGCAAAGGCGAAGCTTTCGCCACCGTCGAGAGCGTGAAAGCCGCCTCGGATGTGTACGCCCCCGCCAGCGGCGAGATCATCGCCGTCAATTCCAAGCTGGATGATACGCCCGAACTGATCAACAGCGATCCGTTTGGCAACGGCTGGATCATCGAAATCAAACTGAGCAGTCCAAACGATGTCAAGAATCTGCTGGATGCAGCCGCTTATGCGCAGCACTGCGCGGCGCGGGCCTAAATTTTAAGGGTGGGTTCCCAACCCACCTAATTTTTTATAGGAGTTTGTTGCATGACCTATATACCTCATACGGATGCAGACCGGGAAGCCATGCTGAAAACCATCGGCGTCCAGTCGCTCGACGATCTGTTTGATCGCGTGCCGCCCGATGTCCGCTTCCCGAAGCTGAATCTGCCCGACGGGCTGAGCGAGATGGAAGTCGCCTGGGAAATGGGCGGCCTCGCGAGCGCGAATGTTTCCGCCAACGAATACGCCATCTTCCTCGGCGCGGGCGCGTACCATCATTTTATTCCCAGCGTGATCAACCATATTTTACTGCGCGGCGAATTTTACACCGCCTATACGCCCTACCAGCCCGAACTCAGCCAGGGCACGCTGCAAGCCATTTTTGAATACCAGAGCATGATCGCGCAGCTTACCGGGATGGAAGCGGCCAACGCCAGCCACTATGACGGCGCAACCGCCCTCGCGGAAGCGGTCACGATGGCAAACGCGCAGTTGAAGGGTAAGCGGAACAAAGTGATTGTCAGCCCCGGCGTGAATCCGATGTACCGCGCGGTGGCCCGTACTTATCACCAGAATACCGGGATCAAGTTCGTGGGCGACAAAGGCAGCGCCACGATCCCCGATCTGATCGATATGCTGGATGCAGACAGCATGATGCTTGTCGTCAGCTATCCCAATTTCTTCGGCCAGATCGATGATCTCAGCAAAGCCGCCGAAGCCGCACACAACGCGGGCGCGCTGCTGTGTTTGGTGGTGGATCCCATCGCGCTCGGCCTGTTCAAATCGCCGGGCGAACTCGGCGCGGATATTGTCGTGGGTGAAGGCCAGCCGCTCGGCATCCCTATGAGCTTTGGCGGCCCGTACCTGGGATTTTTCGCCACACGGAAAAAGTATGTGCGCAATATCGCCGGGCGCGTGGTGGGCGAAACGGTGGATAAACACGGACGCCGCGCCTTCGTGATGACGCTGCGCCCGCGCGAACAGGATATCCGCCGCGAAAAAGCAACCAGCAACATCTGCACCAACCAGGGATTGATGGCCCTCGCCGCGTGCGTGTATATGAGCGTGATGGGCAAACACGGCATCCGTCAAGTGGCGGAATTGTGCTATCACAAGGCGCATTATGCCGCGCACGAGATCAGCAAGCTCAAGGGCTATCAGGTGGACATGAGCAAGCCGTTCTTCAAGGAATTCGTCGTCACCTGCCCACGCCCGGCCCAGGAACTCAACGATTATCTGCTCGAACACTGGGGCATCATCGGCGGCTACGACCTGTCGAAGGACTACCCAGGCCGCAAAAACCAGATGTTGATCGCCGTCACCGAAATGAATACCAAGGACGAGATCGATACCCTGGTAGAGGCCCTGCGCGATCCTGATGCGCACATCGGGCACGATCATCACCATTAAGGATGTACGCATGACTGAAGAACTCATTTTAACGGATGTCAAAAATGGAGCGGCCCCGCAGCCATTGGAGCCGCTGATCTACGATCTCGGCGCGCCGGGACGTACCGGGGCGATTCTACCTAAGCCGGATGTGCCCGAATCACCGCTGCCCACCGAGTTAATGCGCAGCGATCTGGACCTGCCCGAAGTCAGCGAAATGGATGTCGTGCGGCACTTTTTACGCCTTAGCAAACTCAACTATTCCATTGACCAGGGCTTTTATCCGCTGGGATCGTGTACGATGAAGTACAACCCCAAGCTCAACGAAGATATGGCCCGCCTGCCCGGATTCGCGCAGGTTCACCCGCTGCAAGACCCGGCGACGGTCCAGGGTGCGCTGCGCGTGATGTATGAAGTGCAGAACTGGCTGGCCGAAATCAGCGGCTTCAAGGGTGTGAGTTTGCAGCCTGCCGCTGGCGCACATGGTGAATTCGCGGGGATTCTGATGATCCGCGCCTACCATGTCGCCAACGGCGACGCGCACCGCAAGAAGATCATCATTCCCGACAGCGCGCACGGCACCAACCCCGCCACGACCTCGATGGCCGGGCTGGAAGTAGTCGAAGTGAAGTCGGACGCCAACGGCGACGTGGACCTGGACGAACTGCGTAAAGTCTGCGGCGAGGATATGGCAGGCATGATGATCACCGTGCCGAATACGCTCGGCGTGTTCGAGACGCGCATCAAAGAGATCGCGGAGATCGTTCACGGCTGCGGCGGCCTGATGTATATGGATGGCGCGAATATGAACGCCATGCTGGGCATCGCCAAACCCGCCGAACTCGGCTTCGACGTGATGCACTACAACCTGCACAAGACCTTCAGCACCCCGCACGGCGGCGGTGGTCCCGGCAGCGGCCCGGTGGCGGCAGTCGAAAAACTGGTCCCGTTCCTGCCCGGCCCGATTGTGACGGTGATCGAAGAGGGCAACGACGAGGAACCCCCGCTCTACGGCCTGACCACGCCCGCCAAGAGCATCGGCGCGATGAAAGCCTTCTGGGGCAACTTCGGGATGCTGGTCCGCGCGTTCGCCTATATGTCGATCTACGGCGGTGAAGGGCTGAAATCCGTCACGCAGCACGCGGTGTTGAATGCGAACTATATGCGCGCCCGTGTGAAGGGCGTCTATCCGATGCCGTTTGATCGCATCTGCGGGCACGAATTTGTGTGCCAGGGCCATTTCCCGGACGCGGAAGGTATCCACGCGCTGGATATTTCCAAGCGACTGATGGATTACAACTTCCACCCGCCGACCAACTATTTCCCGCTGATCGTGCCCGAAGCGCTGCTGATCGAGCCGACGGAAACGGAAAGCAAAGAAGCGTGTGATGCGTTTGTCGAGGCGCTGCTGGCGATAGCGACGGAAGCGCACGAGAATCCCGACCTGCTGCACGAGGCTCCGCACAGTACGCCTGTGGGTCGCGTGGATGATGTGCGCGCGGCGAAGCAGTTGGTGTTGTGCTGTAGGCCCACGCTGCCGAGTTTAAACGAATAAGATTCCACCCCCTCGCCTACACCATCGGTTATGCGAGGGGGTTTTTGATTCCGCTCAGGCAGTCAGCGCAACCGTTCGCGGGTGATGTTCTGGCTGTTCGATGGCGCGAAGGGCAAACGCGACCACATCAGTCCGGGAAAGCGAGGGCGTGACGTTGGCCTTTTCGGGCGCAGTGGTCATTTTGGTTTGGCCCATTCCTGCCTTATCGTTCATGAAAGTGGGGCGCAAAATCGTATAGGGAAGCGGGCTAGCGCGCAAAACTAGCTCCTGCTGGCCGTGATCAGAAAAAGCGCGGCCTAACATCAGATTGAGAATCCAGCGCCAGTAAAACGGCATTTGCTGCTGGCTGTCCCCCACGCCCAGCGAACTCAGCGCGACGATCAGCGGTCTTTCGCCAGACGCCTGCAACACCTCCACGATCTGGCGCGTTCCATCGGTGCGAATGCTCGATTTTTTCGGCTCTTTGCCCGTGCCCAGGGCG
>DATAMF010000315.1:0-1892 GCA_036260665.1 Aggregatilineaceae bacterium | reverse complement strand
GATACGCAGCGCACCACCTTACACTTTGATCAGCCCGTGTGGGATGCGTTGATGGACACGAGCCTGATGATCAGCCTGCAAATGCGGCGGGTGCTGCATGTTCACCGGATGATCGAAGTCAGCGCGGCGTGGTACCTGACCAGCTTTGATATGCCGCCGGAGGAATAGGTTTAGCTCTATTCAACTGGTAATGTGCGCGAGTTATGGATAGAATAGCACAAATGTTCGCGGTCGTCATGGTCGTCACTGACTAACTTCGATGGTGAATAATAGGCGTATTACTGAAAGAATGCCTTTTAAAAATTGAGAATTGGCAGTAGGGGCAATTCATGAACCTCACCCCCTCTTATCCCCCTCTCCAGCCGAGCTAGAGAGGGGGAAGCCAGGTGCGGCGGGCGGAAAAATGAGGCCCCTACATATGCACATTTTGACGGTAAAAGGCATGCCCAACGTTAAGGTCGCAAAGAATGGATATTGAAAATCTGGCGCAGAGTGTGTCATACTGCGGGCTGGTGTGCGGATTGTGCAGCCACCGGATGATTTGCAGCGGGTGCAAAAGTCCGACGGTGGATACGGACAAGTGCGACAAGGATCACTGCGTTCACCGGGCGTGCTGTCTGGAACGGGGCCTGGCGGGATGCTGGGCATGTGACGAATTCCCCTGCGAAAAAGGGCGTTTTATGGACGATAATCGCGGGCAAACGGTGGGCTTTGGGGCGTGCATCCGGGCGCAGGGGCTGGACGGCTTTATTCAGATTCTGCTCGATAACGAAGCGCGCGGGGTGCATTATGGACTGGATGGGGCGTATTATCACCAGCCCGAAGAAACCGTGCGGAACCTCTTAAACGGCTAAACTGCCGGGGTGGGATCATTCATTTCAGGAGCGCGTTATGCGTAGTATCTGCTTGACCAACAACAAGGGCGGCGTGGGCAAAACAACAACCGCAGTCAGTCTGGCGCATGGCCTGGTTGTGCTGCTGCGGCACAACAATCTACCGCACCGCGTGCTGCTTATCGACACGGATTCCCAGGCCCACGCCACTCTGTTAACCACAGGGCACCGCGAATGGGATCGTTCGGAAAGCCTCGGCGAAGTGCTGCTCGCCAAGCCGGACAAGGCCGGGGCGCTGCTGCAACGGCTGATCGTCAAATCGGCCTGGGATGAAGACCTGCATGTGCTGCCGGGGTCGCCCACATTGGATGGGGTTAATGCGCGGCTGGCCGAAGATCATGGTTTCGCGGTGCGCCTGCGGCATGCGCTGCGCGGCGTGGCCGATCAATATGATTGGGTGGTGATCGACACCATGCCGTCCTTCTCACGCCTGACCACGCTGGCGATGGTCGCCGCGACGGATATTGTGATCCCGGTGGAGATGCGCTTTTTGGAAACCGTCGGGTTGCAGGCGATTGTTGAGAAGATCACCGAGGTTCAGCAGACCTGGGAGATTCCGATCCGGCTGACGGGGATTCTGCCGGTCAAGTACGATCAGCGCGTGAACCTGGAACGCGAAAATCTGGAGATTTATACGGGACATAATTTCTATGGGCCGCGCCTGTTCTCCACGCCGATTCCGGCGAACGTGGCGATCTCGTATGCCCACGACGCGTTCCAGTCGATCTTTACGTATGACGAGCGCTCGAACGCGGCCCGCGCGTATATGACCTTTATCCGCGAACTGGTACAGCGCATCCTGAAGCCGGTAGGAGCAAATTAAATCATGGCTAAACGCACCTCGAAAGGCACCCGCGCGTTATTAGAGGAGATGGGCGATCTCGGCAGTTTTGCCGAAGAGATCAACGAGATCACCGGCGGAGGACTTCGTGTAGTCGAAATTGTGCTGGATCGGATTCGCCCGGACCCCGCCCAGCCGCGCCGCGTGCTGCCGGAAGT
>DATAMF010000309.1:0-2152 GCA_036260665.1 Aggregatilineaceae bacterium | reverse complement strand
TCTTCCGTTCCGCCGACCACGTCCTTCAGCAGTTCAGTCCGGTTCTTGTGCAGTTCGCTCACCAAATCTGCGCCGTCGTCCATTGTGATTTGCGGCTTATGATCGAGCGCGCGCTTGAGATGATCATAGTAGGTGCTGTTGTCTTCGCCCTTAATCGCATACACAGGGATTTCGTAATGCGACACCAGCGATGCGGCAACATCATCCTGGGTACTGAGTGGATTGGAAGCCGTCAAAACAACATCCGCCCCACCTGCCTGAAGGGTGCGGGCCAAATTTGCCGTTTCTGTCGTGACATGCAAACACGCCGACATGCGCAGCCCTTCCAGGGGGCGTTCTTTTTTCAAACCGTTCGCGAATCTGCCGCAGGACGGGCATATCGCGCTCCGCCCACTCGATCCGGTAGCGGCCCCCGGTTGCCAGACTCAGATCGCGAACATCATGCTCAACCGTCATGAACTAATCTCCTCAATTGTTCTCTAAAGTCCGCGCCAACGCGGACAGCCCATGATTGTAACACAGAAAACGTCTGGTACGTTTTTTCCGTGAAAAATCTTTACCAATGTTCAATTTCCCAATAAATCCCGTCAAAAGCGCCCGTCTGCGGCCCTACACGCCCGACAAAATAGATCGGCTGCTCCTCATCACGAGCAGGAATCAAGGCTTTACGCCCGCCCGCTACGCCAACCACGATCCCGATCCCGGCATCATGGCAGGCCGTGACAATCGGATCAAGCAGCGTGCCCTCCTGAGCATCAACCGCCCCGTTTCCAAAGGGCAGCACCAGCGTGTTCACAGGTTGACCGGTGCGTTCGGTTATCATAGCCGCCGATCCGCCAATCTCACGTTCATAATCGTCTGCGCCCAGCCCAGCCGCCGCCAGGTTTTGATGACTCTCGGTGTGCGTGGCAAATTCGAGACGATGCTCAGTCCATCCCGCCGCCGTTGCCCACAGATCATCGTCCTGATCACTGATCTGGACAGGTTGGTTATTGCTGTTGACAACAACAGGTTGAGTAATTACGCCCAGCACTGCCGGAGTTTCCCGCGTGATCAGGATATCAACCATTTTGGCGATAAAAGCAAAATTGCTCGAGCCGCGAACCATCGTTAGATCATCAATCGTCAATATCACAGGCTTGGCGGGCATCGGTTGAGATGCCGTTAGTCGCGCCCACAAGGTCTGATAAGTGATCGGCGTATAGCTGCGTTCTGCCAGCCAGTCCAACAGCCTGTCTAGATTATCCAGGTGCGCTTGCCGCGCATGCAGCATGAGCGTTGGCGGAACCGGAATCACCGTCTGTCCCGCCGCCTTAGAGGGCATCACCAAACCACTCGCCCCAACAGCCAGCCACTTCAAAAAATCCCGCCGATCCAACATTCCACACCCATCTTGTAGGGGCAGCCCGCGATAATTTCGCCCGGCGCTTTACTCACGTTAAGGCTGCGGTTTCCGCAGCGCTGGCCCCTCGATAAACGCGCCTCCCACCTGGAATCCAAGCTTCTCATACACCCGGATCGCGGGCGCGTTATCCTGCCGCACATTTAAAACAATCGGGTCCATATGGGCGGCAGCGGCTTCAGCCACCACCCCCCCCGGTGCAAGCCGTTGCCAGACCGCGTCCCCGGTATTTGGGATGGGTAAAAACATTCCCCACCGCTGCGATATGTTCACCCGGCGACCAGACATGAGTCCCTGCCGCCGCAACCAGGGTTTCCCCATCCCACACGCCATAAAAAACACCGTGCGCGATCTGCCAGGGCGTGAACGAGATAATCACCTCGCCACGATTTGCTGCCAGGGCATACAAAATAGTCAGAGCATCCGCGTGTTCTGGCTCCAGGCGGCAAACCGTCTCCTGGATCGGTTCAGGCGCATTGAACTGATGAGGATGCACCACCATACGCCACTCCCGCTCCATGTGCTCATCCAGCCCGTCATACCACTCCGCCAGAATCGGCTCCATCTCCGGCGGCATCACAAAATACATCTCCTCCGGCAGCAGCAGATCGGCAAAAATAGCCGCCATGCCGTCCACATCGCCAAACCCGGTGAAGATCATCGGCTCCAATCCATAATAGGTCAGCAGTACCGAAAAGAGCTTTCCGCCTCGACGCGCTCCATAATACGTGCTCTGCGGCCAATAGGCAT
>DATAMF010000094.1:0-19396 GCA_036260665.1 Aggregatilineaceae bacterium | reverse complement strand
CTCGCCGATGAAGAAGAGGCGGAACTACTTGATCTGAGACTCCCCGCGGCCCTGCTCTATAAAGAACAGATCACGTTCGCGCAGAACCGCCAACCGATTGAATTGAGCAGGAGTGTGATCCGCGGCGATCAGTATCACCTGCAAATAGAGGAAGGAGAGATGGCGCGTCACAAACTATTCAATGCTTCCCGTTCGAACGAGCACCTGGAATAAAACTTGGAACAAGGAGAGTCACCCCATGAAAAACGCTTTACGATTGATTACCATCCTCGCTCTGCTCATCGCAGCGCTGCCAACTGTCACCGCTAGCCAGGCACAAGAAGATGTTACACTGGTTGTGTGGGATATTAATGCACGCGATGTGGAAAATGAAGTTGCCGATACGCTGGCACAAGAATTTGAAGAGGCTCATCCGGGTGTTACCGTTGATCGGGTTGCCAAGTCACTCGATGACCTCAAAGCGACGACCGGGTTAGCGCTGGCAAGTGACGACGGTCCCGATGTGGTGCAGGTTAACCAGGGCCTCTCAGATATGGGGACGTTTGTCAAAAGTGGCCTGCTGCTGGACCTGACGCCCTATGCTGAACAGTATGGTTGGGTTGAGAAACTTTCGCCAGGTATCGTTGCACGCAACAGCTTTACAGCGGATGGTGCGGTGTTCGGCGAAGGGAACCTGTACGGCGTACCCCCACTGGCTGAGATGGTCGGTGTGTTCTATAACCGCGACCTGTTCAACGAAATGGGACTCACCATACCCACCACTTTTGATGAATTTGAAGCACTGCTAGACACGGTTGTCCAGCAGGGAATGGCCCCGATTGTGTTCGGTAATCTGGATGGCTGGCCGGGGATTCATACCTACAGCGAAATTCAGAATGCGTATATTGATCGAACCTACCTGGATGATTTCGTCTTCGGGCGCAGTGAAGTTGGGTTCAATACGCCTGAGAATCTGCAAGCTGCCGAAAAACTGGTCAATTGGGTGGACAAGGGCTACTTCACGGAATTCTTCGAAGGCGTTGGTTACGATGATTCGTGGGGTCTGTTCGCAGATGGCCTCGGCCCGATGATGATCACCGGAAGCTGGCTGAGCGGTGAACTTGCCAATCTGGGGAGTGCGGATACCTTCGGGTTCTTCCTGGTGCCACCAGCGGAAGCGGGACAACCCAAGATGTCGGTGGGCGGCACTTCGCTGGCCTATGGAATTCGCGCTTCATCGGGAAACGCGGATCTCGCGGCAGAATATATCGACTGGATGATGTCGGCACGCGCCGCTGAACTGTGGGTGGCCGCTGGGTTTATTCCCGTGCAGCCGGTTGATGCATCACTGGTGGAGGAAGGCACGCTGTTTGGCGATCTGGTGAATGCGTGGACATGGCTGAATGCGAATGATGCCGTAGGACACTATATCGACTGGGCAACTCCCACGTTCTACAACACGATCACCGCATCGCTGCAAGAATTGATGGCAAAGGAGATCACACCGCAAGAATTTGTGGAAAAGCTCGACGCTGATTATCAGGAATACCTCGCGTCGAAGTAACAGCAGCTATACAGATATATACGGCCCCTGGTTCCTGCGGGATCAGGGGCCATTCTGATAGGAAAATTTTATGATGCGGCGGTATTTTAAGGGGTACGAACCGGGCTATCACTTCTGGACAGCCTATCTTTTTATTCTGCCAGCCCTCGCGATTTACGGCGTTTTTGTGTTCTGGCCGATTTTGCAAACCGTCCGGTACAGCCTGTTTGAGTGGAATGGACTGGACACCCCTCAATTTGTTGGGTTCAGTAACTATGTAGATTTATACCACGACGAAATATTCCGCGTCGCTTTCCAAAATAATCTGACATTCATCCTTTTTTACACGGCCTTCCCGATCATTATTGCACTATTTCTCACCGCCATATTAACTCGCCGGAAAATATTCGGGCTGACATTTTTTCGTGCCGGATTGTTTCTGCCCTATGTCATGTCGATGGTGGTAGTCGGGGTGGTGTGGCGCTGGATTTATAACCCAATCTTCGGCCCGCTCAATGAATTTTTGGAGATGGTGGGACTCGAAAGCTGGAAACGGGCATGGCTAGGGGACTTTGATCTGGCGCTGCCTGCGGTGGGGGTGATCGGTACATGGGTGCAGTACGGATTCTGTCTAGTGCTGTTTATTGCCGGGGTCCAGCGGATCGAAGAAGAACTGTATGATGCGGCTAAAATTGACGGCGCGAATGAATTCCGTCAACTGTGGCATATCACGCTGCCCGCGCTGCGGAGTGAAATTGCAGTGGCGATGGTGACGACGCTGATCTCGGCGCTGCGGGTATTCGATCTCGTCTACGTCACCACGCGGGGACTCCCCGGTAACAAAACGATGGTCGTCAGTTTTCACCTGTATCAGAATGCATTCGAGCAGCACAAAGTGGGCTATGCGGCCAGTATCGCCGTGACACTGACCAGCGTGATTCTGTTTATTTCATTTCTGATTATCCAATGGCGCAAACGGGTTGAAGAAAATGTTTAAGATGAAACGTATTCCCACTTATATGCTGCTCATGTTTTTTCTGCTGATAGCGATTATTCCTTTTGTGATTATCGTGTTCACGGCTTTTAAGACGAACCGAGAAATTATCCGGGGCGTATTTGATATGCCAGAAGTATGGCAATTCACCAATTTCGAGGAAGCCTGGAATCAGGCACACTTTAACCAATACTTCCGAAGCAGCATCATTGTCGTGATTCCCGTGATGATCACGTCCACATTTCTATCGCTGCTGACAGGGTGCGCCTTTGGACGAATGAATTTTCCTTTCAAACAAGCGTTGTTTTTTATATTTTTAGTCGGGATCATGGTCCCCCAGGAAGCATACATCATCCCGCTGTATTACCAGATGGATAAGCTGGGGCTGCTGGATACCTATTGGGCGCTGATTCTGCCGCAAATCGGGATGAGCGTATGCTTTGGGACGTTCTGGATGCAGGGCTTCTTTGCGGCTGTGCCACGCGATCTGGTGGATGCGTCGAAGGTGGATGGCTGCACCATGTGGGGCGCACTGTGGCGGGTGATGCTGCCGATTGTATGGCCGGGTGTACTGACGATGCTGGTGCTGTTTTTTATCTGGACCTGGAACGACTTTTTGCTGGCGCTGGTACTGGTCACAAAAGAAGAACTGCGCACGCTGCCGCTGGGATTGGCATTTTTCCAGGGGCGGCACTCGATGGACACGCCGCTGCTGGCGGCAGGCGCTACCCTGGTGTCACTGCCGAGCATTCTGATTTATGTTGTCTTCCAGCGCTACTTCATCCGAGGCGTAACGGGTGGAGCGGTGAAATAATGGGTTCGAAGTAAGGAGAAAATTTCGGCATGAAAATGACATTGATTGGTGGTGGAGGCGTACGAACTCCTTTGGTGATCGCGTCAGCAGTCCGGCGCGCGGAACGGCTGGGATTGAGCGAACTGTGTTTGATGGACATCAACGGCGAAAAACTTGAAATGATCGGGGCGCTGTGCCGGGTGGTACTGCGCGAACTCGGCAGTTCGCTCCATGTGACGATGACTACTGATCCACGCGAAGCGATTAAAGGCGCGGATCATGTCGTCACGTCGATCCGTGTGGGGAACGAACAAGGGCGCGTCTTTGATGAACGGATCGCGCTGCGGCATGGCGTTCTGGGGCAGGAAACTACCGGACCGGGCGGATTTGCAATGGCGCTGCGCAGCATTCCGGTGTTGATCGAATATGCCAAACTGATTGAGGAATTGAGTCCTAAGGCGTGGATGTTCAATTTCACGAATCCTGCCGGATTGGTAACGCAAGCGCTACGGGACAGCGGATTCAAGCGGACGGTGGGCATCTGTGATGGGGCGAATGCGGGACACCATGCCGTCGCAGGATGGTTGAAAGAGGACCCGAACAACCTGCGGGCGGAAGTCTTCGGATTGAATCACCTCTCGTGGACGCGGCGGGTGTGGAAAAATGATGAAGATGTGCTGGCCCCGCTGCTGCACAATTCGGAATTTCTGGCACAGACATCGATGAATATGTTCGCGCGGCCACTGATCGATCAGATTGGAATGTGGGTCAACGAGTATCTGTTCTATTTTTACTACTCGGATAAAGCGGTGAAAAGCATTCTGAGCGATGAAATGACACGCGGGGAAGAAGTGCTGGAACTGAATCACCGCCTGATCGAACAGCTTCGCACGATCAACATCGAACAGCAGCCGCAGGAAGCGCTGCGCATTTATGCCGCGTATGAGCACCGCCGGGGCGCAACCTATATGCATTATGCGCGCACGGATGCACCAACCATGGAAGAAGCTGATCAAACTGAAGTCAAATCGGTCTTTAGTGAGGATATGGGCGAAGGATATGCTGGGGTCGCGCTGGGACTGATCGAAGCGATGCAAGCGAATAAGCCGCTTCATATCGCGGTGAATGTGCCGAACGAAGGCGCTATCGACTGCATGCGACCTGGGGATGTTGTGGAAATCGGGTGTATGGTGGATGCGGCAGGAGTCCATCCGCTGCATATAGGGGCGATACCCGAACCGCAAGAACTGCTGATGCGGACGGTGAAACAATATGAGCGGCTAGCCGTGGAAGCGGCGCTCACCCGGTCACGGCAAACGGCGATCATGGCATTGGCGGCGCACCCGTTGGTGCTGTCGTATTCGCTGGCGGAAACGCTGGTGGATGAGTACCTGGCGGCGCATGCGGAGTATATTGGAAGCTGGCACTAGTACACCGAGGTGGAGGCGTGCTGTACCAGATAAAAATGTGGAACGGAAGGGGCTTTTTATGCGTGACGAACATCAATATGATGTAATGCTCAAAGGCCCTTACTTTTGCGATATGATTTTTACCGGGCTGCCGCGGATGCCCGAATTAGGAGAGGACCTATACAGCCAGCAACTGGAGGTTGTGCCGGGGGGAACGTTTTATACTGCAACCGCGATGAAACGATTAGGGCTGCGGACGGGATGGGTTTGTCAGTTTGGGAATGATATGTTCAGCCAGTTCGTGCTACAGGCAGTGCAGCGCGAAGGATTGGATGAAGCGTTATTCCAATTTTATGATCATCCCGTGCGCAGCGTTGCTGCTGCATTCTCGTTTCCGCACGAACGAGGCTTTGTCAGCTATATGGATCCCCTTCCTGAAGTCTCCCTCATGCCGTTGATCCAGCAGTACAAGCCGCGCTGCCTGTTCCTTCCATCGCTGCGCACAGACATACTCGAAATGATTGAGGTGGCGCATGGCGTTGGCACAATGGTATATATGGACTGCCAGGCTCACCATACCTCCATTGAGGTTCCAGAAGTCGAAGCTGCGCTGCGAGCAGTCGATATATTTGCACCCAATACCAGTGAGGCATTGGCTTTAACGGGGTGTGACTCAGTCGAAGAAGCTTTGGAAGAACTTAACGCACTCACGCCTCTGGTGATCATCAAACGCGGGGCACAAGGGGCAGCAGCGCGAGATCGACACGCAACCTATCAGGTTCCCGGCATTTCGGTGACGTCGATTGATACAACAGGCGCGGGGGATTGTTTCAACGCCGGGTTTTTATACGGTTACTTACGCGGACGCCCTGTAGAAAAATGCCTGCAGCTGGGCAATATCTGCGGCGGATTATCCACCACTGCACCGGGCGGCTCGGCAGTTCCAACGGCGGATGAAGCGCAAGCGTGGCTCAATCGATATAGCTAACTCGTCAGCTTATAACCGATACCTGAAACAGTCAAAAGCAATTCCGGTTGGCCGGGATCCAGCTCGATCTTTTCGCGCAAGCGACGGATATTCACCGTCACAACCTGCTCGGTCTCCGGCGAATTGTCGTATCCCCAAACAGCTTCGAGAATCTGGCCGCGCGTGAGTACCTGATTGGGATGCTGGGCAAGATAGGTGAGCAGACGCAGTTCGGTCGGACTCACAGTGATCATTTTCTCTCCACGTGAGACATTACCACGCCGACGGTCAATCACCAGATCACCGGCATAAAGCATATCGCTGTCGCCCAAAGCCAGCTCGCCATAAGCGCGGCGCAATTGAGCACGCACCCGTGACAGTAATTCGCGCAGGCTGAAGGGTTTGGTCATATAGTCGTCAGCACCCATTTCCAAGCCAATCACTTTATCCATCTCGTCGGATTCAACGGTGAGCATGATGATGGGCTGGCGGATGCCCAACAGACGCATCTGGCGGCAGAAATCAAAACCAGACCCGTCAGGCAAGCGGACATCGAGAATAATGACGTGCGGATTGTGATCGCGGGCATAGTTCACACCACTGGTTCCATCCGCTTTCCAGTGGACCGAGTATCCTTCGCGGATCAGGGCCGTTTGCAGACTTCCGGCGATACCCGGATCGTCTTCAATCATCAGAACTTGATAGGTCATCGTTTTTGCCTTTCGCTGGGCAGATGAATGATAAAACTGGTCCCGTTGCCATCACTGTTAACGCTGATTTGCCCCTGGTGGTCTTCGATAATAGCTTTGGTGATGGCTAAACCTAGTCCATTACCAGGGTAACTGGCCGCATTACGGCCCCGGTGGAAACGGCTGAATACTTTGGAAATGTCTTCACAGGGGATACCGATACCCGTATCCACGACGCTGAATTCAATATTGTCAGGCGTTGCGAGCAAGGATAATGTCACCATCCCTTCCTCTGGCGTAAACTTGAGCGCATTGTCGAGGAGATTATCGACGACACTAACTAACTGCTTTTCGTTCGCCCGAACTGGCACAGCGGCGGGAGGCGTGGTCAGAATCCAATTAACCCCGGCCTGATCAGCACGAGAAGCATATTTTTCATGCTCTCGGTGAAGCAGATCGCATAGATCAACTGACTCGCGCACACGCTCGCTGCTATGTGCTTCCAGACGGGAGAGGGTGAGCAACCCTTTGGTCAGCGTTTCCAAGCGGGTCAATTCTGCCTGGGCGCGGGTGATGTCGGCACGAAAATCATCGGAACAATCACCAGCGGCGGCTAATTCCAGATTGGTGCGAAGGGCGGTCATCGGCGTATTGAGTTCATGGGCCGCATCGGCTACGAAACGCTTCAGCGTGACTACCGTATTTTCAACCCGTTCGGCCATCATATTAAAGGTGCGCGCCAATAAACCTAACTCATCGCGACGGTCCAATTGGGCACGGGCGGCCAAATTACCCTCGGCCATGCTGCGAGTGACATCGGCCAACGATAAGACCGGACGGCTGATCCTACGGCTTGCGATCCAACCGACTACGGCGGCAAGCAGGACCGCCGCCACACCCGCACCGACTGCTTTTTCAGCGACATTCTCAATGATTTCGCTTCCAAAAGCCGGACTTTCCGACAATTCCAAATATCCGAGGATATCGCCCTCATTGCTAAACAGAGGGACGGTTACACTCAGATTGGCGCGTGCGTCGCCCGATGTGATCCCGGCAATGAGACGACCGGTTGCTTCAGGATGGATACCAACCGGATAGCGCTGCCCGACGTCACGCGGAGGATTAAATCTTTCGCGCTGAATACTTAAAAAGGTCTCAACTCCACCCAGATTACTGTCAGGAGCGGGTTCGCCTGAATCAGTTTGTTGTTCAGGTTTTCGGATGTCCAGGCTCAGTGTATTTTCGTTTGAGAATTTTCCTGAATCGGCAATTACTTGCTTATCGATGTCTAGTAAACGAACGCGCGATTCAACCAGAAAGGAATAGATATTGGCTGAGGACTGAAAGACATCTTCGGCCAATATCTCTCGATCTCGAAACAACTGCTCGGCGCTGCGGGCCACTGTGTCTGCGCTGGCATTCAGGTAGCGGCGTTCGAGCGTGTCATAGTGCCGTTCCAAGGTGAACAGCAGGAGTCCGCCGAGTGCTAATGCGGCCAGCAATGCAATACCTGCATAACTGAGGAGTAAACTCCAGCGGATTGAATAGAAACGATGCCAGATCCTGCTGTTCATACCTTGTTCTCCAATAACTTAAAAACCACCTGTCGAACCGCCCGAACCCGCAGCGACCGTTGGGGTTGCGGTGGGTGACAGGGACTTGTAGAAGGTCCAGGGGCCGCCCTCAATACAGTTAATTTGCCGGAAGCCGCGATCTAAGGGATAGACATACCACGTATAGGTGCCTTCTTGCGATAGATAATCAATCAAATTGATGGTTTCGTTCTGGCGCAGTTCAATCACGCGCTCATAGATGGTGCCATCGGGACGATAAATACGGATCAGATTAATGGGCGCGAGAGGGCCACGCCAGTTAAAGGTAATTGTACCATCGGAAGGAACCGTCACGCTGCCGTTGAAGGGTGTCATTGGTTCCCACGCGAGGCACTCTACCTCGTTCTGCTGAGGTTGAGTTTCACCTGGTACGTTCAGCACCTGGCCCACCACGATCATGTTTTGGTCGGTGATGCAATTGCCCTGAGCCAGTTCATCCACCCAGGTTCCATACTTATCGGCAATCGAGGTGAGGGTGTCATCGAAGGCGACGGTATAGGTCAGTTTCCAGTCTTCACGCGGCTCACAGCCCGGTGTGGTGGTGGGTGTAGGAGTTTCTGCGCCATGCAGCCCCGGGATCGAGACACTGACATTAGTCGTAGGTGTCGGAGTCGTGCTTGGCACAATGGAAGCGGTTGGGGTGGGTGTCGGCGGCTCAAAAGTCGGTGGTGGAAGCAGTGTATTAGTGGCGGTGGGCTGCGGTGTCACCGTGGATAACACCATACTGCGACTGGATGACCGGTTGAGTGTGGGTGGAATGGTCGGCGCGTCCTGCACATAGGCCATCGACGTATCTTCATCACTCTGCGAGTCGCGGTACGAAAACAGGGCACCGACGGCCACCGATCCGATCACCAACACAACAGCTAAAAATAACTTAGCAATTATCCTACGCATAATTCCTTGCTCCATTCTAGAGTCTCACGGCGAATGATCAGGCCATCCTGTAAGTCGTAGATGGTATCCACAAACTCCATAACCATCGGGTCATGGCTCACAATCAAAAATGAGGTATCTTCGGCTGCGGCAATCCCTCGAAATAATGATAAAATTCGGCGGGCCGTCGCGGTGTCGATGCCATTAGTCGGCTCGTCAGCCAGAATCAGACGGGATTGCAGGGCTAAAGCCCGTGCAATAGCGATACGCTGGCGCTGACCACCACTTAACTCTTCGGGCATGTGGCTGGCCCAGGCGCTGAGTCCAACCGCCGATAAGGCCGCTTTAGCCCGGCGTCGGCGCTCAAACACATGCAGATGAGGGAGGCGCAGCGCCAGGTCGATATTTTCCAGCGCGGAATAGGTCGGCAGGAGGGATGAGTCCTGAAAGATGAAGCCGATTTGTTTGCGGCGCAGTTTGGCGCGGCGGCGATCACCCATACGGACAATATCCTTCCCCAGAATTTGGATGTCCCCAGCGTTGGGACGATCCAGTGCCCCAATAAGGTTGACCAGGGTGGTTTTGCCGCTGCCTGATGGTCCAAACAGCGCGACCAATTCACCGACATGCACATCCAGATCGATGCCGCGCAAAACCTGAAGGTCGCCAAAATTACGCTGGATGCCCCGGACACAGATGCTGATTTCGTCTTTCATGACGGCTTTTCCTTCCCGTTGCGCCGCAGCAGGCGAAATTTGCTGTGACCGTTGTGGTTTTTATGCGGGAGCATGTCCTGCAAGATTAGATCGGTATTGTCTTCGACTTCCTGTTCGGGGCGCAGCAACACACCTTCAGGACGGATTTCTACCGCGATATGAGCGGCTTCATTCAGGTAGACGCGGGCGGCGGTGGGAATCTGGATACGGCCTTCTTCATCAAGTTCAGGCGGCGCCTCCTCATGGGTCATATCCTGGCCGAGCGCCCCATCGCGTAGAGTCAAAGTCCGGTCGGCGTAGGAGGCCATTTCCATATCGTGTGTCACCATGAGAATGGTTAAGCCGTAGCGTTCGCGCAGATTGGCGATTAACTCCATGACCTGTTCGGCGCTTTTACGATCCAATGCTCCGGTTGGTTCATCGGCAAGCAGCAACTGCGGCTGGTTGGCAAGCGCCACCGCAATCGCAACACGCTGCTGTTGACCGCCGGAAAGCTGGGAGGGGCGCTTGTGCATGTGCCCGGCAATGCCGACCGCATCCAGTAATTCTTTAGCGCGGCGTTTGCGCTGGCGCATCCCTACGCCAGCCATCATCATCGGCAGGGTGACATTCCGTAAGGCAGAACGATGGGCTAATAGATTCCGACTCACCTGCTGCCAGACAAACCCGACTTTACGCAGGCGATAATCCGCGAGCGAGGCACCTTTGAGTTCGAGCAGATTCAGATCACCGACACTGAGCTGCCCGGCGGTTGGCTTATCCAGTCCACCGAGCAAGTTCAGCAGCGAGCTTTTGCCTGCGCCGCTTGGCCCTACAATTGCCACCATTTCACCGCGCTGCATGGTGAAGTCGATCCCACGCAGGGCCACAATTTCATGGTCGGCCACCGCATAAGCCCGGACGACGTTTTTACAATTGATGTAGGGTTTGCCATTCGAAGATATGGTCGCCATTCTATTTCCCTCGTAGATTACGGCGCAATGACGACATCGCCTTCATTCACACCACTGACGATTTCAACCCGATCATCTGTTGTCAAGCCCAACACGACATCCACCGTCTGCGGACCATCGGCAGTATCCAGCACTACAAACGTGCGATTTTGGAAAGTACGGATCACACTGGGAGGCAGCCACAGCACATTTTCGCGGACATCCAGCGGAATATTCACTTCGATCAACTGGTTATCGGCCAGATTTTGCAGCGAGGCGGCGACGCGCGTGGTTTGGTCGGCATCACGGCTGCTGAGTGGGATGGACCGCACCGCGCAGCCGACGGCTGTTTCTGGCTGGTTCATAACCTCGCACGCCCCGGTCATGCCGACGCTGAGACGGTTCGCGTCGGTGATGGCTAAGCTGGCGATCACTTCTTTTGGCTCGGGCAAACCAATCACGATTACAGCGGTGTAAGCCTGAACCGAGTCGCCGGGCGAAATTGCTACTTCAAGGATGACGCCGCTGATGGGCGCAAACAGGGACGATTCGGCAATCTGGGCCTGGATATTGTCAATATTAAGCTGGACAGAACGAACGCTCTCATCACTGACTCCCCCGGCGGCATCTTCAATCGCGCGCTGGAGCGTTAGCTCGGCTTGCAGCACCGAATTCTCCGACTGCTCGACACTGTATTCGTACTTCTGGTAGTTCTGTGCGGCTGAGAAGTAGCTCAACTGGGCACTATCAAGCTGCTGCTGGGCGCTGATAAGCTGCTGATAGGCGTTATCAACGGATGACGCAGAGTTTTCGGGATGGCTGAGGGCTTCGTTGTAACTGCGCTGGGCATTGATCAGGCTCTGCTCTGCGGAATCGACCTGGAGCCGTGCCGAAGCCACACTGGTCCAGGTGCTGCCAGCCTTTGTGTTCTCCAGGGAAATCCGCGCATTGGCGAGTGAAATCTGGGCATTTTCGACGCTTTCGATACCACCGGTAGCGGTGCTATCGACATTGCTCAAGGCGCTTTCCAGTTGGATTTGGGCGCTGCTCAACTGCGTTTCGAGGTCACTCGTATCAAAATCGGCCAGCAGATCGCCTGCGTTCACCGCGTCGCCGCGCTGGACGTTCACCTGTCGTACCGTTCCATTGACCGGGAAGGACAGCGACATCTGATCACGCGGCTGCCATCGCCCGGTAAATGTAAACACTTCTTCAACCGTGCCGCGCTGCACAACATAGGTTGGACGCGCCGCAACCGCCGCTGTGGGGACAGGGGTAGATGTCGCGGCGTTTTTTGCCTCGGTTGTGTTCTGCTGCTCAACCGATGAGCAAGCCGCGCCAAGCAAGGTCAGTAGGATGAATAGAATGATAACGGTGCGTGTTTTTAACATAGAAACTCCCTCGAATCAGGCATCCCCAAGCTTGACCAAAGTCGAAACTTGTTGACGACTCAAAAACATGGTGGTTAGCACAGTGACTCCAAACAGAACCAATGCAAAGACTGAATAGACTAAGGTGATGTCATCCCAGGCCACACGCACGAGATAAGGCGGCAGCCCACCGCTAAAATCCATCAAAGGTAAAAACAGCAGCGTGGTGCCCATTCCGATCAGCGTGCCGCCCAGGATGCCACCTAACGCGGCAATCCCCTGGGCAAGCAGAAGATAGATAGCGACAGCCATGCCACCCAGCCCCATCGCCCGCAGCGATCCCAATTGGACGGCCTGCGCACGGAACGAGGCGGTACTCTGGATCACACTGCCGACCAGGGTCAGCAGGATCGCAGAGACAAACCCCACCGACAAAAAGCCCAACACGCCACGACGAGTCGGATCGGCCTGAGCGGTGGCGATCTGCTCGGCAGGATCAAGCCATTCGAGCACTGGAAAACCTTGTTCTTTGGCTGCCGCCAATACCGCATCGCCATCGGCTCCGGGTTCCAGGCGCAGCCAGATGTCGTGGGGCAGTTCAGTCCCGACGAGTTCAAAGATGGGATCGATATTCGTGATCATGAAAAAGCCTTCACGCGGATCAAGGGTGGGGAAATAGTCGAGCGTCCCCACAATGGGGACGGTGGTTTCGTACCCTGTGTTGAGGGCTGAAATCTGGATAGTGATTTCTTGCCCGACTAACAGGTTATATTCTTTGGCGGCACCGGAACTGATCAGGATACCGGTGCGGTTGCCTGCCAATTTGTTGAGCAAATCCGCCAGTGGTTCCGGCCCATAGTCTTCACGGAAATAGGTGATCGCGGCCATTGCGCCCCGATCAATGCCAAGCAGGGTGCCGGCGGCACGCTGTCCGGGCAGAACAATCTGGACCTGATAACGTCCGACCCGCGATACGGCATATACACCATCAATTTCCAGCAGATTACTGGCGGGGAGAGTATTGTAGCCAGTGACGGTTAATTCGGTGCCGCCTTCGGACGACGTTCCTTCTTCGGTCTGGGCATCGGAGGCGACAACTAACACGCGCTCGGCTCCTACTTCATATTTCACGACATCTTCCAGGCTGCGATCCAGGGTGCTTGCCATCGACGCGGTAAAGCCGATCAGACTCAGCGTAAAACAGGTCATGAGCAGCGTGCCGCGATAGCGCCCGATGGAACGGGTCAGTTCGCGGAGGGCCATTAACAGCGCGATATTGCTGGTCCAGCCCACAAATCGAGAGGATTGATCGAGCAAAAACGGATATATACGCAGGAACAGGAGCGTGAATCCGAGTGAAAACAACGTGGGGGCAAGGAAGACCAGCGGATCACTGAACGGGTCTTCGGCCCCAGTGGTCAAGCCGCCCTTCGAGTTCAGCGTATAGTACACATATCCAGCCAGGGCCAGCATTACGAAGTCAAGATAGATACGCTGCCACCAGGCTTTGCCGGATCGGGCCTGGGAACGTTTGAAAGTATTGATCGATTGTCGCGTGGTGCGCCACGCCATCCATAACCCGCTGCTTGCGGCTAAGGCCCCTGTTACCGCCCCCACAAGAAGCGCTTGCGAGGTAAAGGTGATGTCCAGGGGATCGCTGTTGTAATCAAAGCGCAAAAATGAGGAGGTTCGTCCAATAAGCTGTACGACAGACGGTGAGGCACCGATACCGACGGCAAACGCGATTCCAGCCAGGATCAGCCACATCAACGCATGCAGCCCCAGCAGTTTGCGACGGCTCATGCCCCGGCTGCTCAACGTCACATCTTCCTGCTGCTGGCGACCCACCAGCATCGAGGCTAACATGGTAACGAAGTAGAGGATCAGGCCTGCCACAGGCATGATGACAATCACCAACTGCCGCGTTAGCTTCGACACTTCCTCATTAAAATCCTTCAGTCCGGCTTCAGGTGAGATATCAAGACGGATGCCGGGAAGTGCTGACAACACCGTACGCTTGCCATTGGTAATATTGTCCAACAAGGCACTCACATCGGAAGTGCGCAACTGGCTGCCATCAAAAATAAGCTGCCAGTCTACTTCTTCAACCGGGTTTTCGATCCCGCTGAGCGCGGTCCACAGATTATCAGGCTGCATTAAAAACACGTTATCAAAAAACTTGGGCGTTAAAATCCATGAGGGATCGGTGCTGTCTACCGGAGACCACAGGGCGACAATCTTCAGCGTGAGCGGCTGTGAGCTTCCCGGTTTGGTGGCGGTCAGCATGTCACCGACCTGCAAGCCTGTCTGGTAAAGCAGTTTTTCGGCCATCAGTACGGGGATGGCCTCATTATCTGTTTGGGATACGGGCCATTCTCCGGCTGTGATTTGTATCTGCGCGTCGGCTCCATCGAGCATACCCAGCGCATAGGTTCCAAACGCGGCGGCGACTTCACCCTGCCGGGAGATATTCCAGTTTCCGCCACTCACAAACTGGGCGGTGCGGGTGGTGGGTAAGCCGATCTCTTCGGTAAAGGTGCCTTCGATAGTTTGGGTAGCCTGTTCGACTTTGGCCGCGTCAATGGTGCCTTCCCAACTTCCCAGGTAACGGAAGCGGAAGGAATAAGGCGGATCGGATAGTTGTGCAGTTAACAGATCGGTGTTAACCGCATCGACATAGAGAGTCAGACTGAGCGCCAACGTTGTCGCCGCAGACAGGCCCACCAGGGTCCAGAAAACCAGGGCGCGGTGCTGCCACAAACGCTCAAGCGCAAAAAGAACAGGGTCGATTAACCGGCTCATAATCACATCCTGATGGGGAGGGGCGAGTTGCTCGTCCCTCCTGCGACGGCGTTAGGTTAGTCACCACCAAAGCTGAAAGTCGGATCAACACTCGCTGCACAGTCGGCAATAGCCTGGAACTGTGCGCCCATCTGTTCCGGCGCGTCTGTGCTGGTATCAACCGTAATCGCATTAACGCATTCCACGTAGGCGAGCGTTATCGCCTGCGCATCGGCCAATGCCGTATCCAGGTCGGCATCTTCTTCCACATACTGGTCAAAAGCCTGTCGCAGCCAGTAAGACAGCATCATACTCAGCCCACCGCCACCACGTCCGGTGGTGAAGGTCGGAAAGACGATGGTATTGGATGAACGCAACAGGGCATCGATTTGCTGGTAGACCGCGACAACTTCTTCACCCTGTGAGGCAATCACATCGGGATCGGAGGTGAGCGATTGGCGGGCCGGCATGCCAGAGAAAAGCTGTGGGTTACGCGCGACTTCGCTCAGGAAGCGATAGGCGGCATCCGGATTTTGAGCGGTGGCGCTGATATATCCGGTGGTGATTTCGTAAGCGATCACATTGTACTGGCTCCCCTGCGGGAACGTGGTCGTGATCAGCGTTTGTTCGTCTTCCTGACCCATCGGGCCGGGGCCGCGGAACTGGTTGAAGGTGTTGGTGGTGATGGCGGGCACGGTTTGATTCTCTGGTGTGCCGAAATCGGCCATACCGCCGTAGCTGATGTAACCTGCTTTAACGAGGTCGAGAACCTGCCGGATTGCGTCAACCGTCGCCGGATCCGTGAAGTTCACCGTCGCGGGATCGGTGCGGTAGTCCAGGGGGAGGCCGCCGAAGGCCGCAATGAGCATCATGATATACGAACCGCTGACATCGGTGGCCGAGAACGGGGCCGGATCGGTGTCATAGGGCTTAAGCATACGCAGCGCATCGACAAATGCATCGACGGTCCAGCCGTTGGTCGGTTCCGGTACACCGGCCCAGATGAACTGCTCCTGGTCATATTGCAAAATCTGCGGTTCAATCGCCAGCGGCAGCGCCCATGTGCGGTTGTCCTGTTGAAGCTGGACCAGGGTATTACCAATCACATCGTTCCGATCAAAGGTAGGGTCGTTATCGATGAGGGGATCCAGATTGAGCAAGGAACTGACATCACTTCCTTCAACGGCATTGGATGGCAGGATAAAACAGTCGTATTGTTCGGCCAGCATCGCCAAGTCAGATTCTTGTACTGATTCCAGCGTGACAAGGCCCACATCCGGGTCACTCGCCACAAAATCCGCAATCACGCTGTCCCATTCTTCCTGGTTTTGCAGGCGATTCTGCCCACCCATACCGCCGCCGCCAAAACCTAAATTAACGGCGCAGGTCAATTCAATTTTGCCAGCCTGAAGGGTGGGTTCAGCGGCGGGGGGTGTCACAAACAGGCTGACGGTGCCCGCGCGCGCAACTGCCGTTTGCATATCGCTGATCGCCTGGGCCTCAACGGTTTGCAGCGCGGTCAGGGCATCAGTCCCATTGGTACTCATATCGCTTAAAGCGGTGCTGAGATAGGATGAGTAGCGGAGTTCTGAAAGCGGCAGGGCAACGGTTAAACCTTGATCAACGGTTGGTTGGATGGTCTCAGGAATGGTCTGGCTCCCCATAAAGCCACCACCAGGGCCACCGCCGCCAGGAGCACCACCTGGTCCGGCATTGGGATCGGTGTTTGTTGTTGTCGCCTGAGCAGCAGCTAAACTGTAACGGGCAGGGGCGGCACTAAAACGGTTGGAAGCCAGGTCTGAACGAGAGGCCAAAAAGCCTGCCAGCGCATAGGCTAATTCGGGGTACTGAGTTCCGGCGCTGACCGCGAAACCCTGGACATTTAAACCCGCGACACTGTTGGGCAGCAGCGAGGCATAACGCGTTTCTTCCGTCTCGTCATCATTCATCGGGCCGCCACGCTGCGAATAACCGTTAATGCCTTCCAGTCGCAGCGGAATATCGTTCTCACGTCCGCCACCTTGCGCGAGCACTACCCCTTCGGTAATCAGTTCGGCCCAGATTTCCAGGATGTATTCCAGATTGGCATTGGTAGTAAGGCTGGGAGCGTTGGGCATGGTCGCTGAATCGTAAAAACCAGCCCCGGCTAAGGCACGCAGGAAGATAGTCTGATTGTTGCCACCTGATACTGTTGAAAAGCCAGGGGTCGCTACTGTGCCATCAGCGTTATATTGGGTCAGCGTGCGGGCGGCATTTGCAAAGTCATCGATTGTCCAGCGTTCATTCGGGTAGGCCAACCCGGCTTCATCCAATGCGGCTGGATCATAGGTGATCAACAGCACATCAACGGACAGAGGCAGCGCCCACATCCCATTGTCCCACTGGTAAGACTGCCATGCAGCGGGCACAAAATCATCTACATTTATCGACGCATCACTCATCACCAGCGGCAAGAGGTCAAGGAAATAACCAGCCTGGGTATCTTCTACCGATAAGGAACTCGAATCGACATACAAGACGTCTGCCGCCATGACGAGTTCTTCTGTTTCGTCCAGTTGATCGTCAATGGATAAAGAGCCGCCAGGACCAACGCCGAAAAAGGATGTTTCAGAAAAGGTCGGGATTACATCGACGCCATACTGTGTCTCAAACTCGGCCAGCACTTCAGGCGTAAGTACGTCTTCCCATAGGGACGGAACACTTACCACCAGAGGAATCGTGCTTTGCGCATTCGCCCGTTCAGCCGCCAGCGGCGACAAGGCGCTCACCATTAAAATAAGCGTTACTGTTATTCCTATCCATTTCGAGAGCCACCGGTAACGGTTCACAAAAATCCTCCTCGAGACTGCGTATTCAATGTTCTCGATAATGGAGTGGTGACGTTACACTGTGCTTACAACGACATTACAATTCTGATATATGGCGAGAAGGATTTATTACAAGCGAGGGCAGATTGGATGAATTATCTGGTGCATCTTTTTTTGTCGGGACCCGATTCTGAAGTGCAGGTTGGTAATTTGATGGCGGACTTCAGAAAGGGCCGTTAAACTTCGAATATCCTGATGGTATTCAGTTTGGACTACGGTTGCATCAAAAAATTGATGCCTATACGGATGCGCATCCAGTTGTTTCCCTGAGCAAACAACTCATCAGCCCCCTTAATAGCCGGTTTGCGGGAATTTTGGTCGATGTCTTTTATGACCATTTCTTAGCCAAACGATGGACACGTTATTCAGATGTGCCCCTGCCGGTGTTTGCCCAACAGGTCTATCAGGCACTCCTGGATTACGAAACTTTTCTGCCTGAGAAACTTCGCCAGATACTTCCAGATTTTATTCAACAAGACTGGCTGACATCCTACCAATCGCTGGAGGGGGTAAAAGATGCTTTAGACCGTATTTCTAAGCGGCTGAGCCGGGAAAACTGTCTGGTAGACGCGACAAATGACCTGCAAAGACATTACCCCGGTTTGCAGTCCCATTTCGATGAATTCTTCCCCGATATGGTGCAGTACATTGAGGCGTTACCCAATTCGGGCCGTAAATTAAGTCCCTAATACAAAACAGCGGTGAAGCGAAGCACTGCATCTCTCCAAACAATACAAGCTTCGGATAAACGCTATCAATAATTTTGGTTTATGAAAATGAGATGGAAATTGGATGGGAATCGGGTTGGGACGCTTTGACGCAGAAAGAGAACGGGATTTATACTGAATTTTGTGAACTACTGTGCTGGGGAGGGCTGTGCTGATGAGTACCCAAAATCTGGAAGGGCTAATGCTCGGCCAGTACGAGCTGCGCAAGCGATTAGGAACAGGCGGTATGGGGGCTGTTTATCGTGCTTACCAGCCCAGTCTGCGTCGTTATGTCGCAGTCAAAGTCATATCGCCCGATCTGTGTTTACAGCCGGATTATATGGAACGGTTTTATCGAGAGGCCCAAATTGCAGCTTCGCTGGAACACACACATATTGTGCCGGTCCATGATTATGGTGTGCAGAATAATATCAGCTATGTCGTGATGCGTTTGCTGGAGGGTGGAACGCTTACCGAACGGCTGGCCGATCAAAAGAAAAGCGGCAAACCTTTGCCATCACTACCCGACATCGCGGAAGTTCTCAAGGAATTAGCCAGCGCACTGGATTATGCTCATGCGAAAGGGGTGGTTCACCGGGACATCAAACCCAGCAATGTGATGTTTGATGAAGCGGGCAACGCCTATCTGGTTGATTTCGGCATCGCTAAACTGCTCCAGGCTACCCAAGCCATTACAACCTCTGGCGTATTGATGGGTACACCCTCGTTTATGCCACCGGAACAATGGCGCGCCGAAGAAGTCACACCGGCATCCGATCAATATGCGCTGGGCGTGACCACCTATGCGATGCTCACCGGGCGCACACCTTTTGAAGCCGAAACGCCGCATGGCCTGATGTATAAACATTTGTCTGAACCGCCTACACCGCCACAGGTATTCCGAGCAGATGTACCTGAAGCGGTTACGCATGTTCTGGAACGGAGCATGGCCAAAAAAGGTTCAGAACGTTTCCCAACAGTTACCGCCTTTGCGCAAGCCTTTGAGCGCGCTATTCAGGGCTGTGACAGCGAAAAGACGAATTTTTTCACAGCGCCCTTACGCCATACCAAAGAAGCCCCAATTGGGTATCAAGCCACCGCGCGCGATGTGATGACTCCCCGTGCAGCGCAGCCGAGCGCCACCAAATACCTTGCTGCGG
>DATAMF010000303.1:0-2555 GCA_036260665.1 Aggregatilineaceae bacterium | reverse complement strand
ATATGTTTCCGCTGCTGATCTGCGGCGTGCCGACCCTGCTGCAAGGTTCCGGCCAGGAAAAACTTCTGCTGGCACTCATCGCGCTGTTGCTTTTTATCGTTGCCATGATTCATCTCGCCTTTATCCGTCAGGTCGGGCGCTAAATGACTATCTGCCGGGGTGACAGCTTGCCCTGTTTTAGTAACCCTCGAAGACCACCGGGCATACACCCCACCCTTCCCCTGGTAGCAGCAAATCATAAACGTCGGCTTCAGGATCATATTCATAAATACCCGGAGCCATATCCCCAAACGCCCTTTTTTGCCCGTACAAGGTTTTGCCGTTTGGATGTGTGATCCCAAAGTAGCGGCTGTCAAGCGGTGCTGGTAAGCGAAATAATCTCTCATCCTGGTATCGATACAAAATGGCCTGGTTATTCCCAATATCCTCGAACATCAACGCCCCATACCCATCATCAAACCAGAAGGGCGGGGTTTCGTAAGCCCCCGCCCCAACCGTCTTATTTTGTTCTCGATCCCAGATTGTGTAGTGTCCGGTATTGAAGTCAACATCGGGAACTTCCGCAGCCGTAATGATGAGACGTTGGTCTCGTGTCCAAAGTGCCGGTGCAGTATTATCAAAAGCAAAACCCAATTGGGTCGCGGTTCCATCCGAACGAACAAGCCAGATTTCATCGCCAACCGACAAAAGCAGTTCAGCATCATCCCAAAAATGGAGTGGATAGGTTGTCACATTTTCGCCATCGATATCAGGAACTGCAAAAAACAACTTTGGGCCAGCAGGAAGAGTTTGAACCTGAACCATATGATCGGGTTCACAGGCACGATGACACAATACCAACGTCTGATCAATGATCATCATAGCCATCTCCTCTTGCGAAGTAAATCGCCCGACATCCCGTTGAGTACCATCCACTGCAATCAGGATATAAACCGCGCTCATTTCGTCAACTTGATATGTCTGATACAACCAATATTTACCTGAACGATCTGGCGTGATAGCTCCCATAGTCCAGCTAAAAATGGCTCGTTCAACGCCGCTGCTGAGTTCTCGCTCCCACAAAATCGAGCTGTCATTCACCCTACTTGCATAATAGAGGTAGCGACCATCCACCGAAAATCGAGGCGATTGATAAGCATATTCGCCCGTCAGCCATTCGACAGTTCCAGTCTCGGCATTAACCACAACCCCGCGATACCAGCCTTGGGTGTTCCCATCAGAACTCAGCACAGTATATGAGCCGTAGCTTCCGTCCAACGTCCAGGGTGTAGCGGCGATATCTTGAGGAACCATGAGGCGTTGAGCAGTTTCAGGGGTTAGCAAATACCACACTTCATCCGTAGGCACGAGCGCGGTTTGCGGTCCTACTTGATAACACACCCGCTCATAGCGATCAAGATGGGTTTCTGGTTGAACACCTTCAAAAATATGGATTGTGCCATCCGACGAAAAAGCCGCAAATTCCACGTCATTAAAAGCAAAATTCCAGTAGGTCGCAGTTGGTTCTTGAGAAAAAGTTTTTCTGCTGCCGCCGGTAACAATCAGGACCATCACCAGAATTAGAGCAAGCTTCTTACCCATAAAATCCTCCTGCCCTTCTCGTTTTTTCTCAACAATCTTTGTGATACGGCAGTTTTTTACCCGCCTCCCAGCGTCGCCTTGATATTCTCCGCGATCTCCCGTGTGATTCCCGGCACGGCGGTCAGTTCCTCGATGCTCGCATTTCGGATCGCCTCAATATCCTTGTTGAATGCCTTCAGCAGCGCTTTTCGCCGCGCCGGACCGATCCCCGGCACCGTTTCCAACCGGCTGACGATCCCCGCCTTATTCCGCCGCGCGCGATGACTCGTGATCGCAAAACGATGCGCCTCGTCGCGCACCCGCTGGAACAAATACAACCCCTCACTTCGTCGCGGCAAAATCACCGGCTTTGTGCGATCCGGCAGATAAATTTCCTCGAACTGCTTGGCGAGTCCGCACACCGGAACCCGCCCCATCAGGCCGAGTTCCGTCAGCACCTCCACCGCCACATGAAGCTGTCCCTTCCCGCCGTCGATAATCAGTAGGTCCGGCAGCAGCCGCCATGTTTCCTCTCGATCCTGTTTCCCCGGCGTGAGCGCCTCAGGATTTTCCACTGCGTCGAAATGCCGCTTAAACCGCCGCGTGAGCGCCTCGCGCATCGACTGGTAATCATCCGATCCCTCGTGCGCCACCGTCTGGATATTAAACCGGCGGTATTCGCTTTTTTTCGGCGTGCCCTGCGTAAACACGACTCGACTCGCCACAATCGCGGTGCCCTGTGTCGTGCTGATGTCAAAACATTCGATCCGGTTCGGCGGATTGGCGAGTCCGAGCGCATCCTGAATCTCGCGCATCGCCTGTTCCTGCTTGACCGTATCATTCGCCCACTGGGACCGCAGAATCCCCAGTTTTTCAACCGCCGTCTGTGCCGCCAACTGGACCAATTCGCGTTTATTCCCCCGCTGCGGCACCGTCAGCTTGACCTTTTTCCCGCCCCGTTTATCCTTCAGCCACTGCTCGATGATCTGTGCTTC
>DATAMF010000288.1:0-4315 GCA_036260665.1 Aggregatilineaceae bacterium | reverse complement strand
TCGAATCAGTTCTCCCATCCGCCGCTGTTACGTACAACTTGACGACATAGCGCCCCTGTTGGTTATACGTGTGGCTTGGATTTGCTTCGGCACTATCCATATAGGAATCGCTGTCAAAATCCCAGTTGTAAGTTAATCCCTCACCGGTTGATGTGTTGGTAAAAACAACCGTAAGAGGAGCCGGCCCTTGATCTGGTGCCATCTCAAAATTCGCTTCAACCGGGATTGATCCTGTTACATTAATGACCAATGTCTCTGTATCCGTTCCGCCTGGTCCGTTTACCGTCAACGTGACCGGATAATTACCCTGAGTCTCAAAGCGGTATTGTGGATTGAGTTCGGCAGAGTCAGTTAGCGTATCCCCATTAAAGTCCCAGGCATAAGCTGTAATATCGCCTGTAGATTGATTTTGAAATGTCACCACCAGCGGTGCAGGTCCAGATATAGGGTTAGCAGTAAAAGCGGCTGTAGGTGGTTCAGGGAGAACCACAGGCGGTTCAACGCGAATTTCCTGAGTCGCATCAGAAATCATGCCATCATAGCCCATAACGGTTAGTTTTACGGTGTAGACATTGGGCTGTGAGTAGGTGTATTCAGCATCCTCTTTAAAAGAGTCAGCTAAAGCATCGCCGTTAAAATCCCATGAATACGATTCAATATTTCCTGACGATTTGTTATTAAACCGCACTGTGAGCGGAGCCGAGCCTTGCAACGGGACAGCCTCAAAATCAGCAACCGGTGCAGTAGTGCTTGCAATATAGACCCTAACAGGCATAACAATGCTGCGTCCGACCTGATCACAAAGTTGCACATAACAGGTGATTTGTCCTTCGGCGGCAGGAATCGTATGCCGAATAGGACTTTGGTAGGGCTGCCACTCACCAATTTCCGCCTGAATCGTCGGGCATGCCTCTTTTTCCTCTGTGCTCGTGATCCTCATCATACTGAGTGCACCAATTGTACTGAGGTCGGTACCTGTATAATACCGCTCATCTGCAATCCACAATTGTGCTTCACCGGATGGGAAATTGTATTGCGCAATGTAGGGCAGGCTCTCGTACACGGGGATAACAGGTAGAATATTAGGCTGCGATCCAACGATGAAGACATAGATATATCCCTCACTTGTAGGAACATAACCAATGCCGATTTCACGGTATTCAATCGACTCAAAAAAATCTTGATATGCTTCTTGGTCAGGCTCAATGCTAACCAGATAGTTCACAATCGCCATATAGTCGTATACAGTTGAATGAAACAACCGCATATCTACAGCATAATCATCTTTAGGATAAGGCTGAAAATCTGTCGCCTTAGCCCACTCTTTTAAACTGGTGCCATCTTTCCGCAGTGTCCAGTCGCCTGGATAAGTTTGTTCTAATTCAATGGCAATGGCATGTTCCTGCGCCAGGCGGCATAATGTCTCATTCGGCACAAATGGCGCTCGCAATCCGCCGCGTGTGCGGTATTCATTGATGTCATTCAGAATTTGAACAATTTGCTCATCATCACAAGCTCCCAAATTATCACTCTGCGACTGAACGTGTGGAATCCTTGTGCCCCCCCAGGTCGCTGCCACACAGATGATCACCATCAACATAATTTTTTGAACAGCCTTCATCTCTTCCCCCAATCTGTGCATTGTTTCAGTTTATCAACGGCGTTACACACCGGAACCCGATGCTGGAATCGGGGCGATCATAGTCATGTTCGACGACACTTCCATCCGGTTCCAGCGAAAGATAAGGTGCCCCACTGGTGAATACCCATTCCTCAATATCCGATACCAGCCAAAGCCGTGCGGCTTCCCACTGCTCCACACGCGGCAAATCTTTCTGCTGGCTCTGACAGTATGCGCGCGCCTCGGCCCATGTCAGGTTCATCATCGGCGCGTCTGGCCGTCCTTCCTCCGTTTCATCCATTAACCGTTGGAGCGCATCATTGGTAATCGATCCACGATGGCTCTGCAAATACAATTGAAAGGCTTCATGGGTCACAGGAATTTGGTTGATAGCGAACGTAGCTATTCCCGTATCACGAATTGCCACCATCCCCGGCGCAAATGCCAATGTAGCGAAGCCATTCTGGAGTGCCGATGGTTCATCGGTTGGAATCGCAGTGATCGCCGCTGGCGTTTGGGTGGGAGCAGCTTCTGCGGTTACGGTGGTCTCGACTGTTCTCGTCGGCAAAATGGTCGCCGTCGATGATGCGGCTAAGGTGTGTTTCTGGACAGGGGGGGTATCAGATCGCGTTAAACCATAAATAATGCCAGCCAATAGCAAACCCACGAGCATCCCACCTGGAATCCATGCCGAATAGCGGTCAGCCCTTTCCGTTCCCGTAATTTTAGGAGCAACGTTTTCCCCAGGTGCCGGTTGCTGAATGACACAACGATCAACCAGGAGGTTGTAGAAATCATCCAAAGGGACTTCATGTGCAAAAAAGCGGCCCCTGGGTTTCACATCCTGACACTGAAGGTGCTCTAACCCCTTCCAAATTTCTCCTGATCGTAACAGCGGGAGAATAGGCTTATGGTGTTCATGTGCTTTCGCAAGTTCTCTTTGAACCCAAGTCGAGTTTTGAGATTTGCGCGTCATAATGAGAACAAATGTGGAACACTCTGTTATTCCTTTGACAATTTCTTCCCACCAATCATCACCTATTCGAATCCGCCATTTATCGATCCAAACATTAAATCCTCGTTTCTGGAGTTGTGAAGCAAGTTTATGAGCATAATCTTGGTCTTGAGAGCTGTAACTAATGAAGACGTATGACGATTTAATCATTCCCCCTCAGCTTATTTATGAAAATGAATACTAATAAAAATTAACATTATCCTTCAGATAATGAACCTTTAAAATCGTATCATAGATTAATAATATGCTCAAAATGAGCCTGTGTATACATGCATCTATTCCAATTGAGCACTTTTTGTTCTGGAAAATGAACACTTTCTTGAAGCGTATTGAAAGCAGGGCATAGGGGTAATCGCATGTGCGTCGCTGTCTATCTGTGTGCCTGGAAGTTATGCGAACAATGGCAGGACGAGTTGTGGCTCAAGTTCCATCTGCCCTTCCAGATTTTAACCCTGGAAACGATCGAAACATCCAGAACAGGGAACCCCTTTACAGAAAACGATCTGGTTATTGCGCGGCTGGATCAGGTGAGTCGGAGTGATGAGTTACACGAACAACTGCGTGTTACCAATTGGAATCTGGTGATCTGTGATGAAGCTCATGTCAGCTTCATTTTGGGGCGGAGAACTGAAGGAAACCAAACGTTACCGGCTGGGTAAATTACTTGGAAATATATTACCCGCCATTTTTGCTAATGACAGCTACTCCGCACAATGGTTTCAATCTCTGACCCTGAGAGGTTTTTTGGAAAGTCAGGGATTAAGGGCTAAACGTCGGGCCAGCAGGGCTAACATGGCAATATAAACCCACGTTTCGCTGGTGGCAGGGTGTAACTCAAAGTCTTTACTCAAGCGACGGTTGCGTCCGAGCCACGCGAAAGTACGTTCAACCACCCAGCGTTTGGGTAAGACTTGAAAGCCTTTGCTGCTGGGTTCTTGTTCAACCACTTCGATCTCTCCCCAAAAAGTGTTCTTGATCCAAGCGGCCAGAAAACGGTCGCCTTTATAGATGGCATCGACCAACACCTTGTTCAAGCGCGGCCAGGTGGATTGAGCAAGCCGTGTGAGCAGGAGGCGAACCCCGTGAAAATCCTGTACCCCTGCCGAATGGACCACCACCGCCATCACGTGGCCCTCCACATCCACGGCAATATGCCGCTTGTGCCTTTTGACCTTCTTGTGATTGTCAAAGCCTTTCAATCCCTTTTTCCGTGGTTTGAACGGATTGACGAGGGACTATCTGCTCGTCCGCTGTGCTGCCGCGAACGCTGGATCAGCTTGGCGTTGATCTGTTCCAGATTCCCGCGTGCTGCCATTCTTGGAAATAGTCATACACCGTTTGCCAGGGCGTTAAATCATGCGGCAGATACTCCCAACCGCAATATCCCGTTGACGATCTCTCGTCGCTCGTGCGTTGCCGGGGGGACGACCGGCAACGGCTTCGGTATTTCGGCTTCCAACGCTTCCCCTTGCTCATCCGTCAAATCACTCGGATACGCCTTGCGTCCCATTCGTCTGCGCCCTCTCTTTTTTCTTCCTGTATACCAGCTTTCCAAAAAACCTCTCAGGCCCATTCCAAGTTCTTACTTCCCACCCTGAGTCCGTTCACCCCGTTTCCCATTTCTGCCAACTCGTCATTCTCCTACGGGAGCCATCTCGCCCAAAATCCCAAACCTACCT
>DATAMF010000284.1:0-2796 GCA_036260665.1 Aggregatilineaceae bacterium | reverse complement strand
TGAGCCAGCCCGGCGCTGTCTACGCCCAGATAATCGGCGAGGATGAAGCGGGCGGACTGCCAAGCAAGCTTTTCGGGCTGGGCGGGATCGAAACCTGGGGCGCGTGGCAGGACACCGGCGCTTCCTGGCGCGCGTTTCTTGAGGTCGCAAATACGAGGACTGGCCTACTAAGCGACCACACTTACAACATCACCTACAACCACGGCATCTACCGAAGCGGCTATCGCTACCGGGACAGGAGCCTCGGTCATGGCGCAGACAACGACAGCACGATCCTCACCCTCGGCTTGCTGCTCAGCGACCGGCAAGAGCATGGATGGCAGCTGACGGGGCGCAGCGCGGAGTTCAACCGTGATGACAGCGGCCTCAACCCATTTTCCCCGCGCCATGAGAAATACAGGTCGCTGGAACTGCGCCACCAAAGGCCTTTCTACAGCGGGCTGATCACAGTGGACGTCGGCGTACACCACACCCGGCTGGTGGCCGAGGGTACCAGCAACACCGACCCCAGCCTGGCGCTGAGCTGGCAGCGGAATTATTAGCGCAGGTGTTGTAGGAGCCCCGCCCTCGGGGCGAAGCTAGCGCCCCACCAACCCGGGAATCGCCCCGGGGGCGGGCTCCTACAATTCACTCCTGCGGCTGCCGCAGGGGCACGATCAACCGCATCAGCTTCCACGCGTGCTGCACCCCGACGCAATACAAAGCGAAGATGGCGAGGAAGCTGTAGAACATCACCGCGTCGGGCACGCCCGCCTGCCAGCCGAAGAAACCAATAAGGCCGCACAGCACCGCCACCAGATGAATGAAACGCACCACCTGGCCGTCCGTGTAGCCGACGCGCAGCAGGATGTGATGAAGGTGGTCGCGTCCCGGATGACACGGGCTCCTGCCCTTGAGCATGCGGCGCAGCATCAGGCTCACCGTGTCCCACAGCGGAATGGCGAAGAACCACAGCGCGGCGGCAGGCGAGAGCGTCTGACCGTCGCCCTGGGTGACGCTAATAACCGCCCAGGCCAGCAAGAAGCCCAGCATCAGGCTGCCGGAATCGCCCATGAACACCTTGGCGCGGCGCTGCCAGGGAAAGCGCATGTTGTAGAACAGAAAGCCGATCAGCGCGCCGCCAAGGATGAGCAGGGCTTCGAGCGTGATCTCGTGGCCCGAGACATAGGCCGCGGCGGCGACGAAGCTGGCAGAAATCAGGGCCAGCCCCCCCGCCAGGCCGTCCAGACCGTCGGACATGTTGAGCGCATTGGCCATGCCCACCACCGCGAATATGGTGAATGGCACGGCGAACAAACCCAGTGCAATCGTCCCCAATCCGAAGAGATCGCCCAGGCTGATCAACTGCGCCCCCGCGAACAGGGCCATGATCAGGGCCGCAATCCCCTGCGACAGAAAACGGACCCTTACCGACAGTTCGATCCAGTCGTCCAGAAAGCCAACGACGACGATGATCGACACCGCCACGAACAGCCCCCAGAACATGTCTGCATTTGCCAGATGCCATGCTGCCGACACCGCGATGGCAAACGCCATGGCCAGGCCGCCGACCAGGGGGACCGCCTCCTGGTGCTGCTTGCGTTCGTCGGGGTGGTCGAGCAAACCGAAATTGCTGGCAGCCCAAATGAGCACCGGCGTGACCATCAAGGTCAACAGCAATCCCAGAACCAGTTCCACAGCGTGTTATCCCCCCTACGTTTTTATTATTGAGTATCAACTTGTTTCCGGCCGGGGAAATCCTGAAGCCCCAAATAGAACTGTCAGATCCTCGCCCGAGGCCACGGCCCCTTACACCAACTAACCTATCATGCGGCGCACGCGCTGACTACCGCCCCACTCCGCGCACTGGCGCGGGTCCCTGGCCAATCCTCTTGACAAAAAAAGACGACCCTACGGGCGGGACCTCCCGCCTCGTGCCGCCGTCACTTCCCAACCAGAAACTCATCCCTCGCTCGCCCCTTTGCCAACGCATCCGCCAGCCACCTGGGCGCGCGACCGCGGCCCGACCATGACTCGCCGGTGGACGGATTGCGATACTTGGCAGCCACCGCGCCACGCGCCTTGGTCTTTTTCGCTCCGCCCTTCAAGTCCGCCAGAGTGATCCCGTATTCTTTCATCCTGGCCTGAATATCTGCCACCACAGTGGCGATCTCAGCGCGCCGCGCCGCCTCCGCCTGCTGCAGCAGCGCTTCTGCTTGTGCCTTCAATTCCTTGTACGTTGCCATCGTTTTTCTCCTATCAAATGTTTAAATCAAATCCACTATGCTTCTTGCACCATCTAGCAGCTTCCAACATCACGCATCTAGCAGCGCAAAATACTGACTCGCAATTTTTTCCCAAGTGTAGCGCCGTTGGGCAATCTCTATCATATCCAGTCCGACCATTTTAGAGACAGTATCATCTAGAGATTTTACGAGTTGTTGCAACGCTTTGCTGTCACCAAAAAAAAGCGCCTTGTCTTCCGTGGTGCGACGGTTGTAACTGCAATCGAAAGCCAGCACAGGTTTGCCGAAGTGCATCGCCTCCACTAACGAGGGATTCGTCCCACCCGCCGAGTGGCCATGCACGTAGAACCGTGCTCTTGAGCGCAGCGCTTTGAGCTTGCCCAGATCGTAGATCGGATCGAGTAACAAAAGTTGTTTGAATGCTGCGTAACGCTCTCGAAGAACGCGGCCGTATTCGCTGTTATTCCAATTTCCCACCATCACCAAGTGAGGTGAATCGAGATTTGAAAAAGCCTCAAGGATAATGTGCAAATTGTTTTCAGGCTCAATGCGGCAAATAGAAAAAGCAAAA
>DATAMF010000272.1:0-6757 GCA_036260665.1 Aggregatilineaceae bacterium | reverse complement strand
CGATCCAGAAGATGTGGGTAAGGTATAGCCGCTGGTGCAGAGAAAAAGGGGGGGACGGGTGTGAATGACTCGGCCCTTATCAGGGGTGGAATGGTCTGCTATAATTTCATTTATCGATTTTAGACATACCCCTCTTGTGTGCAGCCGTTTCGCTTAAACTGGGCAAAGCGACAGCCTGCGCAAAAGTTCATGTGTATGTTATAGACCCATTGAGGCACCATGAGTAACTTTGAACGTCTGGGCCTGAACCCAGAACTCTTGCAGGCTGTGTCGGAGCTGGAATTTGAACGTCCTACCCCCATTCAAACACAAGCGATCCCGCTGCTGTTGGCGGGACACGATATGATGGGGCAGGCGCAAACGGGCACGGGTAAAACCGCCGCCTTCGCGCTGCCGATGCTGCAACGATTGGATGAGACGATTCCCGGTGTGCAAGCCCTGGTGCTGACACCGACGCGTGAACTGGCGATCCAGGTGTCGCAAGCGATTCATCAGTATGGGAATCCGCTTGGGGCGCATGTGCTGCCGATCTACGGCGGCCAGTCGTACACCCGGCAGATCAACCGCTTGCAGCGGGACACGCATATTGTGGTGGGGACGCCGGGCCGCACGCTGGACCTGATCAAACAAGGCATTCTGAAGCTGGATAACGTGCATTTCGTCGTGCTGGATGAAGCCGATGAGATGTTGAAGATGGGCTTCATCGAAGATGTGGAAGCCATTTTGGGCGCGACACCGGATGATCGGATGACAGCGCTGTTTTCAGCTACTTTGTCGAAGCAAATCCGCAAGCTGGCGGAACAGTATATGCATGATCCGCAAGAAGTCACGATTGAAGAGGAAACTCTCACCGTGGCGGAAACCGAACAGCGGTATCACCTGATTGACAAAAAAGATAAGCTGGCGGCGCTGGCCCTCGTGTTGGAGGCGGAAGCGATCAACAGCGTGTTGATTTTCACGAAGACCCGCAACGGCGCGTCCGAACTGGCGGAACAGTTAATTGCGCGCGGGTATCCGGCGGAAGCGCTGCATGGCGAGCTGGATCAGAATGTGCGCGAAACCCTGCTGCGGCGGTTCCGCAATGGGGATATTCGCATCCTGATTGGTACGGATGTGGTGGCGCGCGGGGTGGATATTCCCAGCGTGTCGCACGTGATCAATTATGATCTGCCGCTCAAGGGTGATGAATATGTTCACCGGATTGGGCGCACTGGACGCGCCGGGCGCAGCGGGATCGCGATCTCGCTGGTAACACCGAGCGAAATGTGGCAGTTGCAGAATATCCAGGAATACACGAACCAGCCGATCACCCGGACGCCGCTGCCGACGCCGGAAGCGGTGTACTATCAGCGCGACGTGCGGTTCCTCGATGGGCTGGACGAAGTGCTGGAAGCGGGCGATTTGAACGATGAGCGGTCGCTGGTGATGGAAATGATGTCGTATGGACATAATGCCATCGATATTGCAGCGGCAGCCATTCATATGAACCGATTGGTGGAACAGAAGCGTCCGATTGAAGCGGTGCGCGAAGTCGAACCGCGGAAGCGTCGTTCGGCATCAACCCCATTCCGCAAGGAACGGGGCCGGGATCGGGATCGCGAGCAGGAAGCCGGGATGGTCAAGATGCGGATCGCACTGGGCCATACGCACGGGATTCGTCCGCGCGATGTTGTCGGGGCGATTGCGAACGAGGCCGGGATTCCCGGTAAGGCGATTGGATCGATTGATGTCAAAAAGAATGAAACGTTCTTTGATGTCAAGGAAGATATGGCCGGAAAAGTGCTAGCGAAGATGAAACGCAGCATGCTGCGGGGCGTGCATATGAATGTGAGCCGCGCCGAATAGCAGCACGGGCAAAAGATACGAGAAGGGGATTGTTTCGGGAACGGGCAGTCCCTTTTTTTATTGCGGTGATCGCTTGGGGAAACCCCTATCCCCCGGCCCCTTTCCCCGCGCGCGGAGAAAGGGGAGCAAAGCGGGCGGGGCAAGCGGGGCAATTCATGAATTGCCCCTACGAATGGTACGTCGTGAGCGGGGTGGAAAGCGCGGGGCGTATGGCAATACGCCCCTACGGACATCCATTGATCCGCGTTCCACAATGGATGGGAAAAAGGGATCCCCAATTCGGAGCAAAGCGGGCGCGGCAAGCCAGCGCCCCAGGATCGTGCGGGTGGCGAATTTCAGGTATAATGAATAGACCGGATGTTCGTAATCAGCGGAGGTGGTGCTGTGATGCAGTGGTTGTTAGAGGCGGATAATCCCGGTGTGCGGTACCTGGCGCTGCGCGATCTGCTGGACTGCGCTCCTGATGAACTGCGCGCGGCACGAGAGGCGGCGCATACGGAGGGGCCGATTGCTGCTATTTTGGATGAGATGGACCCGGCGGGGTATTGGGTCGAACCGGGGCCGGGCTACAACCCCAAATATCGTTCAACCGTGTGGGCGATCATCATGCTGGCTCAGTTGGGCGCGGTGGCCGCGCTGGACGAGCGGATCAGACGCGCGTGTGATTATCTGTTGGATCATGGGCTGGCGGCGGGTGGACAGTTCACGACATCGGGCGCACCGTCGGGGACTGCCGACTGTCTGCAAGGCAACCTGTGCGCGGCGCTGGTCGATCTGGGGTGCGACGATCCGCGCCTGGAGACGGCGTTCGAGTGGATGGCGCGCAGCGTGACCGGCGAAGGGGTGGCCCCGGTCGGCCATCGGCAGGCGGAAGTCCGTTATTATGCGGGCAAGTGTGGTCCGGTGTTTGCCTGCGGCTCGAACAATAAACTCCCTTGTGCCTGGGGCGCGGTTAAAGTGATGCTGGCCTTGAGTAAGTGGCCGCACCGCACGCCGTTGATCGAACGGGCGATCCAGCAGGGGGTGGATTTTTTGTTCAGCACTGATCCGGCGGATGCGGATTATCCGGCGGGATGGAGCGAGAAGCCCAGCGGTAACTGGTGGAAGTTTGGCTTTCCGGTGTTTTATGTCACGGATTTGCTGCAAAACGTTGAAACATTGGTCCGGCTCGGCTATGGAGATGATCCGCGCCTGGCGAATGCGCTCACGTTTATTCGTGAAAAACAAGCTGCTCAGGGGCGGGGGAGCCTGGATTATGATTATACGGGGAAAACCTGGATCGATTGGGGCGTCAAAAAACAGCCGAATAAGTGGGTGACGTATCGCGCGCTGCGTGTGTTAAAGGAGCCGGGAACATGGCACTAGGATCGCTGGCTGTGGCGCTTATCGCGGGGAGTGTGGTACTCAATGTTCTGGGGTTCCTACGCGGGATGAGCGAAAAGAAGATGAAGATTTATGAACAGATGCTGCCGGGTATGCCGGTGGAATTCACACCGGACTGGCTGATAAAAATGACACTGGCAGCCGTCCTGCTGGAAGTGATCGTACCGGGCCTTATCTTTGCCCCGTTGGCCGAAGAACTGGAAAGGTCCGGCATCTTAGTGGGGATGATGTTCTGGGGCGGGGCATGGGTGATCGGGGCACTGCCGTCGCTCGTCTTTGAGCCGATGCTGATTCATGTGCCGCGCCGCTTTGTGATGCATAACGTGGTGTGGTCCCTGTTCATCTATCTGGTGATTGGTGCGGTGGTGGGGGGGATTTATCCGGTTAGCTGAGCCTGTTCGGGAAGGAATCATGCAATCTGCTCGAACGAATTGGTGCATGGGTGCGGCGAAGCTGAATGACAGACTACCGTCAATGAGCCTGGTATGCGGGCTTTTGAAAAAATCATAAAGATGGTGAAGTTCAGGCCCCGACCTCGCTATTGATTGTTGATTAGATCGGGGCTTGTTATTATTCGCCGTACAACCACCCGGTCAAGTGACGGATGAAACCGCGTTTGCGGGGTTCTTTGATGTCGGTATTGCCGCGATTATCAATCGTGATGATCAGGACTAGATTCTTGCTGATGGCGGTTTTTAAATCCATCTGCTTGTTGCGCGGGATGAGATAGGCGGTGAGCCAATTATTTTTCTCATTGGCACGAATTCCGGCTAACTTCCACATATCATCGTAAAGCTGGATGTTGTGTAACAGGAGTTCGTACTGTTCCTGAGTCGTCATATCGCCCTCGCTTTCCGCCCCCTGACGTTCATTCACGACGGATTCAGGTTCGATAGGCGGGGGCGGCGGCACCTCGCGCTCACGCTGGACCGGCGGCGTGATATTGCTACGCCGGGGTGGTTCAGGCTCCGGGATGGATGGATGTCCATCTTCTTGCTCCACATCGATGATTTCCGCTTCGATCGGCTGCTGCTTGCGACGCGGATTAGCAACAGGTGTGGAAGTCCAGCCTGGACGCACGGGAGCTAACCGTGCGGGGGCGCGGTGTTCTTCTTGCGACATATGAGTTTGCTCCTTCAGAATCTCCCCCTGAGATGAGGAGTAGCCCTAGTTGGATATTTGTACAGCTTTCCCCAAATGTGTTAAGTAATTCAAAAATAGAATATAAAGGGTAAGGTAGTATAACTCCCTTCATTATAGCGCATTTCTTCAAACTGAAAACAAACAATTATCCACTTTCTATGAGAAAGAGGTACTATTTCAGGCATTTTCATGGGAAATTCACATTTTGCAGGTCCGTACACAATGTGGCAGGTGATACAGGGCGCGCACCTGCCGCGAACAAGTGGCGATTACAGACATTCTCCACCGCATAAACTGGACGGTTCTGGACGGACGCAAAACGCACCGCATGCATACTCCCGCTGGTTTCGCCGGCTTCGATCACGATCAGGGCGCGGCTGATGCCTGTGATCAGACGGTTGCGGGATACCAGGGCGGAACTATTCGGAGCCGCGAGAGGATGAACTTCGGATAACAGCGCCCCCACACGCATGATTTGATCTGCCAGAGGGATATTTTCGGGCGGGTAGGGGGCCAGGACACCACAGCCAAGCAGGGCCAACGTGCGTCCGTGGAGCGCGCCGCGATGGGAAGCGGCATCAATTCCTGCCGCTAAACCACTGACGATGGTCCAGCCGCATGCGGAAAGCATACTGGCAAGGGAAAACGCAAGTTTAGCTGATGCGGCTGATGGGTGGCGCGTACCTACCAGGGCGACGGTATTGGTTTCGTTGGGAGAAATGTCTCCCCGGTAGAACAGGACGGGCGGCGCATCAGCCAACCCACTGAGGAGCGGCGGATAAGGTGGTTCGCCCTGAAAGAGAATAGACACGCCGGAGGACTGCCAGCCCTCGATGCTGGCGCGGGTGCGGTCCAGATCGATGTTCTTGATGGCCGCGCTCATTTGGGGACCGATGCGGGGAACCGCGCGCAAGTCGGACGCGGAGGCGACCTGGATGGCGGCGAGGGAACCGAAGTGTTCGAGCAAACGGGCGAGCGTTTTACCGCCTAAGCCAGGGATCAAGGCGAACGCTACGCGCAGCACAAACTGATCATCCATGATTAGCTCTCATCAAAATTTTCGCGTAATCTCCAGAAGTGCCACGCACTCCAACACGACAGGATCAGGCTGAGGCCGAAAAGCGCCTGATAACCGATGGTCTTCACGATGACCCCGCTGAGGATGCCGGAAAAAATGATCAAACCCAGCCAGGTATTGAGGGCACCCATATACAAGGCGCGTTGATCGTTGGGGGTGACATTCAAGCCCAGTGCCATCAGATTAGAGAAAATAAGCCCTTTTTGGATAGCGGTCAGGCTGTAGATGGGGATGAGATAGTATTCGGCGGATCTACCTGACACACCGAATACGGGCGCGAGCAGAAGCAGCCCCCAACCTAATGCCTGGGCGAGCAGTCCAAATGCAACGGGCATGCGGTTGCCGAGGCGGACGCTGAACCAGCCCGCCCCGATGCTGAAGACAGGGCGAAGCACGGAACTGATCAGCAGGTAGGCCCCCGCGAGTTCCAGGCGCACGCCTAACTGGAGGCTGGCATAAACCAGGATGAGCGCATTCGCCACGCTGGACAATTCAAAAAGCGTGCGCCCCCAGACATAATGGCGGAAGTTGGCGTCCCCGGTCCAGATGATGCGGATCACGCGGAAGGAGGGGCGGACACTGGTGTTCGTGGGCTTCGTCTCCGGTTCGTGGACGAGCGAAAATACAAAAAAGCCGACGGTTTGTAACACTCCGGCCACGAGAAACAACAGGCCATAGTTGGTCGGGAAATCGAAGTGGGCGCTGGGGCCGGTGAAAAACAAGACGATCTGCGATCCGAAAATGGCGAGGATGCCGCCGATGGCTCCACGCCAGCCGAAAACCAGACCGCGCTGACGCGCCGGGATGATTTTGCCGATGACCTCAATAAATGGCAGCCCGGCGACGCCCGCCGCCGTCCCTCCGATCAGGACAAAGGCGAACACCGTCAACAATAAAATGGTGGCGTCGCGCGTGAAGAGGACGGTCAAGGTGAGGGTGGTCCACCCGATCAGCCGGAGAAAGGCGGCGTAGTTGTAGATTTTCAGGGCATGACGGGCACGCTGGACATAAGGAATGGTCCAGATTTGCGGCAGCGCCCAGGTGGCATTCTGGATGGGCGCGATGGCCCCCAGAATCAGGGGATTACTGGTCAGGTAAGCGGCGAAAGCGGTGAGAACGAGTTCTGGACTGGCAATGGAATTGGTGGTGCCGATCATCAGCGCGCCGTTGAGAATGCTCAGCCAGAAGTTTCGACGGGACGCCTTGGCAGAGTTCTGAGGTTCCAAAAGGTTGCTCGCGTGTGCAATTAATCAATGTCCGAAATTTTATCTGACGAATGCAACTTGTACCAGCGGGAAGCTGGTGGTA
>DATAMF010000262.1:0-6447 GCA_036260665.1 Aggregatilineaceae bacterium | reverse complement strand
GATGGGTTGCCGGGGGGGGTGGAAGGATTCCGCTATGAGATGGGAGCGGTTGTTCAACCGGATCAGGAGGGAAACTGGCTGAATGAGCGAATCAATCGGGCTAACGAAGCGGAGGCGCGGCGCATCTGGCAACTGATTGGGCCGGGGTATCAACCTATCGACTGGCAGCTTGATTTTAAATCGGGCTACCGTTGGGCGGAAACCTGCTGGTATCAGGATATTCCTTATGGACATTTGCCGGGTGTGGATATCAAAGTTCCCTGGGAACTGGCACGGATGCAGCATTTGCCCCAGTTGGCGTGGGCTTATGCGCTGGCGTCTGGTGGGGAGCCGGGATTCGAGCCGCCGGAAGTCTATCTGCATGAGTTTCGATGTCAGGTGCTGGACTTTATTGCCACGAATCCGCCGCGTTTTGGGGTGAACTGGGCCGGGGCGATGGATGTGGCGATTCGGATTGTCAACTGGCTGATCAGCTACGACCTGTTCTGCGCCTATGGAGCTCAATTTGATGAGGCGTTTGTACAGGAGCTTGTGAGAAGCGCGGTTCAGCATGGGCGACATATTCTCGCTAACCGGGATTGGCATGCTGCATGGCGGGGTAATCACTATCTGGCCGAGATGGCGGGGTTGTTTGTGGTGGGGGTATACCTCTCTGAGGGAAATGAAAAAGCAAATATCACCGCAGAGAGATGGTTGAATTTTGCGCTGCGGGAATTGGATCGGGAGGTGGCACTGCAATTTCATGAAGATGGCAGCAATTTTGAGGCATCAACCTGCTATCACCGCCTGTCGGCTGAGCTAATCGTCTATACGGCAGCGCTGGCGCTGAATTTGCCACCCGATAAACAGAGTAGATTTCCGCTGAATCATTGTGAGCGGATCGAAAAAATGGGTGAGTTCACGCAGCATATCACCAAACCATCGGGGTGTGTGCCGCAGATTGGGGATAACGATTCTGGGCGTTTTTTGAAACTGTTCCCCGCTTATGAACGGCTGAGTGTCGAGAATGCCTGTGCAAGGTATGCCAACCTGGACGGGTATGAGTCCGATGATCAAGAGTATTGGGATGAAGATGTGCTCGATCATGGGCATCTGCTGGCGGCGATGAACGGGTTATTTGGGCGGGTGGATTGGCCCAGCGGACCAGAAACAACCTTGGTGCGTGGGTTGGCAGGTGGGCGACATCTTTCCTCATATCGGCGGGATGGGGTGAGATCGGCGGCAGAACAAGTCAGGATTGGCGCGGATTGGGCGGAACAGCGAGCGCGAGTGCGGAGATTGCCCTTCCATCATCGTCAGGAAATTCCTGTTGGCCCCCCTACGAGCGGACCCCTACAAACCTATGCGTATCGTGATTTTGGACTGTATGTTTTCAGGTTGGAGCTGATCAGCCAGTTGACAATCCGAATCGCCACATCCATCGGCCCGGCCCAGTTCACCCCAAAACGCGGCGGATTCGTGGCAATAAAGTCCAGTACCTGACATCGAAACTCACGCACATAGATTTCAGGTGCACCGAATCCCGGCTCCCCCTCAGAAGCCAGCGCATAAGCCCAGGCCAGTTGTGGTAAATGCTGCATCCGTGCCAGTTCCCAGGGCACTTTGATATCCACACCCGGCAAATGTCCATAAGGAATATCCTGATACCAGCAGGTTTCCGCCCAACGGTAGCCGGATTTAAAATCAAGCTGCCAGTCGATTGGCGTATATTCCGATCCAATCAGTTGCCAGATGCGTCGCGCCTTCGCTTCGTTGGCCCGATTGATTCGCTCATTCAGCCAGTTTCCCTCCTGATCCGGTTGAACAACCGCTCCCATCTCATAGCGGAATCCCTCTACCCCCCGGCAAACCATCCCATGTTTCACCTGTACCCAGCCGGAACCGAGCAGATCGAATCGGTGACTAATCGCGTTTTGCGCCAGTCCTGCGATCTGCTCCTTATACAGCCTTAGTTCCGTAACCGGCAACAGGTAGGGGCGGGTTAACATGCCCGCCCTTTCAACCATTACCCCATACGTATCTCGCCGCAAATCGACCCAACGTCGAGATTGGCGCGTGATCCGTCGAACAGCGCGGCGAACAGACACCATCTTATTTCACAGCCTTGACTACAATAAACCAGCCCCAACGATCCGGGAAAAACTGGCTCAACCAACCGGGCCACTTGACCCGATCATACGGCGTCAGGATCGGCACGGCGGTGCAGGTGCGATACGCGCTGAACATCGTTTTCAGTTCGGGAACGGTATAAGCTTTTGTCCCGGCGCTCTCCATGTGATGCGCGATCACGTCTGCCCAACTCCGTGTGATTCTGCCCCGCAGCAGTCCATGTTTGACCCACAGCCGCAGGGCTAGCAGAGAACGGCGGTGATAAAACATGCCAATGAACTGCCCGCCCGGTTTCAGCACCCGCCAGATTTGACCCACAATCCGTTCCGGCGACTCCGCGTGATGGATGACGCCCCACGAATACACCACGTCAAAAAATGCATCGTCAAAACGCAGGTGTTCCGCGTCCATCCGTTCCAACCGCGAGTCTAACCCATATATGGTTAGGTGTTCCCGCGTCGTCTCAATCGCTGCATCCGTCAAATCGATCCCGTAACAGTCCGCCCCGGCCCGCGCCCACTGCACATGATCGGTTCCCACCCCGACGCCAACTTCCAACAAGCGCTGCCCATGAAAGCGTGTGAACTGCGCTGCCGCGTGAATAAACGGCTCAACCTGATAGCGGTACGCCTCAATCTGGGCGAACCATTCCCAGCTGTGGGGTCTCAGCGTCCCAATCAACTCAGGGCTTGTGCCGCACGGTTCTTGCTCCCAATAGGCTTTTACCCGTTCATTCAACGAGGCCATTTTCAATTGCTCCACTATAAACCGGGAATGATTTGTGATAGCGCCGCGCCCGCCCAAAGATCGTTACATTGACCACTCCATAAGCGATCAAGGTTGCCCACGCCGCCCCCACTGATCCCGCAGCAGGAACCAGAACCAGATTCAGCGTCAGGACCAGCAGCAGTCCGGCTCCAATCAACACAAACAGGAATTTAAAATCCTCGAAGCGCAGGACCACATTAGAGTAAGGGCTGCATATCAGCGAGACTGCCGCCGACAGAGTCAGCACGCGGAAGCAGGCTACCGCCGCCGGATATTTCCCCTCGTCCACAGCGGGGATAATCCACCCTGCCAGCCACGCGCCGATCAGCAGCAGCGGCAGCAGCACTACCAATAAACGGTTGTAGCGGCGGTAAATATCGCTCAGGTCCGCCGCTGAGGTTGCCCGCTGGATTGTCGGCAGCAGCACGGTATGCACCGAATTGAGGCCCAGCACAACAATCGTATAGTAGCGGAACGCCGATCCATAGGTTGCCAGTTCCCGTTCGCTGCTGATCGACTTCAGCATGAAGATATCGACCTGGGCAAACACCGCCAGCACGAAAAAATAGCCAAACAGGTAGCGATATTTCCCAGAAATTATCGCCCGCCCCAGCCGTGCTGCTTCCCGCAGATGCAGCAGATCGCTCCAATCAATCGAGCGCGCATACATCACCACGAAAGCAGCAAAAAATGTCCCAGCTTGCAGCAAAATCACCAGCGCTGCCGGGGGATGTCTGTACTGGATCACCAGCAGGGCCAGCAGACTCCCTGTAAAGAGCATCGCCCGCAGCGTCTCCACCAGCGAATAGCGGAAGAATCGCATCTCCTGCTGAAAAGCCGTTCGCGCATATTCGGACAAACAAATGCCAATGATCAGCGGCACGGCGAACCAGTAAATCCCGTCGATCACCAGGGACAGCGCCAGCAAGCCCGCCGAAATCGCACCAATAGCTGCCAACTGTAAGCCGAGGAACGAGGAGGAGATTCTCAGCCGTTCGTACCCAACCACGTAAATCCGGTTAAAACTGGACGTAAGTGTCCCCGTCACCACTGCCACAACTGACAATGTGAGGATATAACGTGCATACTCGCCCTCGGTCATGTAGCGGATCAGCAAAATACTGATAAAACTGGTCGCGCCTTTGGCGAATACGTCAAAGAAAAAGACCTGGGCGATCTTTTTCATCCGTCCGTGCCCCAGCGTTTCGCATTCAAAGCACGGCGGAGTCGTGCGTCAAGGCGGCGGCGGTAAGGCTGGGGATGGGCTGTACCGCCCTGTCCCAGCACAAACATCCAATCACTGTTCATCCATGCTGGGAGCCGATCAGCAATCCGTGCATTCCATTCGATTAGCCTGACTCGCCGTACCAGCGTATCAAACCCGCGTCCGCACAAAAACGTCCTGGATCGTGCTTCGACCACGCGCAGCCCTGCCCCCTCAAACAGCCGCCGTAGATCGCCCCGAGTGAAGAAGTTGACATGCGGGCTGATCGCCAGGGTATCCCGCGCCTCTATCTCTGGTGCCTGTCTCCTCCTTTCCCCAGGTACTAGGCTGCGCCTTGCCACCATTACCATCGTCTCCAACAGACTCGCCCACTCAAACGGCCCGTATCCGTTGGGCGTCGTGATCACGATCCGCCCGTGATCGGAAAGATAGCCGCGCAGCTCTGCCAGAAATTGATCCGGCGCATCGACGTGTTCCAGCACTTCGGAGGCGATTACCAGATCGAAGCACTCACCCGCCGGGGGTGTATCGGGGAAGGATAGATTTGGCAGATGATTCTGTTCCCGCGCATGGATGATGCTTACGGCGTCGCTATCGATCCCTACGAAGCGTACCTCCGGGAACCGTTCAGCCAGCGGAATCGTCAGGAATTCCCCCGTCCCGCAGCCAACATCCAGCACATGATCGGGCCTGTGCTGCTCGATCAGGCTGGAAATAAACGTAAACCGCTTGCGAAAGCCATAAGCGTTTTCTTCTCGCGCCAGCCGTGATAGCCTAGACATAGTGTTTCCACCACAGCGCAAAATTAAAGAGCACCCACAATGACTCGCTTTGCCGGCGTCCAGGCGTCCCATCGGCCATCTGTATTACCGTATCCCGGTCCAGAAAATCCGTCTGGTCGCAAAAGTCGCTCAGTTCGCGGCGGATCGAATCACCCAATCGTTCATGAAACCACTCAAAGACCGGGACGCCAAACCCCTGCTTGGGCCGATCAATAATCGCGTCGGGGATCAGCCCGCGCACCGACTGTTTGAGGATATGTTTCAGGGTGCCGTTCTGTGTCTTGACGGATTGCGGAATGCTCATTGCCAGTTCGACCAGTTTGTGGTCCAAAAACGGCACACGCGCTTCCAGGCCAACGCCCATACTCATCTTATCCACGCGCATCAGCAGCAGTTCCGGCAATCGGAGATTCAAATCCAGATACGTCATCCATTGCAGAGGAGTCTGTTCCCATGCTTGATCCATAAAACGTTGGTGAATAGGCCGGATCGCCTCCCAGGAAGTCAGATTAGCGAACTGTTGGCGCAAGCGGGGGGACAGGATGCGCCGTTTTTGTGCATCGGTAAATGCCTCCGCCCCTCCCCAAAAGATCGGCTGATCGAGCGATCCACGCCGCAAGTATTCGTAATAAAACGTGTGCCCTTTGCCCAACTGCTGCGCCACCGCCAACCCTACCCGCTTGACCAGACGTGGCATGGGCCAGTCATCATATTTCTGAAGGGTGAGCGCGAACCGCCAGCTAGGATAGCCCCAGAACAACTCGTCCGCGCCTTCTCCCACCTGGCAAACGATCACACCGTTTTCGCGCGCCAGCTTAGAGACATAATACACAGGCACACACACTGGGTCGGCAATGGGCTCATCCTGCAAGCGCACCATCTCCGGCAGAAAATCGATCAGATCATCCAGCGACAGCATCCGTTCATGATATTCCGCCCCCACCTGATCGGCGATCAAACGGGCATAAGCCATTTCGTTCTGGTACGTTTCAAATGTGCCCTGATAGCCAATCGTGAAGGTTTTTATGGTTCCCGTCTCACCCTCTGAAAACAGCGCCGCGTTCGTACTGGAATCAATGCCGCCAGACAAAAACACACCTACCGGGACATCGCTTACCTTGCGCAGGCTCACGGCGGTGCGCAGTTCGTCCAGGATACACTGGGCGATCTCGTCCTCACTGACCCCGATCAGCGGCGAGACATGATCGAGGACATCCCAATAGCGCTGTTCCGTGATCTGTCCATCCTCTCGAATGCGCAGCCATGTTCCACCCGGCAGTTTATGAATCCCATCAAACAGAGTCTGTGGCGCGGAAGTCGTCAGGAACGACAAAAAATGGAAAAAGGACTCTTCATGGACAGATCGCCGCTGGTCAGGATCGCGCAGCAGCGCTTTGATCTCAGAGGCAAATACCAGTCGCCCGTTATGAGTACTATAGTAGAGCGGCTTGATTCCGATGCGATCCCGCACCAGCCACAACTCACGGCGGTGTGCATCCCACAGTCCAAACGCGAACATTCCCCGGAAGCGGTGTAAACAGTCGATCCCCCACTCCTCGAAGG
>DATAMF010000261.1:0-6433 GCA_036260665.1 Aggregatilineaceae bacterium | reverse complement strand
ACGCGCCCCGGAAAGTTCATCCGGTTGTCGCGTGCCTGGTTCCAATACATGACCGAGGGCACGACCACGATCAGCGCCACGACCACAATGGCGGTGAATGAAAAAATGGTAATAGCGGACGACATGACGAATTCCCCACAATAGAGCCGTCTGTTTTTCTTATCTTATACTGGATTTTGAAGCTGACAGGTCTTGTCAGCCGTTTGGGAGCGGAATTTCAGCGCGGATTCTTTTTGCGCCCGGTGTGGAGCGGAATTTCAGCGCGGCGGCTGATGGTGTCCGCTATCACCATTTTTTCATTCACCGCCATTGTGGTCGTGGCGCTGATCGTGGTCGTGCCCTCGGTCATGTATTGGAACCAGGCACGCGACAACCGGATGAACTTTCCGGGGCGCGTGCGAGCGGCCTGGATCAAAGCGGGGCGCAATGTGCTGCTGCAACCGGTGCTGATGATGCTGCTGGCGACACGTCCCCGGCGAGTTTATAGCGGGCTGCGTTCCTCCACATCACCGGGGATTCTCGGCGCGCTGGGCGTGGTGGATCGCGTCCTGGTGATGGAAGGCATGAATGGGGAAAGCCGCCGTATTCCGCTGGATGCGATCCGGTGGATCGGCACCAAAACGATCCGCGTGCAGGAGGGTAAGTACGCCAACGCCAAAGAAGCGCTGGTGATCCATAGCGATGATGGCGGGCGGTGGCAGGTGTTTGTTTTGGTAACCGGGTCGAATAATCCCATCGGCAGCATCCCCGCAGCCTTGACTGTCGGGGCACGGGTCTTCGCGCGCGAACTGGCGCAACTGTGCCAGACCGAACTGCATCAATATTTTGGTGGGCGTGAAGACTTTGGCCCAGCCCATGCCCGGCAGATGAATCAGGATATGCTCGGCCAGTGGCATGCCGCCGATGGGGATGACAGCACGCTGGATGTGTCGTTTACAGACCTGATTTCGGATTTATCCACTTCACGCGAGTCGTTGTATCTTGCGCCGGATCGACTGATCTACGGGTGGAAAGAGGCGATCCATTTGTCGCAGGTGCGCGGGCTGGATGTGTATGCTAAAGGCGTTTTCCGTCATATCAATCCCTTTGCGCAGGACTTGCTGCGGATCGAATATGATGCTGACGGCAAACATTTTGTGACCGGATTTTTGGTCCACCGGGGCGAACAGTGGGGTACGGAATTGTCGCAGCGGACGGGCGTTCCGTGTGATGTGCAGGAAGGCCGCAAGAAGAAGCAGGAAGTATAAACAATGAGCACCTGGATACCGATTGGCATTTTTCTAGGATTTTGGGTGATCGTGATCATCCAAATGAAGTCGGGGTGGCAAAAGGGATTCAAAAAACGCGCAGAGTTTCCGCCCCAGGTGAAAACGCACTGGCTGGAAGTGCCCCTGAAGATCAAACATGATCCCATCCTGATCTTCCTGCTGTCCAACGCGCCGCAGGAATTTTACAGTTCGGGCAAACACAACCCTACTCACCCGGCGACGTGGGGCGCGGTGGGGATTGTCGATCAGACGCTCGTCTTTGAGGGGAATACGGGGGATGACCAATGGATCAATCTGGCGACAATTCGCTGGGTGGGCGTCAAAACCCTCAGCTTACAGGAGGGCAAATATGCGTTCAAGAAAGAAGCGCTGGTTGTTCACGCGGAACAGGATGGGGAGTGGCGCGTGTTGACCTTTTTATCGACGTCGGATAATCCGTGGGCTAATATCCCCTCCAAACTGGATTACGCGACATACGAATTTGGAAAGCAGCTGGCCGAACTGTGCAAACTCGAATTTGAAGTGTGTACGGGCAGGAGCGAAGATTTTGGTCCCACAGATGCACAGCAGATGAATCAGGATGTATACGGACAATGGCATCCGGCAGATGACAGTAGACTGGAGAAGAAGCTGTATCTGGCACCAGACCGGCTGATCTATGGGTGGAAGGACACGATCCATCTGGCGCAGATTCGCAAGCTGGAGGTGTATGCCGAAGGCACGCGGCGCAGTATCAACCCGTTTGCGCAGGATTTGCTGCGGATCGAGTATGAGGCCGACGGCAACCATGTTGTGACGGGCTTCCTGCTGCGCCACGCGGATGAATGGGGCACAGAACTCGCCAAACGAACCGGGGTGCCGTTCGATTGGCAGGAAGGGCGCAAGAAAAAATCGGAATGACATGAGACGGCAGGAACAAGTTATGGAAATTATCGCAATTTTATTTGTGTTCTTGGGTATGCCGTTGATCGGTTTAATCATCAAGGCACTTGCCTCCCAGGAAACTGACTACACCGCTCCTGAGCCGATTCACGCGTCCGCGCCAGTCCCTGACTCAGTTCGAATGCGCTGGCTCAAGCAAAAAAGGACTATTGAACTTGAACCTGTATCCGTTCGCCTCCTCCCAATACGCACACAGCAAACCTTCAACACACTTTCATCCACAACGCCAGGTGTGATAGGGGCGGCTGATAATGACCTCGTATTCGAAGGGGAAAATTGGGAGAACTATCATTTTCGTCTGCGCTCAATCCGCTGGATCGGCATAAAAACGATTTATATCCAAGAAAACCAGGGTTACACACCTAAAGAGGCGTTAGCTGTCTACCCGGAGTATGATGGCGAATGGCATGCGTTTACTTTTGTGGTAACCGAAGCGGATCAAACCGTCCCCAACAAACTACCAAATAGAATACGAGAATTTGCGCGGGTGCTGGCGGAACTCAGCCAACTTCAATTGCAGACTTGCGCGTTCGAGGATTGGGGGCCAGTGCAGGCGCGGCGGCTCAAGCAGGATGTGTATGGGCACTGGCAAGCCGCAGATAGCGGCGACCAATCGCTGGTAGTGGACATCTTCGATCAACTACCTTCAAAACGAGAGATACTCTATCTGGCACCGGACCGGCTGATCTAGGGTGGAAGGACATGATCCATCTGGCGCAGATTCGCAGGCTGGAGGTGTATGCCGAAGGCACGCGGCGCAGTATCAATCCCTTTGCGCAGGATTTGCTGCGGATCGAGTATGAGGCCGATGATAAACATGTTGTGACGGGCTTCCTGCTGCGCCACGCGGATGAATGGGGCGCGGAACTCGCCAAACGGACGGGGGTGCCGTTCGATAAGCAGGAAGGGCGCAAGAAAAAGTCAGAATGACAAGCCGGGTGGAGCATCCATGTTTGCTTTTTTAATGTATCTCATCTACCTCTGCTTGATCTTAGGCGGCTTCATCCTGGCCGTTCTTGTGATCCTGGCTGCGGCGGGGGTAATCACTGCCGCATTTTCTCCGAAAGGGACGTGGAAGCAGGAACGACGTAAACGGATGGATTTTCCGGGCCAAGTCTCTGAACGCTGGCGCAATGAAGGTCGAACAGTGCCGTTTGAGCCGGTCCTGCTGCTGCTGCTGGCAACCCAGCCACAGCGGCCAACCACCGGCCCCTATATTCTCGGCGTTTTGGGCATCGTGGACGACAAACTCGCGTTTGAGGGAATGAATGGGGAACGTTACCAGATTCCCTTAAACGCCATCTGCTGGATAGGTCGCAAAACAACCCCTGTTCAGGAGCGAGAAACGATCACGGAGAAAGAAGTGCTGGTGATCCATGCCGATTATGACGGACAATGGAACGTTTTTACTTTGGGAGCCGGATCGATTCATCTCCGGGCAAACAGTCCCAATACGTTAGACTATCAGGCACGCACCTTCACACACACGCTGGTCGAACGGTGCCAGCTAGAACTTCATATGTATTCCGGTACCCACGAAGATTTCGGCCCGGCGCAGGCGCAGCAAATCAGCCAGGATGTGTACGGGCAGTGGCATGAGGATAACGCGGATGGCTCGCCGCTCTATCTGGCACCGGACCGGCTGATCTATGGGTGGAAGGACATGATCCATCTGGCGCAGATTCGCAAGTTGGACGTGTATGCCGAAGGCACGCGGCGCAGCATCAATCCCTTTGCGCAGGATCTGCTGCGGATCGAGTATGATGCTGATGGCAACCATGTTGTGACGGGCTTCCTGCTGCGCCGCGCGGATGAATGGGGCGCGGAACTCGCCAAACGAACCGGGGTTCCCTGCGATTTACAAGAAGGACGTAAAAAGAAAAACGGGGATTTATGAAAAATGTATAAATTTTTACTTTTACCCTGGTTTAAAGGTTGAAATTTGATCCGAAACAGGTCAAAATGATGTGTAGGTAACAACCAAGGGGGTAAGGAGACTGTTGTGAAGCAACCTGATTTCCCAGGTCCAGGTGAACAAACTGGCCCGGACCACATCCCGACTGAAGCCCACGATATTCCCATGCCGGATGGGGAACTACGCGCGATGGACTGCCGCCATACGCAGGAATTACCTGCGGTTCGTTTATATGATCCTGAAGAGTGGCATGAACTTGCCGAAGGAACGCTGCGCCGCACCGGAACGGACAAGGATCGTATCCCCGTTGTTCGCATCCGGTCGGAAGTAGTCGCAGAAACGCGCCTGGATTATACCGCTTATGGGCGCGAAGTCTCCCTGGATACGGTTCAGGACGACTCCGGTCCCCAATCTGATCAGGGATAACCGGAAGCCCTGCGTTATCATCCCGACCACCGCGCCGATGGCTTATCCTCACCAGCGCGGTGGTTTTGTGTTGAGTCAGGGGGCGCTGTAGCCCGCCGCCACCACTTTTACATCGGTGATCTGAGTCGATTCGGCGGCGATGAAGGGGAACATCACCTCGAAGGGCGCACTGGCCCCCGGCGCGATGGTTCCGGTAGCGGTTTGGGTATTCGCCACGCCGACGAGATTATCATCCGGGCCGATCAGCCCCAGGTTGATCACAATCAGCAGCAGTTCCCGATCTGTATTATTCTGCACTGTGCCGCGCACCGTGTAGGGGATGCCCTCGCTGCCCGGCCCCTGATAGTCAATGGTCGCGGGTAAGTTATAGTAACCCTTGTATGCTGATGCTTCGGCGGTGGGTGATCCGGTGACCCAGACCTGCATATCGGCATAATCAGGCGTTTTCTGGAAAGTTGTACCGAGATATACCACCTGCCCTGCTGGAATATCCTCGGCCATCAGGGTGCTGGTGGTCGAGCCGTTGAAACGGTAGCCCTGCGCATCCAGCATATAGATCGTCAGTTCCATCAACCGCAGCGGATCGGGGTTGTCGTTGCGAACTTCCGCAAAAAAATAAACGGTAGCGTCTTTTTCGCCCTGGCTGTACCGTTGCAAGCTGACTCCGCCTACGGGGTCCATAAGTCCCGGCTGAAAAACAGTATAGTCACCGCCAGCCAGGACAGGTTCCGTCCCTTCCGCTTCGGGCAGCGGAGTCGCAGCGGGAGCCTTGGTCGAACTCGGTTTTTGATCTTTGTCTTTATCATCATCGCCACAAGCCGCCAGCGCCAAAACCAGCACCAGCAGCAGGGTAAGCAGCGCGCGTGTTCGCATAAGTGGTCCTCCATATGGGATAAGGAAGTCTGCGTTCATTATACGAAGGACTCCCCAACGCGCCATAAAACGCTGGGCGACTGGTCAAATCGATGGGCCGCAACAGGAAGATTTTGGGTACACTTGGATCGAACATCATCCACGAGTCGCCATTATGGAGCAAATTTCGATCAAGCAGACGCCGGGCATTGAGTGTCTGCGCGCCCACCATCTGAATACCCAGTTCAGCCGCCACAGCCACAACACCTATGTGATCGGCGTGATCGAGGCGGGGAACGCGGGCACCTTTTACCGGGGCAGCACGCGCTATCTCGCACCGGGCAGCATCATGGTGTTGAATCCGGGTGAGGTCCACAGCGGCTATGAAACCAATCACGGCACGCTCAGTTATTCGCTGTTTTATATCGAACCGGAGACAATCCAGGCGCTTCTGCCCGAAAATTCCGGCCAGCCGCATTTTTTGGACATCCACATTCATGATCCGCACTGGGCGCGGCAGCTTCAAATGCTGCACGCGGCAGTTCTGAACGGTGCGGAATGCCTCGCCGAACAGGAACTTTTTATCCGCTATCTGGGCGGCTTTACCCGGCAGTTCGGCTGGAAAAATCCGCTAGAGGTTGATCCGGTGGGGAGCGAAACCGCCGCGATCCGCACGATCAAAGAGTATCTGCACGCGAATTACCAGCGGGTGGTGAACATTGACGAACTGGCGGCGCTGGTCAATCTGCACCGCGATTACCTGATCCGGGCGTTTTCGCGGGCGGTGGGCATGCCACCGTATGCCTATCTGCTGCAAGTGCGGATCGACAAGGCCAAACAGCGGTTAATGGACGGCGCACCACTGGCTGACGTGGCGCTGGAATTGGGATTTGCGGATCAGAGCCACTTTACGCGGCATTTCAAGCGCATCGTCGGCACATCGCCCCGACAGTACGTGATAGGTCATTATCGTTCAAGAAATTTCCGCGCACCGGATTAAGCTGAGCAGTAGTGTTTCAGCGTTCAGTGC
>DATAMF010000259.1:0-3024 GCA_036260665.1 Aggregatilineaceae bacterium | reverse complement strand
GTTAATTGCGGCGGCGGCGCTGCTGATCGACTATGTGCTGACCGCCGCTGTCAGTCTGACTGCTGGTGTGGCGGCGATTGCGTCCGCTTTTCCCGATCTATGGGATTACCGGGTCCCGCTGGCGCTCTTTTTTCTGGTTGTAATCACGGTGGCAAATCTGCGCGGCGTGCGGGAATCGGGAACGGTGATGTCGATCCCGGTCTACCTCTTTCTGTTTTCCTATTTGACGATGCTGGTTTATGGGCTGGTGCGTGCAGTGACAAGCGATCCCGGCTCTTTTGAGACGACTGCACCCTCAGCAGCCCAGGCCGTGACCACCTTTTTGATCTTGCACACCTTTGCATCGGGCTGCACGGCTCTGACCGGTATTGAGGCAATTAGCAACGGTGTGCCAACGTTCAAATCTCCAGCCTCCCGTAATGCGAACAAAACGCTGCTGGTGATGGCGGTGTTGATGGCGACACTATTTTTAGGCAGCATCGGCCTGACGCAGTATTTCGCGGTTGTCGGCGGCGAGAATGAAACTATATTATCTGCCTTAGCACGGCGCATCTTTGGCGAGAATATAGCGTATTATGTCGTGCAAGCGGCGACATTAGGGATCCTGGTGGTAGCGGCTAACACGAGTTTTGCGGGATTTCCGCGTCTGGCGTCCATTCTTGCGCAGGATGGTTTTGCTCCCCGCCCGCTGGCCTTCCTCGGTGACCGGTTGGTATTCTCGAATGGAATGATGCTGCTGGCAACGCTGACCGGCGTTTTGATCGTACTCTTTAACGGCGATTCTCATGCGCTTATCCCACTGTTTGCGGTGGGCGTATTTCTGGCATTTACGCTGTCACAGGCCGGGATGGTGATTCACTGGCTGCGTGTCCGCGAGCGAGGTTGGACGCTTAAGGCGTTCATCAACGGCCTTGGTGCTCTTGCTACCACCGTGACGTTATTTGTTGTAGCGATCAGCAAGTTTGTCGAAGGTGCGTGGATCGTTATCCTCCTGATCCCCTTGATCGTGTCCGTGTTTCGTTTGGTAAAAGGACATTACAAAGAAATTGGGCGGGAACTGGCGCTAAAAGATCTCCCGGTTGTTTTCGGAAACATGCCCGCGCCGCGTGTGGTGCTGCCGGTATCGGGCGTTCACCGGGGCGTGGTAGAAGCGCTGCGCTATGCGCGCTCGATCTCGGATCGTGTAACGGCGGTGTATGTTGAGATCAATCCTGGTGACGCGGATCGGATTCGGCAGCAGTGGGAGAACTGGGGCCAGGGCGTGCCGTTGGTGGTGCTGCCGTCGCCCTACCGCTCGATTATTGGCCCGATCCTCGAATACCTCGATCAGGCGGATCTCGAAAGCGCTGACGGCCAGCTTGCCACCGTTTTGCTGCCGGAGTTTGTCCCGGCGCAGTGGTGGCAGAATCTGCTGCACAACCAGACTGCCTGGATGCTCAAGCTGGCGCTGCTCTATCGCCGCCGTCGATTTGGCAAAGTGCGCGCAATCATTGATATTCCACTATATCTGAAAGAATGATCATTCATGAAACCCTGGGAAGTCCTATCGAATAAAATTCTGCTCGACTGCCAGCCCTGGCTGCGGATTATTGAGGAGCATGTCCGGCTGCCCAACGGCCATGAACTGCCCGACTTTTACCGGATTGAAATGCCGGAGTGGGCGCAGGTCTTCGCAGTGATGGAAGATGGGCGCGTGGCCATGATCGAGCAGTACAAACACGGCCCGCATATGACGTCGCTGGAACTGCCCGCCGGGTATCTCGAACCGGGCGAACCGCCGGAAGTCAGCGCGCGGCGCGAACTGCTTGAGGAAACCGGGCTGGAAGCGGACGATTGGACCTACCTGGGGCGTTATTACATCGATGGCAACCGGGGCTGTGGTGCAACTCATATTTTCATGGTCCGTAACGCGCGGCAGGTTGCGCAGCCGCACCTGGAAGAATCCGAGATCATTGTCCAAAAACGGATGTCACTCGATGAGGTCCGTGCGGCGTGGTCAACCGGGAAGATCCATAATCTGGCGACGGTTGCCGCGGTTGGATTGGCGTTGGCAGCGCTGGAATAATTTTCCCGCTAATTCAAAAAGAGGCTGATATGCAGCGGCTCGATATACAAAAAACGGTCGTTCGCCCCGCGCGGCTGGTCGATTTGCCCGGTGTGGCGGCAGTTTTGCAAGAAGCATTTAGCGATAAAATGCGGGTCATCTTCAGCAAACAGCCCGAAAAAGTGCGCGCCTTGCTCGAAGAAATTTATACCGGTCCGGTAGGACGCGGCTATGATGGCATCCTGGTGGCTGAGCGAGACGGACGCATTATCGGGACGCTGCTGGTCGAGCCAATTTATTACACCCCGCGTGAAAACCGCGCCTTGGAGCATTTTGCGGTTCGCGAGTTGGGGATGCTGCGGATGCTGCGGGCGGCGTTTCTGCTGTGGCTGATGGGTTACCGTCCCAAGCCGGGAGAAGCCTATATCAGCGATGTCGGGGTGGCGGCGGATCACCAGGGGGAGGGCGTCGGGCGGCTTATGATGGAACAGGCAGAACAATGGGCGCGCGATCATGACCGCGAAAAGCTGACGCTGTGGGTAGCCGCGACGAATGAGCGGGCAATCCATCTGTATGAAAAAGCAGGTTTTGCCATTACCCGCACGCGCTCGAACTTGCTGCTCCGCCTGTTTTTTGGGATTCAGCGCTGGCACTACATGGAGAAGCCGCTCAAAACGACGGTTCGCTCACAATAGGTTAAGACTCCCGTGACTAAAAATCCTGAAGCTTCTAGCGCGGTGCGCCGTGCTCAGCCGCACATTGATGCGGCCATTGGTTGTCATGTGGCGGGCAATAAAGCCCGCGCGATCAAAGAACTCATGAGAGCCTTGCATGTGAATCCGAATCTGGTAGATGATGAGGTATTCACCAACTTGGCGGGTCAAGTTCTTGGCACAACGCCTTTTGAAGCGCTGCTCATCTTGCAAGACTCTGAACAACTCAAAACTATGGTAGCTTCTGCCCCAACCGTCCGGCCAAAA
>DATAMF010000246.1:0-3066 GCA_036260665.1 Aggregatilineaceae bacterium | reverse complement strand
TCGTTGATGTGCGGCAGGCGCTCCTGTGCGGCGATGACTTCTTCAATGGGGTACTCGTAGTCTTCGAGTTTCCCGGCGAAGTAGGCGTCGTAGGAGGCCATGTCGAAGTGGCCGTGTCCGCTCAGGTTGAAGAGGATGACCCGTTCGCGGCCTTCGGCTTTGGCTTCGAGCGCTTCGTTGATGGCGGCGCGGATGGCGTGGGCGCTTTCCGGCGCGGGCACGATGCCCTCGGTGCGCGTGAACTGCACGGCGGCCTCGAAGATGCTGTTCTGGTGATAGGACTGTGCCTCCAGAATGCCTTCATCGTGCAGCAGCGAAATGATGGGCGACATGCCGTGATAGCGCAGGCCGCCCGCGTGGATGCCCGCTGGCATGAAGTCGTGGCCGAGGGTGTGCATTTTCATCAGCGGGGTCATGCCGACGGTATCGCCAAAATCGTAGGCATAGGTGCCTTTGGTCAGGCTGGGGCAGGCGGTTGGTTCGGCGGCGAGGAAGCGAGTGGGGATGCCTTTTTTCAGCCGTTCGCGCACGAAGGGCAGGATCAGCCCGGCCATGTTGCTGCCGCCGCCCGCGCAGCCGATGACGACATCCGGGTAATCGTCGGCTTTTGCCATTTGCAGCAGCGCTTCTTCGCCGATGATGGTCTGGTGCAGCATGACGTGATTCAAGACGCTGCCGAGCGAATATTTGACCGTGCCGCCGCTGGTGGCCGCGACTTCGACAGCCTCACTGATCGCCATGCCCAGGCTGCCCATATTATCGGGGTCTTTTTCAAGGATACTGCGGCCCGCTTGGGTGAGATTGGTCGGGCTGGCGTGGACAGTGGCCCCGTAGGACTGCATCATGCTGCGGCGGTAGGGCTTCTGCTGGTAGCTGATTTTGACCATAAAGACTTCGATTTCGACGCCGAAAAAGGCTCCCGCCATCGCCAGGGATGATCCCCACTGGCCCGCGCCGGTTTCGGTGCTGATCTTGCGGATGCCTTCTTCGCGGTTATAGAAGGCCTGGGCGACGGCGGTATTGGGCTTGTGGCTGCCGACGGGACTGCCCCCCTCGTATTTATAATAGATGCGGGCGGGGGTGTCGAGGAATTTTTCCAGGCGGCGGGCACGGTAGACCGGGCTGGGCCGCCACTGGCGGTAAACGTTGCGCACCGGGTCGGGGATTTCGATGTAGCTGTCGGTGCTGACTTCCTGCATGATGATCGCCATCGGGAACAGAGGGGCGAGATCGTCCGGTGTGACCGGTTTTTGGGTGCCGGGATGCAGGACAGGCGACAGGGGGCGAGGCAGATCTGGGATGATGTTGTACCACGCACGGGGCATTTCGGATTCGTCGAGCAAATACTTGATCTGGTCAGACATGGTTAAGCTCCTTTAAGTGAATGATGAGTGTCGGGAGCATGGAATCAAAAACGCCCGCCCCCGCAAAACACAGGGACGAGCGTCAAAAAGCCCGTGGTGCCACCCTGATTAGACTGACGCAACGGCCAGCCTCACTCATGGCGCGCGTATAACGGCGGCGAACCCGGCGCAGCATTTCCTCTGCGCGACTCCCCGGCCCATTCTGCTTCGGCTGATCCGTACCGCTCTCTCAGTCGGGGAAGCGGCGTCCTGTCCGGCGCGATGAAGCATACTCATCCGGTTCGATGTCATTGACGGCTTAAGCGTAACCGGAAAATGAGCGGCTGTCAATATGAGGACGTTGGGCGATTTGCATAAGTGGGTGGTTCACCCCTATCCTCCCGGCCTCCTTTCCCCGCACGCGGAGAAAGGAGGGGAAAAGCGGGCGGGGCAAGCCGACGCCCCGCCATTTGCCGGGGCGTACGCCTCGACGACGAGCGGTTGATCGATGATCGGGAAGATGGAGGGAAGGCACGCCCCAGATCATCAGGGGGAAATTCAGGACTGCGCGCCCGGTTCGTTTTCCATCAGGCCGAAAAGATTACCTTCGACATCCTTGCAATAGGTGAAGCGGCCAATGCCAGGGATGGCCTGGATGTCACCGATGGGCTGGCCGCCGTTGGCCTGGACACGGGCGATATAAGCTTCGAGGTTGGGCACTTCGACGGTGTTGACGGTTCCCATGAACAGCCCTTCGGAATTAAAGATGGCACCGTCGATGCCGCGCGATGAGTCTTCACCGGTGCCGACGAGCCAGTAATCCATGGGGCCATCCCATTTTTCGATTTTCCAATCAAAGACAGAGCGGTAAAAAGCGGTGACTTTGGCGAGATCTTTGGCGTTGATTTCAAAATGAGTGGGACGAGGCATGGCAAAACTCCTTTGTGCTAACCGCCATTGGATACGGAGAGAATAGCACAAAGGTTCTGCGAATGCAAACAGGCGTTCTGTTTTTTAGCGGATCGGGTGCCACGTGGCGACAGAGACACCCTCGGTACCCGATAAGGGATGGGCATCGGTGCCGTCCAGATTCATCACATACAGCAGGGTCTGATCCCGCTGCGTGATAGGGATGGCGATGTGCGTGCCGTCGGGCGAGAATGAAAACCCGTTCGGGAAGTCCTCGTTGTTGGTCAGTTGAATGACATGGCTGCCATCGGCATCCATGATATAGGTGTTAAACGGACCATCCCAGCTATTAAGCGATTCTTCCCAGACGATATGGCGGCCATCAGGAGACCAATCGAGATCGAGCATGACGTTGAGGGTGTCGGCGTTATGGGTTAGCTGCTGTTGATGGGTGCCATCAGCGTTCATCACAAAAATGTTGTAGATACCGCTGGTGTGAAAGGCGATGCGCGTGCCATCGGGGGACCACGCCGGGCGTGAATTGTCCAGATCATTATCAGTGAGCTGGCGGAGGTTACTCCCGTCGGCATTTATGACATCAATGTTGAAATTACCATTTCGATCTGACTCGAATGCGATCAGGCTGCCATCGGGGGACCACACGGGTAATTCTTCGGTGCCGGGGAAGTCCGTTAGCTGCTGTAGATTGGTCCCATCGGCGTTGATGACGTAAATGTCCCAGTCCCCATCACGATCTGAATTAAAGACGATGCGCGAGCTGTCGGGCGACCAGTCGGGAAAGCTGTGTTCGGCT
>DATAMF010000085.1:0-8467 GCA_036260665.1 Aggregatilineaceae bacterium | reverse complement strand
TAGGGCTACCGCATGAGATAGAATGAAGATTGCATAATTTCGAGTAAGAAGTCTTCATTCAACGCGGCGCGATAGCGCTTCCCCTTGAGTGAGCCTTTCGCTGGATGCTGGCGGATGAGATTCAGGGCAATCTTGCGTAAGAGGGCGAGATTCTCATCCGCGTTGTGCAGTCGGGTCCGGGAAGCATCTTCACGGAAGACGGCATCCAACACCCAATGACAGCCATTTTCAATGCCCCAGTGCGCGCGCACCGCCCCCAAGATCAGACTCGCTTGAGGCGGAAGGCTCGTAATGTAATAGTGGGTCTCGTCACTGGGTTCCGCTCCACTTCGGTAGATGACACGCCGAATACGCACGAGGGTTTGGCAGTCCTGCCAGCCTGAAGCCTGAGCTTGGGTCTCGGCTAAGACCCAACATTGCCGCTGCTCAATCCGTCCATGTCGCTTATCGAGCGTTTCACAGTAGGCGGGACTCGCCATGACCCAACCCTGTGCGTCGGCAGCCGCAAACGCTTCCAGGAGGTGCTGCTGGAGTTTCGGCTGATTGCCCTTGACGGTGACCACATAGTCCGCTTCCTGCTCTCGAATTTGCTTCACAATCGTCTTTTGACACCCGATGGCATCCAGCGTCACAATACACCCTTTGAGCATTAACAAGTCGAGCAATAGCGGAATCGCGACAATCTCGTTGGCTTTCTCGCCGACTTGAACCTGCCCCAAGGTGATGTGGTTGGCGGTGGCCCACGCACTCACCAGATGTAAGGTCGATTGCCCCTGGGCATCACATGTGCCGCGCCCCGTCTTGCCATCCACTCCAATGACTTGGCCTTCTGTCAGCCGAAAGACATCCTCCACCCAGGCCTGAAACCGCTGATGAAAGGCTGCCGCATCCACATGGGCAAAGACTCGTTGAAAAGTATCTGGGGACGGTATCCCGTTGGGCAAGGCTAACCACTGCCCTAACCACGCCCGTTTTCCCTCCCCAAAGGCGGCGATATCCTCCCAACTATCCGCATTGGCAATCGTCGCGCAAATGGCGATCATTACGATATCGATCAAGAGATGATCGCATTTATTGACCATCCGCGGATCGGGCAGATCCTTGAAATGCTCCAGCAACGGGCTGTTGAGTGCCATTCGAGTTCCCTACTCTCGTCTCTTTTTTCTCTTTCCTTGATTCTCTCCTCATTCAATCTCATGCGGTAGCCCTAGGACCCTACCCCCAGCCCCTTCCCGCAAGCAGGAAGGGGAGAAAAGCTCGGACCTCACCCCTGACCCCTCTCCAAAATCCTTGGAGAGGGGAAAAAGCGGGCGCGGCGCGCGGGCAATTCGTGAATTGCCCCTACGGATTTGGGATGGCGAGGGTAATTTTCGTGTCGTCGGCGGCTTGAGTGACCCACACGACCTGTCCCGCGTCGAGTTGGGGGTCCACGTCGGGGATGTCGTTGTCGGATAGCTGGAGGGTGGTCGTGCCGTCGTAGAGGAAAATGTCAATATCCTCGCCCGCATACCCCATCCAGACGACCTGCCCGGCATCGATTTGGGGCGCGGCGCTAGGGGATGCATTCGTGGCTAGCTCAACGGTGGTGGTGCCGTCGTAGAGATAGATCAGGCTGTCGCTGCCCATCCAGGTGATTTGCCCGGCGTCGATCTGGGGACGGAAATCGAAGGTGTCGTTGTCGGTGAGCTGGATGGTGGTGGTGCCGTCGTAGAAGGAGATTTCGGAATCCTCGTCTGTGAAACTCTCCCAGACCACCTGCCCGGCATCGATCTGGGGATTGGTGTTGCGGAGGGCATTGTCCGCTAATTCGATGGTGGTGGAGCCGTCATACAGGAAAATTTTGTTCTCGGCCCCCAACCACACCACCTGCCCAGCGTCAATCTGGGGATTCGTGTCGGCGGTGTCGTTGGTGGTGAGTTGGAGGGTGGTGGTGCCGTCGTAGAAGAAGATTTCTTCGCTGCCGACCCAGACCACCTGCCCGGCATCAAGGCGCGGCATGTAATCCGGCGTGTCATTGTCGGTGAGTTGGATGGTGGTGGTGCCGTCGTAGAGAAAAATCTCCGTATCGGTGTCATCCCAACCCTGCCAGACGACCTGCCCGGCGTCGATTTGGGGCGCAGAACCAACGGATTCATCCGGGGTGAGCAAACTGGTTGAGGTACCATCGTAGAAGGCAATTTGGTAGTTGAAGCCCTGCCGCACTTCCCAGACGACCTGCCCAGCGTCGATCTGGGGGAACCAATCCCCCTTAGACGGGTCGCCCAAGTCGATGTAAGTATAATGCTCGGATTGGGCGGCGGCAGGGAGGACATTTAGCAGGGAGAGGCACAGCAGGAGAACCAGCAAGCATTTCATCGGGCGACCTCATGTGGAATAGCGCAGGATAAACAAAAAGGGATCGTACCGCGCCCCACATCTTTCCCGCAAGCAGGAAGAAGAGAACGGGGCGATTCGTGAATCGCCCCTACGGACCTCACCCCTGACCCCTCTCCAAAATCCTTGGAGAGGGGAAAAGAACATTATTGGACGGGGACCGCGTTGAGGTCGCCGGTATAGGTGGCGTACTGGGCGGAAATCCAGCCCTGACCGCCACCGTAGTCGATGAGGAACCAGGAATTATCCGCATTGCGGGCCAACAGCGGGTAAGCGTTGGGGTAGCTCACGCCCGCGACACGATCCGAGTCGGTGGTCGGGGCGGAACGGACATTCAGGCCGGAGACGGTGGGATTAGCAAAGACTCCGGTGGGCGATTGGGCGGCGGGGGCGCTCTGGGCGGGCGCGCCGCCGGGTGCGGCAGGAACAGAACCTGTCGCCTTGTAAGAACTGATCAACTCGCGGGCCAGATCGAGGTAAAACGTGCCGTAGTTGGCGCTCGGCTCGATGTGGCTGTTTTCGAAGAACTCGTTCCAACTGGTGATGATGATCATGTGCGGATTCGAGGCGACAGCCCCCGCGAAACTGCTGCGGAAATAGTCCCCATTGCCGCGATCACGCACCACGGCTTCGCCACGTCCCAGACGCGACTCGTCAAAGCCGGGCATGGCGGTGGCTACAAAATAACCGCCCGCGTTTTTGGTGCGGGTCGCCCACGTGGCATTCGTGCCCGCCGGGTTGCCGCTCCAGGCGATGTTGTAGAGGTTCAGACCGTCGAAGGGGCCAATATATTCGGAGGCCGCGCCTTCGGCAATCCAGATGGTGTTGTGGTTGGGATCAACCTGATTACGGATGTCGGTCCACTGGGCAGGCGTAAAACGCTGCTGCTTCCAGAAGAAGATCACGGGTTTACCGTTGTAGCGCAGATAGGCCGGGTGGGCAGCGAGCGAATTGACGGCGTGGCTGGTGGCACTCAGGGCGGAATCGGTGGTGGGGATGAACCCCTGGCCCATGTCGATGTCCACCGCAGCCGTAAAACCCTGAGCGGCGGCTTGATCGAGCAGGCCACCAAACACACCCGACGTATAAGGTTCATCGGGACCAAACCAGCTCATGACAAAACCGTCAATGCCAGCCGATTTCGCCTGGCTGATCTGGCGGGCCATGACATCCCCATTGGCCGAATCGTAGGGTTCGGCGGGGCGGTCAATCAACTGGCCGTCGCTCCACTGGCCGCTGTTGAACCAGCCGTAGAAGTAGGCGAGTACGAGGGGCGCGCCCTGGGCCTGGGCCGGTTGGGGCGCGGTGGGGTGGGGAACGGCGAGGAGTGTAACAACCAATACAAAATACAACCACTTACGCATAACAATACACTCATTTCTGTTACGGCTTGGATCGGGCAAGCCTGCTTACGATACGAACCATTTATGAATTTAGTAAAGAAGGCGGAGCGTGCCCATAGGACAATAGAACTAGCGTTCGTCAGGAAATGGTATGAATGATAGGTGCGCAGGCTGTTTCTATGTTAAAATGCAGGGCAAGCATCAAGAGGGAATAAATTTAGGTCGGAGTCATTCATGCAGACATCCTCGCGTTATTCCAGATGGATTCAGAATCAGTTGATCTTGGCTGTCGCCTTGATGGCGCTGGCGGGTATTCTGCTGGTGGTGTATGCGGACGCGGCGCTCGAATGGCGTGAGCAGCCGTTTCTGGGATTTCTGCCCCAGCGTACCCTCGAAGTGGATGTCTATCAATCGGTGGTGGGGGCCGAGTGGCCCGCGCTTGAAAAAGGACTGCTGGCTGGGGACCGGATCACCCAGTTGGATGGTAAAAATATCGGTTTGCTGCCCATAGAGGAGCGAGCCGAAGCATTCAATGATATTGTGCACAGCCACGAACCGGGCGACGTGATGGGCGTGGGGTTTGAGCGCCGTGACGAGGTGAGCAAAGAGGATCCGGTGGGGGTGAAGTGTTCGATGGTGCCGGATACGTCGGGCGGGCTGCGGACGTGCCGGATCGCGGTGACACTGACCAGTATGCCGGATGGTGACTGGTTTAGCTATTTCGGGATCGGGTGGTTCGCTGGGGCCGTGCTGTGGATCATTGCGCTGGTGCTGCTGATCCGGCGGGGCCATGCACCGCTGATCCAGTTGATCGTGATGCTGTCGGCCACGGTGACCATCTACCTGGGTGGATCATTTGACGCGATCAGCACGCACCGTCTGCCGGCGGTCTGGTTGGGCGCGGGCTTTGTGCAAGCGGCGCTGCTGGCGATATTCGCACTGGAGTTCCCGTATCGATTTGCGGCGATTCAACGCAATCCGCTGCTGCGCTGGGCACCGGTGGTGATCGCGCTGGCGCTGACGGGCGCGGCGTGGGGCCTGTACAGTTCGAGCGACTCGAACCTGAGCCGTGGGGCGATTATCCTGGTGGAAGGCGCGCTGGTGATCGGCGGGTTTATGCTGATCGCCATGATGGGCTGGCGGCGTTCGCGCTCCGCTTCTCCGATTGCGCGTAACCAAAGCACGATTGTGATGCTGGGGTTGACCCCCTGGCTGATGCTGGCGGTGATCAGCTTTGGGTGGCGCGCCGCCACCGGAAGCTCACAGCCGAACCTGCTGTTTTTCACGCAGGCACTGCCGATTCTGTTCCCCCTCAGCGCGGTGTATGCGGTTCTGCAGTTCCGGCTGGTAGACACGGATCGTTTTATTACGCAAGCGCTGCTGTATGCGGCACTGGTGTCGCTGCTGCTGTTAAGCTACTGGATGATCGTGGCCGGGATTGCGCTGCTGCTGGGGCGCGGCTTGAGCGAAACGGCTCTCAGCCCGGTCATGATCGCGTTTTCGATCTTTGTGATCGCGCTGATCTTTATGCCGCTGCGCGCGTTTTTACAGCGGCGGGTGGATGCGCTGTACTTCCGGGCGCGGCACGCGTACCAGATGCAACTGGAAAAGTTCGCGCGCGAAGTCACCAACGCGGCGACGCTGCGCGATGTGATTTCGCTGGTGCAGAAATATCTGAATGATACCCTGCAACCGACCCACATTATTCTGTTCGCGCGCGATGTGGTCACGTATGAGTATCGGCCCGAAATCGACCCGGTGAAAGGCTACCGGCCCACCGATATTACGTTTGTGCCGGAGAGCGGATTGATCCGGTATCTGCGGGACCGGGCGAGCGTGCTGGACCTGGAAGAAGCGGCGGCGCTGCCGCTGGAAGTGGTGAGCGAACGGGCCAAACTCGCGGTGTTGGGCGCGCCGATGCTGGTGGGGTTGAAAGGCCAGAAGGCGCTGAACGGTTTTCTGGCGATTGGTCCCCGGCGCAACGGCGCGGCATACCTGTTTGAAGATAAACGCTTCATCGACAGTCTGTCGGACCAGATCGCGCTGGCAGTGGAACGCGCGCAAGCGGTGGAAGACCTCGAACGGCGCGTGCGCGTGCAGGATGTGTTGAGCCAGGTGAGCCGCGCGCTGAACTTTGCGATTGATTTTGACACGCTGCTGGAACTGATTTATGCGCAGACCAGCCGCGTGATTAATGCGCCGAATTTTTATATCGCGCTGCGCAATCCGAACACGGATGAACTGGCGTATGTGTTCTTCAACGAAGGCGATGAGCGCGACGAGTCGATGGAAGGGCGGCGCTGGCGCATCGGGCGCGACCTGATGAGCGAAATCGCGCGGACGCAGCAGACGATCCGCACGGATGATTATGTGCGCGAAACCTTGCAGCGCGATCCGCAGGCGCGGCTGGATAACCCGAACCTGAAGGCGTGGATGGGGGTGCCGCTGCTGGCGGATACCGGGGGCGGCGTGCTGGGGGTGATGGTCGCGGCGACGACGGAACCGGGCATTACCTTCACCGACGAGCAGCAAGACCTGTTCTGGGACATTGCGAACCTCGCGGCGAGCGCGTTGGATAAGCTGCAACTGTTCGACAAGACGCAGCAGCGCGCCCGGCAACTGGCCGCGATCAACCAGATTTCGAGCCAACTGGCGGCGGAACTGGGCAGCGTGGACCGCCTGCTGCAACTGATCACCGAAAACGCGGTGCAGATTCTGAACTGCGAGGCGGGCAGTCTGCTGCTGGTGGACGAGGAAACCAGCGATCTGGTGTTCCGCGTGGTGGTCGGCGGCGGCGGCGAAGAACTGATCAATACGCGTATTCCGGCGGGCAGTGGGTTGGCTGGGTCAACCGTGCAGCGCGGGGTGTCGATTATCGTCAACGATCCGAGCCGGGACTCGCGGTGGTATGGGGATGTGCGCGGGACGAACGACGGCGCACCTGTTATCACCGCTGGCGATGGCCGGGGTGAGAATTTTCATTCCAACGCGATTCTGTCGGTGCCGCTGCTGGTCCAGGGGCGCGCGATTGGCGTACTGCAAACGATCAACAAGCGCGACGGCAGCATCTTCATCAAGGAAGATGCGGATCTGCTGGAAACGTTCGCGGGGCAGGCGGCTATCGCGATTGAAAACGCGCGCCTGTTCGATATGACCGACCAGCAGTTGGCGCTGCGCGTGCAGGAACTGGACACGATGCAGCGGATCGACCAGGAACTCAACCGCACGCTGAACCTGAAAAACGTGGTCGATATTACGATGGACTGGGCGCTGCGTAAAAGCGGCGCGACGGCGGGCGTGCTGTTCATTCGGGACCGCGAAACGAACGAAATGCGGATCCTGGCCTCGTATGGGTATCCCAAGGGCAGCATGTTCGATATGGAAGGCGAACTGGCCTACTCGGCGGATCGCGGCGTGATCGGGCGGGTGGTGCGCAGCGCGCAGCCCTCCTTGATCACCAATGTAGCGCAAGCCCCGGATTATGAAGAGACACTGCCAAACTGCGTGGCGCAGCTCACCGTGCCGCTGTTCAGCGCCAACCAGGTGATCGGCGTGATCATTCTGGAAAGCGATCATGAGGGCGAACTCGACCTGCTGGACCTGGACTTTGTGGCCCGTCTCGCGGAACACGCCAGCCCTGCGATTGTCAACGCGGAGCTGTTCTCTGAACTCGAACACGCCAACAAGGATAAGAGTAATTTCGTGAGCATGGTGGCCCACGAACTCAAAAAACCCGATGACCAGTATGAAGGGTTATACCGACCTGCTGCTGAAGGGCGTGTTGGGGCCGATGAACGAGCAGCAGTCAGACTTTTTGCGGATCGTGCTGAACAACGTCAACCGTATGGAAACACTGGTGAGCGACCTGAACGACCTCACCAAGCAGCAAACGGGCAATCTGCGGCTGGATATTGCGCCCGTCGATTTCCGCAATATTGTGATGGAAACGCTGCGCTCCTTGCAGGGGCAGATCGAAGAGAAAAATCAGGAGTTGGTGGTCCAGGTGCCCGACGATTTACCGCTGGTGATGGGCGACTCCAACCGCCTGATGCAGGTGATGACGAATTTCATCTCGAACGCGTACAAGTACACGCCGCCGAGTGGCAAGATCGGAATCAATGCCGAACTGACGCGCAACCTGTGGAATCCGCAGGGCGCGCCGCAGGTGATTCACTGCTCGGTGCAGGATACCGGGATCGGGATGGACGAGGACGACCTCGCCAAGCTGTTCCGCCCGTACTTCCGCAGCGAGAATCCAAAAACGCGCGAACAGCCCGGCACCGGATTGGGGCTGACGATCACACGCGGGTTGATCGAACAACACGGCGGTCAGGTGTGGGTGCAAAGCGAACTCGAAGTCGGGACGGTGTTCCACTTCACGATCCCGGTGGTGGCGGAGGCGATGCAGGCGGGGGCGTAGCGGGGCGCGAAGCCCTACCCCCGGCCTCCTTTCCGGCGAACCTCACCCTCTCAATCCTCCTCTCTCGCTTGGCTGGAGAGGGGGAAAAGCGAACCCTACGCCCCTACGAGGATCTGTTGATCTGCGTCTCAAAAGATGTGGGTTTTCGCAGAGGGGAAGTTTCTGTCCGACAACACTTTATGAATGAATTGAACGACTCAACTATAATATTTGTTTGCGCGTATTCCTCTCTTCTCCAGGAGCATTAAACCATGAAAAAGATGATAGGCTTGGTGGTGGCACTGGTCTTGCTGACCGGCGGCCTCATTCAGCATACCGAGGCGGCGGCTGT
>DATAMF010000239.1:0-10143 GCA_036260665.1 Aggregatilineaceae bacterium | reverse complement strand
GGCTCTGGACCGACACCTGGCCCCCAGGTTTGGGAAAAGATGCGGTTGGTGACGAGCATCGCCATATCGCAGCGGACAGCGTCGCACATGCTGGCAATATCGAGCAGGGTGGACACCGCCTGGTTACGCAAGCGCGGGTTGAAGGCATTGACCTGGGCGGTATCGGTCCAGGCGGGGAAATAGGGATCACGCCCGTTGGAAAAAATCAATGAGCGGCCTTCACCGCCGGGGAGGGTAAAAAAGAATTCCGGCTGAGCTTCGAGGTCTTCACTGACGCCCTGGACAAAATAATCCGGGCATTCGGTCAGCCAGGGGCAGTCAATAGAAGTGTGATTGGGCACAAAGTCCAGAACTAATTTGATGCCGAGTTTTTCCAGCCGCTTGCGCAAAGCGGCTAATTCGTTACGCCCGCCAAGATGGGGATCCACTTCGTAGCGGCGGATGGAGTAGGGGGAACCAACGACGTCGGCCTTGGTGTACTGCGGTAGGGCGCGGCGATATTCATCCTGTAAATCGGGATGACCGAATGAGATTTCGCGCCCGGCAGGACTGCGTTCCCAGACCCCCATCAGCCAGACCGCGTCAAACTTCCATTGGGCCAACGGGGCAAGCACCTCATCGGGGATGCTGCCGAATGTCACAGGGCGATTGTAAAGTGTGCTCAGACTGTGCAGCCACGTCCAGGCATTGATCTCGTAGATCAGCGGATTCTGCCGCCAGAATACCATAATGCCCCCTTACTACCTCACTGAACCCACCATCTAGGATAGCCCAAAATGTTCCGAAGACAAGAAGCTATTTTAAACAAACAAAAAGGGCAGGTTGTCCCTGCCCCTGTGGATCGAATGTGTATGGACGTTAGCTGGCGGTAGACTGCAATTGCTCGACAGGCGTTTCGTGCGCGGCTAACCAGCGCTCACAGGAGATTGCGGCGGCAGTCCCCTGGCCGACGGAAGTTGCGACCTGACGGAAGATGCGGTCCTGCACTTCGCCCGCTGCGAAAACGCCTTCGATGTTGGTATGCATTTCTTTATCGGTGATCAGATAACCGAACTGATCGCGAGCCAACTGACCTTGAAACAGATCGCTGTTGGGATCGTGTCCGATAAAGATAAACACACCATCGGTTGGGTAGTCGCTGGTTTCGCCCGTTTCCACGTTGCGCAGACGGACGGATTTGACGTTCTGCTCACCCACGATTTCCTCGATTACCGTGTTCCAGATGAAATGAATCTTGTCGTTGGCCTGGGCGCGGGTCTGAAGTGTGGCCCCGGCACGCAGTTGATCGCGACGGTGAATGATATCGACCCGATTCGCGAACTTGGTCAGGAAGAGGGCTTCTTCGAGGGCGCTGTCACCCCCACCGACCACCACGACATTTTTACCCCGGAAGAAAAAGCCGTCGCAGGTGGCGCAGTAGCTCACGCCATTGCCAGTGTATTGGGCTTCGCCGGGAATGTTCAGGCGGCGAGGATTGGCCCCCGCTGTGACAATCACGGCTTCGGCCTCGTACTGCTTGCCATCGTCGGTCTTGATAGTGAACGGCGAACCGTGTGTGAAGTCCACTTCGGATACCGCAGTATACATGACCAGCCGTGCGCCGAATTTCTGGGCCTGCTCGACCATCTTATCGACCAATTCCTGGCCGCTCAGACCTTCGGGGAAACCGGGATAGTTCTCGATTTCGTAGGTGAGCGACACCTGCCCGCCTAACACATGGCCCGCAATGACCACCGGATTCAGATTGGCACGGGCGGTGTATAACGCGGCAGTCAGGCCCGCCGGACCAGAGCCGATGATCACCAGTTTTTCTTGCTGAACGCCCGTATCTGCCGGAGCGCTGGCCGGGTTCAGATTAAATGTCAGTTTATCGTTCATCACACGGTTCCTATTTTTGCGGCTTGTATTCGCACTACCTATTTGGATGCAGCAGATCAGATTTTGTTGTGGATTCTAATGGATTTCTAAAAGGGTGCATAAAAATGGATTCCCTTTCTCTGCGCGAGGAGGGAATCCATTGACCTTAGAGAATTTTGCTCAGGAAGAGGCGGGTCCGGTTGTGGGACGGACGGCTGAACAGAATATCGGGAGTGTCCTCTTCAACGATTAATCCAGCATCCATGAAAACGGCCCGATCAGCGGCGGCGCGGGCAAAACCCATTTCGTGCGAGACCACCACCATCGTCATACCGTCGCTGGCAAGCTGCTGCATGACATCCAGCACTTCCTTGATCATTTCAGGGTCAAGGGCAGAAGTAGGTTCGTCAAACAGCATGATCTTGGGGTCCATGGCGAGGGCGCGCGCAATGGCGACCCGCTGCTGCTGACCGCCGGAAAGCTGCGCCGGGAAAGCATCGGCTTTTTCGGGGATGCCGACTTTTTCCAGCAGCAGGCGTGCTTTGGTAGCAGACTCTTCGCGGCCCCGTTTACGAACGATACGCTGGGCTAACATAATATTGCGCAGCACGGTTTTGTCTGGAAACAGATTGAAGCTCTGGAAAACCATGCCGACTTCGGTACGGACTTTGTTGATGTTGCGCGCACCTTTGAGCGGAATGCCATCGACCACGATGCCGCCGCTGGTGAACGTTTCCAGGCGGTTGATGCAGCGCAGCAGCGTGCTTTTGCCGGAACCGCTGGGGCCAACGATGACCACCACTTCGCCGGGGTAGACATTCAGGCTTACCCCGCGCAGGGCATGGACGGTGCCGCGCGGCGTCTTGAACTGTTTGTGAACATTTTCGATCTGAATGATCGGTTCGTGTGTTTCAGCCATTGCAGTTTACCTCTAACTCGGCAGGCGAGTGCGGCGTTCCAGGAGACGTACCATCATCGACAGGAGCAGCGTCATAAAGAGATACATCACGGCAACTGCACTGTAGCCCAAAAAGGCGTCGTAGGTCCGGGACACGAACAAACGCCCCTTTTGCATCAGATCGGGCAGGGCCAGCACGGAGATCAGCGCCGAGTCTTTGAGCAGGGCAATAAAGTCGTTGCCGAGCGGCGGGAGCACGACACGGATGGCCTGGGGCAGAATGACGCAGCGCATGGCCTGGGCATAACTCATGCCGAGGCTGCGGGCGGCTTCCATCTGACCGCGCCCGATACTTTGAATCCCGGCGCGGAAGATTTCGGCAATAAAGGCCCCGTAACCAAACGACAACCCGATGATCGCGCTCCAACGCGGATCGATGTCGAATTTGGGGATGGTGACGAGTCCCAGGTCGATGGGCGTGGCGTCGCGCAGGCGCGGCACCACCACAAACGCCGCATAAATCAGAATGACCATCAGGGGCAGCCCGCGCACGATTTCCACAGAGAGGGTGGAGATATTGTAAAAAATGGGGTTGCTCGAAATGCGCATGAGGGCCGTGATCAGACCGAAAACCAGCGCCAGCGCATAAGCGAGGAAGGTCACATACAGCGTCAGGAAGATGCCTTCGTCACAGCCGCGCAGGTTGTTTAGCGCACAGACACCCGGATTCTTCGAGCGTTCTTCGACGACCTCAGCTTTGTCTAATACCACAAACTGCGGTTCCTGGGTCTGGACTTTGATCTGGCTGGCGGTCTGTTCGAGGATAATGCCCGTGACGGTATCATCGCGCATTTTGATGCTGATGGGGCAGTCTTTTTCGCACTCGCGGGGATCACCTGCCAACGCGAGGCCCGCATCGGCATTCGCTTCGATCCACTGCTGGACGAACAGCCGATCTTCACCGCTGGCGATGTATATCAGCACATCGACTTCCCCGGCGGCGGTGGCCTCAACCAGGGCGGCAGCATCGGGGTAGGCGACCAGTTCGACAGCCGCGCTACCTTCGGAGTAACGCAGGGGGACTTCGACGGCTTTTTCTTCCGGGGTAAAAATTTCGTGGTGGTCGGTGGGGGTGACAGCGCCCTCGAAGAAGCCCTCTTCCTGACCAAGTTCGCCAATCGGGTCGATATCATTCACCGCCGCGATCAACTGCGTGCCGGGGCCACACTTCAGACCCGCGCCCAGGCCAACGACAAAATTCATTTCATCTGGAACACGGTGATCGAGGAAATCGTGGGCGAGCAGAACGTCAAATCCGTCCGTCTGCGTAACGTGGAAACGGGCGAAACGAGTGACTATCCCACCGATGGCGTTTTTATCTTTATCGGACACGATCCAAACAGCGATCTGTTCCAGGGCCAGTTGGCCCGCGATCAGTTCGGTTATCTGATCACCGATAAGGAAATGCATACCAACATCGAAGGCATTTTCGCGGCGGGCGAAGTGCAGGATCGCATCTTCCGCCAGGTCGCCACTTCCGTCGGCCAGGGCACTGCCGCCGCGATCTCGTGCGAGCGCTGGTTAGCCGCGCACGAAATGCCCGTCGAACAATTACAGTCTACCGCCAGCTAACATCCATATACGTTCGATACTCAGGGGCAGGGCAACCTGCCCTTTTTATTTGTCTAAAACAGCTTCTTGTTTTCGGAACATTTTGGGCTATTCTAGAGGGTGGGTTCAGTGAGGTAGTAAGGGGGCATTATGGTATTCTGGCGGCAGAATCCGTTGATCTGCGAGATTAATGCCTGGACATGGCTGCATAGCCTGAGCACACTGTATAACCGTCCTGTAACATTCGGTAGTATCCCTGACGAAGTGCTTACCCCGTTAGCCCAATGGAAGTTTGACGCAGTCTGGCTGATGGGAGTCTGGGAACGCAGTCCAGCCGGGCGCGAAATCTCGCTTGGACATCCTCATTTACAGGATGAATACCGCCGCGCCCTGCCGAATTACACCAAGGCCGATGTCATCGGTTCCCCCTATTCGATCCGTCGCTACGAAGTCGATCCCCACCTCGGCGGACGTAACGAATTGGCCGCCTTGCGCAAGCGGCTGGAGAAACTCGGCATCAAATTAGTCCTGGACTTTGTGCCCAATCACACCGCCATCGACTGCTCCTGGTTGGCTGAATGCCCGGATTATTTTGTCCAGGGCGTCAGTGAAGACCTCGAAGCCCAGCCGGAATTCTTTTTTGCCGTGCCCGGTGGTGATGGCCGTTCATTGATTTTTGCCAACGGGCGTGATCCCTACTTCCCCGCCTGGACGGATACCGCCCAGATCAATGCCTTTAACCCGCACCTGCGTAGTCAGGCAGTAACCACCTTGCTCGATATTGCCAGCCAGTGCGATGCCGTCCGCTGCGATATGGCGATGCTCGTCACCAACCGCATCTTTTCCCAAACCTGGGGGCCAGGTGTCGGTCCAGAGCCGGAAACGGAATACTGGCATGTGGTTATCCCGGCCATTAAAGCCAAATATCCGCATTTCCTCTTTTTGGCCGAGGTTTATTGGGATATGGAGTGGAAGTTACAGCAGCAGGGGTTTGATTACACCTACGACAAGCGCTTGTACGACTATCTCAAAAATGAGCCGGTCCGTTCCATTCTGACCCATCTTCAGGGTGATCTGAATTACCAGAGCCACATGGTTCGGTTTATTGAAAACCATGACGAACAGCGCGCCGCGCGTACTTTTGGTCCAGGCCGTGCTCAAGCAGCGGCGGTGTTGGTCACAACGCTTCCTGGTGCGACCCTGCTCCACGAAGGCCAGTTTTATGGGCACCGGATCAAGTTACCTGTACAACTGGGTTATCGCCCCGTCGAAGAAACCGATCCGGAAATCGAAGCGTTTTATCATGTGCTGTTAGCGGAGGTGAGTAAGCCCATTTACCACAACGGCACATGGCGTATGCGCGAAACCATGCCCGCCTGGGATCTCAACGCCACCCACAAAAACCTGATCGCCTATACATGGCAGTCCAATAGCAGTGATCGCCGCCTGATCGTCATTAACTATTCATCCACCGGATCGCAGGGCCGTGTGCTCCTCCCTGACATGCATGGAACAGATCGCATCTGGAAGCTTCAGGATCAACTGGATGGCTCAGTGTACGAGCGTTCCGGCAAAGAGATGGCTGATGTGGGTCTCTACGTCGATCTCAGCCCCTGGCAGTCTCATATTTTCGATTTTCGCTGAAAGTCAAGGGCTAACGCTGTCCGGCATAATACGCGGCTATCGAATCCACCTGTCCGCCGTAGGACTCGCCAAACAGGTTGAGATGCACCAGGATATAATAAAGCTGGTAGAGGGACCGCCGTTCGTCATATCCCTCCAGCGGATAAGCCGCCTGGTACGCCTCATAGAATCGCGGTGCGAACCCGCCGAATAGTTCCGTCATGGCGAGGTCCATTTCCCGGTGCCCGTAACACACCGCCGGATCGATCAGCACTGCCCGCCCCTGCTCATCCACCAGATAATTGCCGCCCCACAAATCGCCGTGCAGCAGCGACGGGGTGATCAGCTCATCATCCAGCCACTGATCCAACCGCTCCATCAGGCGGGTCAGCAGGTCTTCACGCCGCCGGGGTAAACGGCCCCGCAGCCGCGCGATTTCCATCTGATACCCGATCCGCTGCTCCCGGTAAAAACTGACCCAACTGGATGTTGGTGTGTTGATCTGCGGCAGCCGCCCAATAAAATTATTCTGGTCCAGCCCATGCTGCGCCGCCTGCTGCCGGTGCAGTTCGGCCAGCCCGCTCCCAAACGCTTCCATCACATTCCCGGCCCGCTTATTCCCTGTTTCGATCCACTCCAGCACCAAATACCCGATCCCGTCGGCCTCCCCCTGCGCGATCACGTCCGGCACCCGCAGCGCACCCGCCCCGCGCAGCAGGCGCAGCCCTTCTGCCTCTGTCGCAAACATTGCATCCGGGCTGTTCGCATTCCACTTCACAAAATACGACTCACCGCCGCAGTCGATTTGCGCCGCATAGTTAATATCCCCACCAAAGACAGGTTGTACGAACTCGATCGTGCCGCCCAAAACAGACGACAGAACCTCGCTCAGCGCGGCTGGCAGCATAATTACAGCCCTTTTTCCCGGCGGAGATGTGCCAGCAGTCCTTCCGCACCCTTAACCACCAGATCGTACACTTTGCCAAATTCTCCCGTATAATACGGGTCCGGCACGTCCCGCGTAGTGACGCCGTCCGCATAGTCGAGAAACTTCTTCACCACCGCCGGGCTGTTGGCCGGTTTCATCTGCCGCACATCCGCCAGATTATCCTCATCCATCGTCAGAATATAATCGAACGTCTCAAAATCCTCGCGTGTGATCTGCCGCGCCCGCCCGTTATACTCGATCCCATGTTTGCGTAGAATACTGAGCGTGCCCGCATGCGCATGCTCGCCCACATGCCAGTGCCCCGTCCCCGCCGAATCGATCAGAATCTCATGCTCCAACCCGGCCTCGTTGACAAGCTGCTGGAACACCGCTTCCGCCATCGGCGAGCGGCAGATATTGCCCAGGCACACAAATAAGACGCGAACAACCATCAATCCTGCTCCTTTAATACACCCATGGGATCAGTTTCCGCACCCGCCGCTGATACGCCGCATACTCTGGAAATTTCGCCGCCAGATACCGTTCCTCGCGCCGTGATTTGATGTCAAAGAAGACCAACAGCACCAGCGCAAAAACCAACGTCACCAGACTCACATTCAGCAGCGCCCACCCGACCGCCCCCGTGATCAACCCACTGTAGATCGGGTGCCGCACGATGCCAAATACCCCTGTCTGTACCAGGGTCGCATCATCTTTCGGGTGAGGAAGCGGCGAGAGATTATCCCCCAGCCCCCATAATCCCGCCAGCACAAGCAGCAGTCCCACCGCGCCGAACAGCCCACCGATCACCAGAGCCACCGCCCGCACGAAGCCGGATACATCAGGTTGGTCACCAGCCAGGATCGGGCCAGCCGCAATCAGTGCGAATAAGAAAACCTGCACAATGACATACCATTCCCCGCGCGAATTTTTCCACCACGCTGGATATTTCATCCTATCCCCCAGTTTGATCGGCCAACAACACGATTGTAGCAGCAGTCCACCCCAACCGCGCATCTTCTGCCGCTCTATGCTATACTGGGACCAATGAAATCAAGGTGAGGGCAGAGTGAGCGATCTTCCAATCTACAAAGTGCTTTTGGTGGGCGACGGCAATGTAGGAAAGACAAGTCTGGTTCGCCGCTTTTGCGAAGGCAAATTTGAAGAGTCGCGCGTCTTAACCATTGGCGTTGACTTTCACTATAAAACCGTTCAATTGGGTGATCGTCTGCTGCGGCTGTCCATTTGGGACGTTGCCGGACAGGAACGTTTTCGCAGCTTTCGGGACCAGTTTTATAGTGGCACGTTGGCGGCAGCCCTGATTTATGATGCCACGGCTCCGGCGACCTTTTTTAATTTGCTCCGCTGGCGTGATGAACTGCTGGCCGCGACCCCCGGTGTGCCGATGGTCGTCATCGGCAACAAAAGCGATCTGGGGCCGGTGGTGCCTCCCGGTGAGGCCGAAGGCTGGGCCAAGTACGAGGGGCGCATGCCCTTTCTGACAACCAGCGCCCTCACTGGCGAGAACGTCGAATCGCTTTTTCAGGGCTTGGCCTACCTCGCCTACAAACACCAGGAAACGCTCCGTGAACTCGAAAAACTGCGGGCGCAGTACCTGGGACCGTTGTCTGGCGGTCAGATTAAATGAGAACAGCGCCGTGCGGCCTTCTCATTTCGAGGGAAGGGTTTCGTAGGGGTACCCTGGGCAGCTTTCGCGCTCGCATAATTTTTGTTATAGTTACATGATCAGTAATTTACTCAATCATTGAGGCGCATGCCGTGAGCGATCAGGACGATTCTCCCGACTTCTCTCTGTTGCGGCGACTTCTGCGAGAAGATTCCCAATCTCGCCCTTCAGACGAAGTCCTGCCGGAGGAGTCTGTTCCTTTGCCGCCCCCTCCTCCCCGGCCCTCACATCCCAAGTCACCCGTCAGGCCCCAGGTTCAGGATGAAAGTGTTCCCCAGGAGCTTCTGACCCCATCCATTCCGGCCACGCCACCGCCTGCATCGGTGTTGACCCCGCGCGAACAAATGCAGCGCGCCGAAGAAGCTTTGATCCAACTCCGGGAGAAGATGGCGCAAATCGCAGCCGAATTTGCGCAGGGCAAGCTCAACCGCGCCCAGTTCGACGCCATCTATGCCCGTTACAGCGAACAGCGTCTCATCACCGAGCGTTTGCTGGCCCGCAATCCCGAAAGTCAGGCGTGGCAGTCCGTGATCCGCGCCGGACACACCAATTTTCTGAAACTGCATTACGAGTCCCACGTCATCTCCTACACCATTTACGACCAGGACAATTTCGCCTTGATCCACCATACCGGCGAAATTCAGCTCGAACACACCCAGCTTCTCGCCGTTTTGCAGCGCTTAAAATCCATACTGCGCGAACGCGGCAACCCGGGCCCCGCCAACAAAAATCTCAGCGATGGCCGCTGTGTGCTGTTCGTACCGGGCAAGATCAGTGTTGCCGTCGTGATCTTCAGCGTCGAACCCTCAGCCGCCCAGGTCCTCCGCGTCCAGGACATTCACCATGATTTTGAGCGTGCCAATCAGCATGCCCTCTCCCAACACGACTACAATGCCGAGCGGATGGTATTTCCTCACCGCGCCCTCTTCGAAGAAAAAAAATACTGATCTATGCGCCCGCGAGCGCCTGTGCCAGCGCCGGAAGTGCCACCATCGCGCTGTAGAATTCATTTCCTGCCGGAGTCGGTGTCGGGTACGAACTGAATTTCGCCACCACTAGATCTGCCGTCGGAGCAATATACAGGATTTGCCCCCCATACCCCAACCCTTGATACGCTTGGTAAGCGTTATGCGTCACCCACCATTGATTCCGGTACGAGTATCCCTGGTTGCCCGGTCCCGCCGCCGGACCACGTGCAAAGGCTTTTCGATCCGCCCCGTTCTGAATATCCCCGACCACCGCCGCCGCGATAATTTGCTGTCCGTTGTAATATCCGGTTTGCAGCATCATTTGCCCGAACCGCGCCATATCCCGCAGCGTCGTAATTAACCCTGATCCCGCTGTTTCCGCACACGAGCTTTCAACAATCCAAAAGGCATCCCGTTCGCAGCCCAGTTTGGACCACAGCCGCTCCTGCATCACCTCCGCCAGCGTCTGCCCCGTCAAGCGTTTGATCAGCCACGCCAGCACATCTGTATTCGGTGTCAGATACGTGAACTTCTGCCCGTGCGCGCCCGTTTGGGGCATCAACGGCAGCAT
>DATAMF010000237.1:0-21384 GCA_036260665.1 Aggregatilineaceae bacterium | reverse complement strand
ATCCAACCCTGCTCGCCCCAGGGCAGCATGATCAGATACCAGACCGGATCACCCGCCCAATACCCCAGCACCGCAAACGACTCCGCCGCCTTGACTTCTCCAATCACCGGATACCCCACGCCCGGCCCGCTCCGCACAAATCCCCCGACACTGCTGTTCACCTGGATTTGGGGGGTAGGCAGAATGATGTCGGTCAGGGTCAAGTCCGGTGTGGGCGGAATAGTCGCCGCCGTAGGTATTTCCGCCGGAGCCAACCCACCGCTTGGCACAGCATCCGCCCCCGAAATCCAGCCCTGCTCCCCCCAGGGCAAGACGATCAGATACCACGTCAGGTTGGCTTCGCTGCATGCCACCACCCTAAATGAGTCTTTATGCCCGACTTCCGCAATCACCGGGTACCATTCCCCCGGCCCGCTCCGCACCACGCCCCCCGCGGTGTTATAGACCCGCACCTGGGGTGACGCCGTGTAGGTCGGTGAGGCGGGCATAGTCGCCGCCCCCGCAGTCCAGCCTTGATCCTCTCCGGACAGCGTGGGGGTGAACGTTGAGGTCACAGTAGGCGCGCGCGTAAACATAGACACAACGGTAACGGTTGGGCTGTAGGTCACTGTTGGAAAATAAACAGGTGAAGCGTTATTCCCATCGGTGATCGTAGTAATTGTGGGCCTGTCATCATCTCGTATGATCCGTATCACCAAAAACATCACCAGCAGTGCCAGCATTGCCACCGGGATCCAGTACCCGGCCTGATAGTTCTTTCGCCGTTTGGACTGCCACAAACTGACCGGGCTGATCGGGCTGGCGCTGGCTTCATCCAGCCGGATCAGCGTCGTGGTCTGGCCCGCCATACCGACCGCATGCGCAAAATCGCGCGCCAACTCGCCCGCCGACGCATAGCGCGCCTCCCGATTTTTTGCCAGCCCCTTGAGCAGCACCTTATTCAGCGCCTTCGGCAGCAGGGGATTCACGCTGGTGGGCGTCGCCGGATCAACCGTCAGATGTTGGTTGAGAATTGCCAGCGCTTCGCCCCCCCGTAAATGGATGCTGTCCGGTTGCCAGCAAATATCCCATCACCGCCAGCGCATACACATCCGTCCGCTCGTCCACATCCCGCTGCCCGCGTGCCTGTTCCGGTGACATAAACAGCGGTGTGCCCGGCATCAACCCTGTTGAAGTCAGGTGTGTGGCATCCAGCACGCGCGCAATACCGAAATCAGTGAGCGCCACCCGCCCCTGTCCGTCCAGCAGCACGTTCCCCGGTTTGACATCCCGGTGAATGATCCCCTGTCGGTGGGCGTAATCCAGTCCCGATGCCACTTGCGACAACAGCCGCGCCGCCTGCTGCAAGGTGATGCGGGTCGGCTGTTGCAGCCGGTCCATCAGGCTCCCCCCGGAAATATATTCCAGCGCAATATAAGGAATCGTGTCAATCACGCCATAATCGATCACCCGCACGATATGAGCATGTTCTAGACTCTGTGCGATCCTGGCCTCTTGCTGAAAACGCTGCACAATAGCGGGTTGGGCGGCAAAATTCGGATGGAGGATTTTGAGCGCGACCCATTCCTGGCGGTTCTGGTCGAACGCCCGGTACACCGTCGCCATTCCACCCGCGCCCAGACTCTCTTCAACGTGGTAAGGGCCAAAATCAATTGGCAGAGAGGGAAAAATACTCATTCATGCCCCCGCAGCGGTCCTAAGTACTACTGCTTATCTTATCGCCAAAAGCGGGTTTGATTTGTGAAAGTTGTATGAAAAAAACAGGAGCGCGAACTGGTTCCTTATAGGTACCCCTTTTCAACTGAGAATCGCCCGATATGCAGGCTTTGGGTAGGCGCGCGGCTGGCCGTGCCCGCTTTTCCCCCTCGCCAACCGAGTTGGCGAGGGGGTAGGGGGTGAGGTTCGTAGGGGCAATGCACGCCTTTCTCCGCGCGTGGCTATACCACATCTTCCAGAACGCAGATCAACGGCTCCGTCGTAGGGGCGTATTGCGATACGCCCCGCGCTTGATGCCCGCCAGTTGTCGGGGCGTCGGCTTGCCGCGCCAACTCGGTTGGAGAGGGGGCAGGGGGTGAGGTGCGTAGGGGCAATTCATGAATTGCCCCGTTAATTTTTCGCTCTACCCCGACTTGTGGATAATGATTAGCTACGCCAGTGGGGGTCTGATCCTGATGCCTAGGGAGCGCGAACTGGCTCCTGTTTTAATCGCACCTACCCCGGCGCGGGGGTCGGTGGTTCAGTTGGAATAGGCGTCTGCACCGGCAGGTCCCTGGTTGCGTCCCATGTCGCAACAGCAGTCGCTTCCTCGGTGGGTCGAATCTCCATGGTCGGAATGTCCGTCGGTGTGGGGAACACCTCCGCCGTCACGACGGGCGGAAAGTCCATCGTTGGCGTGATCTCCTCGGTTGGCATAACCTCTTCGGTTGGCATCACTTCTTCCGTCGCTTCGAACGTAACGGCCTCCGTCGGTTCCGCTGTGGGTTCATCAGGTGACACGTCTTCTGTCGGCACGGCTTCCGTCGCTTCTTCGGTGGGTGTGGCGTTATCCGGCTCCGCAATCTCGATCTCCCGCTCCAACAACTGGATCGGCAGCGGCGCGACCTGCGCCATCGTGTACGCTTTCGGTTCGCTGGGCTGTCCGGCGGGTTTCGCATCGACTTGCAGCGGCACTTCAATCTGCTGGCCCGCCTTCGCCTCCGCCTTCGCCCCCATCGCCTCGACCTTCGCGGAGCCTTCCACCACGCTGATCGTCAGATTTTTTCCCGGCACCGCCTGGAAAAACACAGTCGATCCGATTTCAACACTGACCTCGTTAATCAGCAGCGAAACGTGCGCGACTCCTTCCGGCGTCTGAATCAGCATACCGCTTTCGGGCGCTTCCTGGCACACCGCATCATCGCTGCCTGTTTGCAGATAAAACGCCCGCATCGGCCCGTAGTCCGCCACCGCATCGTCAATCACGGTCAGCGCCATCAGATCCCCGCTGTCACCGTCGCTGCTCAGCAGCGGCGCATACACCCAGCCATATCCTGCCTCGTCCGGCAGAATCACGCGCACCCATGATCCGTCGCTCAGGCGGCCATTCGCCACCACCGCATCACCGGGATCGAACGTCGCCACCTGTGGCGCGTGAACGTTAGGCGACTCGCGGACACGTACCAGCGTGGTAGCCGTCACATGGGCTTCCATCTGCTCCCCGCCCGTTACGCGGTTTTCAACTTCCACATTACCGAACAGCAGCAGCGTGATATTTTTATCTGTTACGGCGCTTTGCAGCCGCAGCAGGGCCACGCCCCACTGATCCGCTGCTTCGTTCATCGCGCTCAGCCGCATCGTCTGAATATCCGCCACGTTAGTAATATCACCGGCCTTTTCAAATTCAAATGTCGCTGTGGGCGAATGAGGGAGGGCCAAAATCGAAGAATGCCCGTAGCAGGCTTGGTTACGTCCTGTCAAATCGCAGCGATCATAGGTATCCAGCAGGGCGGTTTCCACCAGATCCTGGCATTTGTTTTCCGTCACCTGGGGCGCGGCGCTTGCCGTACCCGGCAGCAGGACCAGCAAAAGCAGTAGAACATGTCGTGTGGTCTTGATCGGCTTCATTATGTATTTTCCATGATAACCTTATTTATATAATAGTCGGTTTTTTAATTTTGCGCATCATCCTTGCCACTGGCGTACATCCTTCCTACACGGTAAGCTTCGGTCATGCGACGCGATTTATTATCTGATCTCTCTGCCGGAATTACGGGAGCGACAGCGGGTGCGCCCCAGGCGATGGCCTTTGCCATCGTGGCTGGCATCAGCCCGGTGTATGGCCTCTATACCGCTATTATTTCGACCATCGTTGCCAGTCTGATCGGCAGTTCCACTTACATGACCACCGGCCCCACCAATGCGCTGGCCGTGGTCGTCGCCAGTACGCTGGCCCCCTTCGCCGGGCAGGACGATCTGCTGGCGCGCCTCATCACCCTGACATTTCTTGTCGGTGTCATCCAGCTTCTGATGGGCGTGTTTCGTTTAGGGGGATTGACTCGTTTTGTCTCAGCCGCCGTCATGACGGGCTTCGTGACCGGGGCGGCGCTGCTGGTGTTGCTCGGCCAGTTGAATCATCTGACAGGCATCCACACCCAGGAATACGCTATCCTCTTGCAGGAAACAGGCGAACTGCTGCTCCATCTTCCCCGCCTGAATGTGCCTACGTTCCTCACTGGCACGGCGGCCATGCTGCTGATTGTGGCCCTGCACCAGTCGCGCCTATCCAATTTCGCCACCCTGATCGCCATCATCATCACCAGTCTCGGCGTGGCGCTGCTCAACTGGGATGAGCACGGCGTCCTGCTGGTGTCGGACCTGTCACACGTCCCGCGCCAACTGCCAGACATCCGCCTCCCCGATGCCCATCTGATCCCTGAATTAGCGGCGGCGGCGCTGGCGATTGCGGTTTTAGGGCTGGTCCAAACGGCGGCGCTCTCGCAAACCCTGCGCGAACCCAACAATCAGCTTCCCAACGCCTCGCGCGAATTTCTCGGTCAGGGCGCGGCCAACTTGCTCGGATCGCTCTTCCAGACCATGCCCGCTGGCGGATCACTCTCGCGCACGGCGGTCAACCTGAAAGCCGGGGCGCACACCCGCTGGGCGAATGTCTGGTCCGGGTTGTTCGTCGCGCTGCTCATGATTCTCGGTGCCCCGCTGGTCGAACGTATCACCCTTGCGGCGCTGGCTGGACATCTCATTGTCGCCGCGATCTCCCTCATCAGCCCCGCCCGCATCCGCTTTATCTGGCATGCCAGTTGGCGGGGGCGCTGGGCCATGCTCGCCACCTTGCTCGCCACCCTGATCCTGCCGCTCCAGTATGCGGTTTATGTCGGCGTGCTGCTTTCGCTGACTCTCCACCTTCAGCAGTCCAGTCACCTCCGCATCACCCAATTGATCCCGGTGGGTGATCACCTCTTCCGCGAGGTGAAAACCGTTCCCCATCTGCTTCCCAGCGCCGAACCCATCATCCTCTCGATTCAAGGCAGTCTGTTTTTTGCCGCCATGCGTGAAGTGGAGGCCCGCCTGCCACGCCCCACCGGATCGCGCTATCCGGTGGTGATTCTGCGCCTGCGCGGGGATGTCGGGCTGGCGGGGACGGGCATCTCCACGCTGGTCAATTACGCCGAACGCCTCCGCGAGCACCAGGGTAAGCTCATTTTATGCGGCGTGGATGATCAGGTGCTGCAAACCCTGACCCGCACCGGAGCCATAAACCGTCTGGGCCGCGAGAACATTTTCCCCGCCACCGATGTACTGCTGCTCTCCACGTCCGACGCGCTCCACTACGCCCGCACCTGGCTGGACGAACTGCCTGAAACTCATAAAAATGTTATAAATCTTGATTGACAGCCCCATACCTTAGTCCTATCCTAAAATTGTAAGCGGCTTATTTTCGAAAGGAATGATGGTTATGAAAAGAATCTTCATCATTGCACTCTTCCTTGCCTTTGCCCTTCTTCCCAATCATGCTTCTTCAGTTCAGGCTTACGCGGATGTGTCTTCTTTCAGCGCCGATTGTGGCAGTTTTTCGGTAACAGGCACCACCAACGCGCCCTATATCGTGGTCGAAGTCTACAATCCCGCGACGGACAAAGACCTGTTCTTTCAATCGTTTAAAGTCACTGGCGGGAACTTCACCTTAGGGGCCTTCTTCCCATCCGTTCCCGAAGGCACCTACCTCGAAGGCTGGGTCTGGGGTTCGCCGACATCCGACCCAGAGGATTGGGACGGGGAATCTTATATGTACGCGGAAGGCTACTGCGACAACGGCTTCCCTGGCCCGACCATTCCGGCGACCTTCACCAATCACTACATCACCTGCGACACCATGGTCTACAGCAGCGCGGGCGGTGGTGCGGTGGCCGACACCTGGATTCACAATGGTCAGACATGGTTCGTCGGCCCCACACCGGCGGTCGCCCCGGATGGCAAATCCTGGACCGAAATTTTCGTCGGCGGTGTATCCACCGGCTGGATTCCGACCTCATGTGTCGGCGTCCCGGTCAGCTAACTTTCCCCTGTGTTCCAACCAGAGCGAGTCCCCGGACTCGCTCTTTTTTTCTCCCGTGATCCGCTGCCCTTAAATCCCTCTCTGCGCAGCGAGCAGGGATTTAACGCTTAACTGAAGGGCGGGAGGGTTCCGAATTCATACGCCAGCTCGAACGGATACTCCTCCAGATGCCCGATCTCCGACGACCCGCTGCCGCGTAATCCAGCCAATTCGCCCGACCCGGATCGCTCCACTACGGTCCAACTTCCCTTTACCAGTCCATCTTCGAACACGCCCTGATGTTCCAGCACAAAACCACCTGCCCGTCCTGCGAGTTTCCCCTCAATACGCTCCAATCCGGTAAAATGCGCCGTTCCATCCTCACGGTAAAACATAAACAGTTCCATCGTCCCCGTGCCTTCGAGATCGCCCTGATACTGCTTCTCCACCACGGCCACCGTCAGCTTGGACCCAGCGACGTCCTGATAGGATTTCCCATCCCACGTCTTTTCATCCCACTTTTTCAGTTGATAGGTGGACTTTGCTTGTGTGGTCAACTTTCATCTCTCCTGCTAAAACGAATGAAGGACAAGGAGGCAGCGATGCAATCACCCATACTTGAACTGCGTATAGCAGTTACCACCGCTGATTACGATCATCTCGTTTCGTTCTACCGGGACGGCCTCGGCCTCGATCCCGCGCAGTTATGGACGGATGACGCCAGCCGCGCCCTGATCTTCGAAATGGGCCGCGCCACCCTCGAAGTGTTCAACGAACCCCACGCCGCGATGGTCGATCAGCTTGAAGTCGGCCAGCGCGTCAGCGGCCCGATCCGGTTCGCTCTGCGGGTTCCCGACCTCGACGCCGCCCTGAAGCGGGTGCTGGCCTGGGGCGCGACGCTGGTTCACGCGCCGGTTACGACCCCTTGGGGACACGTCAACGCCCGTGTGCAGTCGCCCGACGGCTTACAGATCACGCTCTTTTACGTCCCGGAAGGCGAACAAGAGTTCTAATAAGACTCTATCAAAAATGACATCCCGCCGCAAGCATCCTTAGCCGCCTTAGCCACCGGCGGCGCGCTGCTGATAAAATCTCACCCAACCGTTTATTCATGGAGGAAACAATGCAGCGTATAACGGTGGTAATTCTTTTGCTCGTATTAGCCCTTCCAGCGGCGATCCACGCGCAAGAAGGTGAACTCCCCGATCAGGTAACGGCGAATTATCCCGGCCTGCATCCCGAAGGAATCGAATGGGATGCCGAAGCCGGTCATTTTTTGGTCGGTTCGCTCACCACAGGCGGCTTATTCACGCTGACGGATGACGGCACGGTGACTCCGCTGGGCACCAATCCGCAGGTAGGATTATCCTCGGTGGGCGTGCATCTCGATGGGGATCGCGTGCTGGTCGCCATGTCCGATTTTGCCGCCGGGTCCGATCCCAATGTACCGGGTGTGGCAGCGTTGGCCGTCTATGATCGCACCACGGGCGAACAACTCGCGTTTGTGGTGGCGTCAGATGTACTGGGCGAAGGCCGCCATTTTGGCAATGATGTTACGGCGGACGCCGACGGCAACGCCTATCTGACTGACAGTTTCTCCCCCGTGATTTATAAAATCGATCCCGACGGCGTAGCCTCGGTCTTTTTGCAGGATGAAGCATTAGGGGTCGAGGGTTTTGGTCTGAACGGGATCGATTACAGCGAAGCGGGTAACTATCTGCTGGCGGCAGTGTCCGGCAAAGGCACCATCTACAAGATTCCAGTGGATGATCCGGCCTCGTTCACCGAAGTCGAACTATCAGAAACCCTGGGGATCGATGGGATGGTGCTTGACGACAACAACAATCTGATTGCCGTCGCCACGACCTATACCGACGCCGGGGAACGGCGCGAGATCGTGCAGCTCGCAAGCAGCGATGACTGGGCAACTGCCGAAGTCACCGCCCGGACGGTGACTCTTCCCGAAGCCTCTCCAACGACGCTCGCCCTGCGCGACGGGGTGCCCTATGTGACGCACGCGCATTTTGACGCGATTGGCGCGGAAACGCCGCTGGCCGAATTTGAGATCGTGCGTGCGAACTTCGAGGACGCTGAATCAGCCGAATAAGCGTGCAAACCCTGGATACGCGACCAGCGGCATCAGCTCGAAGGTAATCAATCCTGCCTGCACCAGCGGCAGCGTATCCAGCACCTTTTGCGCGGCATCCACATCGTCACATTCCAGCATCAACACGGCGATATGTTCGTCGCGGTGAAAATACAACTCCCGAATGCTGCCCTCCTGGTACAATTCCCAGGCACGGGCAGCTTCCATTTTCGAATAGGGCGCAAAATCCGCCGCCGTGAGGTTCGGCGCTTCCTTTTCAATCGCCAGAATCCGCATCGCTTCTCCTTATATATATATGTAGTGTGTGAAATTTGATGATCGGATATTGCATTCTAGTGGCAGAGATGGCTTATCAGACCTCATCGGGATTCTTCCGTTCTCTTTGAATTCTACTATATGCCGAGGCGGTATCCAGGATTCTTCGCATTATGTTAGTGGCTATTACTACTTTTTCGGATAACGATTTAAGATCCAATTCGCTGTTTTGTGAGCGAGCAATTATTACAGTTTCTGCATCGGCATATTCGTAGGCTAAACGAGCGAGTCCTCGTATGATTTGTTGTTGCTGCATGATCTCAACAAAGACTTCCAAAACCACTTGTTCTGGCGGATATTGAAGCCATCTTGAAATATCCTCAGGGTTATATAGCTGCGGATAGTCAGGATATTGGTTGTAGGGATCTGCATATGGATCATCGAAATTGAGACTCATTTTGCTTGTATCTCCTTATACCCAATAATCTCGCACTCTTTCATCTTGGGATGGATATATAAGGTATTCCAGTTCCGTTCTGTGCCTGAGCTATATTATATGCAGTAGCGTAGATCGTCAGAATCTCTGGGACACAACTCCTCCCCACACGAATTGCCCAATGGGTGTCAACTGCGCCCGCTTTTCTCCCCTTTCTCCGCGCGCAGCTAATGATTACCCACATCTTTTTCCCGTTGCTTTTTCGGCAGAAATGGGGCGGCGGCGTAGGGGCGTATTGCAATACGCCCCGCGCTTTCCGTGCTGCTCGCTAGGCGCTTTTCGTAGGGGCGTGGGCTTGCCCCGCCCGTTTTTCCCCCTCGCCAACTCGGTTGGAGAGGGGGCAGGGGGTGAGGTTCGTAGGGGCAATTCACGAATTGTCCAATATGCGTCAACTTAAGCCGTTTTTCGGCGGAAATTATCCGAAATGCACGCCTTTCTCCGCGCGCGGCTATACCACATCTTCCAGAATGCAGATGGCTCGTCGTAGGGGCGTATTGCGATACGCCCCCCGCTAAATGTACGCCATTTGTAAGGGCGTCGGCTTGCCGCACCCGATCTTGAGGGGTAAGATTCGTAGGGGCAATTCACGAATTGCCCCGCCTTGTAACTCTCCCATTATTAACCATCCAAGTTCACCATCGAAAGACTATACTTCTCCGAACATCCGTGCTATTCTAGTTCTACATCTCACCGCACTTTTCCAATTTATAATATATCGCGTCTGACTCGCGCCGCGAAACCAGAGTTTCTGCCAAAAAGTCCCACTTTCTGCCAGAATCTCGACTCGTGGACGGGCTGTTCTTCCCTCAAAATGCCCAAAACAGGGGATCAAAGGGGGGGGGGGGGGATCACTCAAAATCCGACAAATTACGGGAGAATTTTCCGACCAAGTTCAACAATTCATCCGTACTGAGCGAGAGAATATCATCTTAGGTGAACCTTAGATCAAACTTAGGCCTACCTAAATGTAGGGGCGATTGACGAATCGCCCCTTCTCGATAACGACTAGTTCACATCAAACGTGAAGCTCCAGGTTCCATCGACGCGCTGCCCCGACTCCCGATTCTGGAAGCCGTTTAGTGTGATGACCCAGCTTCCCGTTTGCCCTACCAGCGAGGTCGGAATGGCCAGCGAACGGCACGTGGCATCCGGTGTCAGCGGCTCGCCGTGCAGTCCCGTGAATCCCGCGCGTTGGTCCGTCGCCACGCGCTGCCCATTCACATCCACGCTGACTGGGCTTTCCCAATCCGGCCACGCATCAACCGCGAACGGTGTAGCATCGCTCAGGCACACATCCAACCGCGTCAGCGACGGCGCGATCACCACCCGCTGCACTTCGATGCTCAGATCGCCCGCGCTGGCGGACTGTGCCACCTCAACCGTCTGACCGGGATTAAACGGCACCGTAAAATTGAAGATCGCATCGCCACCGGCGAGCATCGCATATTGATCTTCGGCGCGTTGTTCGGCGGTTGTATACGCAACCTGAATGGTCAAAGTCAAGTTGAGCACACTGGGATTGTTTGTCAGCATACTGGCATCGAAGCTCATGATCCCTTCATACGTAAAAGTTTCGCCCTGCACATCCGTCGCCCACTGGCCGCTGGTCGGCAGCCAGTAATAGGGCTGACCGTCGCTGTCCGTCAGCAGCGGATTACTGAAGAACTGGACTCCCGCGTCCGCTGCCGCCGTGCCTGTCATCTCATACGCGACGGTCACGCGGTTGCTGTCCGCATACGCATAATCCACCGTGACATTCAGGCTGGTCAGCGGTTCTTCCACCGCGATACTCTGTGTCTGGTCGATCTGCGCCACCTGGCTTTGGACTGCCTGAATACCGGGATCAGGCTGAATACGGCTCTGCTGCCACGCATAGACCGCTGTCGCTGAGACCATCACCAGCACCACCAGCGCAGCCACCCGCCGCAGTCCCAGCCGTCCAGTCGGCTTGCGGGTTTTTGTTGCACCAATCTGTTCGTAGACTTTCTGTCGAATATCCATCTGGTTTGGAATCTCCTTTTGTGCGCGTTCGCGCAGAAATTGTTGTAATTGTTTCTCATTCATGGCTCACGTCTCCTGTAGCATCGTCCGAAGCTGGCGTTTCGCGGTATGCAGGCGCGATTTCACCGTCCCAACCGGAATCTTGAGTTGATCAGCGATCTCGCTTTCATTCATTTCCAGGTAATACTTCAGCACGATCACCGCGCGCCGTTCGGCAGGCAGCGCCCCCAGCGCCGCCCAGATCGCCGCTTCGACTTCGGCGCTTTCCACCCCGTCATCCGGTCCCGGTGCGGGATCAATCAGGTAATCCAGGTCCAGGTCCTCGTCGAGCGGGAGCAACTGCTGTCCTTTGCGCGCCGTGCGAATCGCCCCGTTGACGACAATCCGCATGAACCAGGGTGTGAAAGGCCGCTGGTCATCAAACGAGTCGATGGATCGGTAGACGTTGACGAATGCATCCTGGACCACATCCTCGGCCAGCGTCGCGTCCTGCGTGATCAGATAGGCCGTGCGCAGCGCCTTCACCTGATACCGCACCATCAAGGCATCCAACCCCTTGATGTCACCCCGCTGGAGACGTGCCACTGCTTGTTGATCGTTCAATACACGACTTCCTTCCTGCCACTGCTGAACCGTTCAGCGTTGTTGAGTACTCACACTCTATATAGTCTTCCCAATGGCCGATTCGTTCGCTCTTTCTCGATAAAGTCCATTATCACGAGCAGCATTAAGCCCATTCCGTGCCCATTTGTATACCCAATTAGTAAGAACTATAATCTGGTTGGAGGAAAATATGGCCGCTTCAAAAAATAATGTGAAAAATGGACTCGCGGCAGCCCTTGCGCTGCCTGTGACGGTGAGTTTGGCTTGGCTGCTCTACAGCCGTTTTCGAATCAATCACCGGGTCCATCTCTCCGCCGCGCTCCCCGCCGAGCGCAAAACGTTGATCAGTCCCAGCGCCGGACACCTTATATATTATAGGGACAACCAGACCGCCGGGACTCCGCTGGTTCTCCTGCACAGCATCAATGCCGCCGCATCATCCTATGAGCTGCGCCCGCTGTTCCAGCATTACCGCGCCGCCCGTCCCGTATATGCGCTCGATCTGCCCGGTTTTGGCTTTTCCGAACGCGCCAATGTGCGTTATACCCCACGCCTCTATACCCAGGCCATCGCGGATTTTCTCGCCGCCGAAGTCGGCCAACCCGCCGATGTGATCGCGCTTTCCCTCACCAGCGAATTTGCCGCCCGTGCGGCGCTTGAAAATCCATCTCTGTTTCGTTCCCTGACCATGATCTCGCCCACAGGTCTATCTGCGAAGCAGGAAGCCATGTCCGGCGGCCATTCTATGCTGCGGCGCGTGCTGTTGTTCCCCGTGTGGAGTCAGGCGCTTTTTGATCTGCTGGCAACTCAGGAAAGCATTCATGCCTTTTTGGAGCGTAGTTTTGTTGGTGAGGTAGATAAGGGTCTGGACTCGTATGCCTATGAGACAACACACCAGCCCGGCGCGCGTTATGCGCCCTTCGCCTTTGTGAGCGGTTGTCTGTTTTCGCCCGACATCCGAACCGCTGTCTATGACAAACTAACGATCCCCGTCTGCGTGCTTTATGACGAGGATCCCTATGTCTCATTTGAACGGCTGCCCGATCTGCTTACCAGCCATCCGAACTGGCACGCCGAACGGCTCATCCCGACGCGCGGCCTGCCGCACTTCGAAAAACTGGACGAGACGGTATTAGCCTTAGATCGTTTCTGGTCGAGTGTTAATCCTGGCTGAGCAGATTCGCTTCGAAAAAGCCAATCACTTTTTGCTCGTACTCGTCGGGCGCGCGTTTCAGGCCCTGAATATGATCCGACTCCGGCACGACCCACAGTTCGCCGCGATCTCCCACCGCGTCCACGAACACGTTGCCGTAATCGCTTTCGGCGTGAAGCTTCCCCGCCGCGATAAACAAAAAGTGCGTATCCGTTGCCGCCTTGAGCGATTCCATAATCGGTGTCGGCGTGTCTTCACCGCTAAACAGCCCAACCGAGAAAGTCAGAACGCGCGTCGGGAAACTGCGGAAAAAAGAACTGTTCGCGTCGAGCGCCGTATATTCGTCCATAAAACGATACGTTGCGCCCTCACTGACAATCGCCTTGATCGCCGGATACGCCGACGCGCTCCCCAGCACCACTTCGCCGCCCAGCGAGAGTCCCAGCGCGCCGATGGTTTTTACGTCCGCCTGCTGCGCCAGATAATCCACCGCCGCGCCAACATCCTGGGTTCCCATCCACCCAAAGCGATTCGTTCCGCCGTCGCTTTCGCCGTGCCCACGCATATCGATTGCCAGCACCCCGAAGCCGTGTTCAGTCAGCAGCGCGATATGCTTGCGCACATCTTCGCGTGAATTCCCTGAGCCATGCACCACGATGATCGCTGCGCCATTCTGCGGCGGCGCATACCATGCCGCCAGTTTCACATCGTCGCTGGTCGTCAGCGTGATCTCCTGGAATCCCTCCGGCGGATCTCCCACCGAAGACCCCTTGTCCCAGGTCGCAAAAATGCCAAACCCAAACGGCAGAATCACATTAGTGACCAGCAGCAGCACCACGATCAGGCTAAGAATCCAGCGGCCAATTCGTTTCAGGCGTGAGCGTTTCATACGGTTTCCCCCGCAGAGCGTAAGCGCAGCCTTTTATTGTAGTCTGCTCCCCAACTCTCAGCCAGCTTGTTTAAAATCGCCTACCACACTTCCGCCCGCGTGTAGGCATAATTGGCGGGTTTGCTCTCACTGCTGTGGCTGATCCCCAGATTGCCGATATTCTCTCCGTTGAGTGTAATCACGGCGGTCTGGACCGCTGATTCGGCGAATACGGTCAGCAGCAACTGCACCCGCGCCGCGATGAGGACCGTATCGCCCGGTCCTGAAATCGTCCCGCTTAGCGTCACCATCGCCTGACTGCCGTCGAACGTCACCCCGTTGAGGGCCAAATCGCTGCTGGTCCACACATTACTCGGATCGTTCATCATCGCTTGGAGCGCCAGCCGGATATTCTCAGCGCTGTCGTTCGTGCGCGGAATCGTGGATACCGTCGGGGAAAGAATCAATTGATCTGGCACAATGACCACACTTCCTGCCGGGAAGGTATTGCTCAGAATGGCAGCAAAATAATAGTATACGATGGGCATTTCGGGCAGTGTGGTGTTGGTCGGTTCGGCGGAGATCACGTCGTCATCACTGCCGCTTGATAACGTACACGCCAACGCTGAACTGAATAACATCACGCCGATGACCACAACTCGTAGCATGATCTTCTCTCCGGTGTAAAAGCAATTCTGTGAATTAGGACACCCAAAACGATCCAAAAGTTCCTTTATGGGATAACGTTTTTGCGGCGCAGCTGCGCGGCCCTCTATTTTTGTCTGCCCCGCAACTCTCAGCCAGATTGTTTAAAATCTTCGGGAAGATAAAGTCGTCTCAATGGAGCATATTTCAAATGGATGAACGACGTTTAATCGAGCGGACCCCGCTTGAAACCCCCTTTGATCGCGTAGACCGGGTGATCACAACCTGGATGGCGGAACACGGCTTAACGTTTTTGCGGATCGGCCTCGGCCTTGTCTTTTTCTGGTTCGGAGCGCTCAAGCTGTTCCCCGATGCCAGCCCTGCCGAAGACCTCGTGCGCGACACCACCTCATTTGTTGATCCCGACTGGTTCATTCCGCTGCTGGCTTTTTGGGAAATGGCGATTGGCATCGGGCTGATTTTCAAAATTTTCATGCGGGTGACGCTGCTGCTGTTGTTCCTGCAAATGCCCGGAACCGCGCTGCCGCTGATCGTCAAACCCGACGCCGTCTGGACCCATTTTCCCTTCGCCCTCACCCTGGAAGGCCAGTATATCATCAAGAATCTGGTGCTGGTCGCGGCGGGCATCGTGCTCGGCGGAACCGTGCGCGGCGGACGCATCGATCCCGAACCGGATGGAACCGTCACGCCGTCCTGAGCGTCTTCTTATGTAAAGCATAAATTTACAGGAGACGGATCATGCAGAAAAGAGTCTCGGTTGTTACCTTCGTGACCATTGTTTTGATCATGCTGGGCATCACCTGGACCGCGTTGGGCCAGGACGACACCGTTTATGAGGCGCAGTTCGTTTCGAATGAGGGCATGCATTTAACAATTTACGGCAATGGCTTTGCCCTCGTCCGCGACACCCGTACCTTTGATCTGCAAAGCGGCCTGAACCGGGTCCGTTTTGCGAATGTGCCCCAACTCCTGCGCCAGGATTCGGTGGCGTTCACCTCGTCCGACGGTGCCGCCTATGTCGCCGAGCAGTTTCTGGCAACCGCCGCGCCCACCTTCTCGCTCGGCCTGCTGGTCTATGAAAATATCGGGCAGGAAGTCAGCGTGACGCTCAACGATGAAGACAGCACGACCTACAGCGGCAAACTGCTCAGCACCGATGGCTATAATCTGATCATCCAGCAGGCTGACGGCAGCCTTGTCACCGTCACCCAGGACACCGTGCGCGAATATCGCCTGCCGCAGCTTGGCGCGGAACGCCTCGCCCAGCCAGAACTGAGTCTCCTGGTCCACAGCGACGACGCCGGGCCGCAAACCCTGACCATCACCTACATCACCGAAGGCCTCAGTTGGCAGAACGCCAGCTATAACATGCATCTGGCAGCGGATAACGAGTCGCTGACACTGAACGGCTGGCTGACGGTCAATGACTTCACCAGCGCAACCTTCGAAAATGCGCAAATCACGCTCGCTTACGGCGACTTTGACCGCCTGCAATTCGTCTCCCACGAGATGGAATTCACCGCCATGCCCACTTCCACGCCGCCCGGCACCGCCACGCCCAGCGCTTACGGCGGCGGCACGCCGGGCATGGCACAGCCCGCGAATCTGCTGCTGGACATCGCGCGCCCGGTGACGCTCCCCGCTGGACAGGCGACAACCATCGAATTTTTAGCTGGAGCGAGCACCGCCGCCCGCAACGTCTACATCTACGACGCCAGCCCGCGCGTCTACGGCTACAGTGGCTTTATCACCAACCCCGACTACGGCCTGACCGGAGTCACCACCGTGCAGAACTTCCTGGAATTCTCCACCGAGAGCGACGGCGGCCTGGGCATGGCGCTCCCCGCCGGAACGCTGCGTATCTACCAGGAGAACGAGAGCGGCGCGTCCCTGCTGATCGGCCAGACGCAGCTTGCTTATACGCCTGAAGGCGAGGTCGTGCAGGTCTTCCTCGACAACGCCGCCGACCTCACCGGGGAACGCGTGCAGACCGACTTCCAGACGCTGTCCAGCGAGGCGATCCAGGAGAGCTACGAGCTTCACCTGACGAACACGGGCGACCAAGACCTGACCGTCACCGTGCCGGAACGCATGACCCGCAGCGCCCGCTGGGAAATCCTCGGCGCGTCGGCGCCCTACGAGCAGCCGGACGAATTCGGCATCGAGTTCCGCGTGGACGTGCCCGCTGGCAGCACCGTCACGATCAGCTACACGGTGCTCTATACGCAATAACACGCCCAACGATTTTCACACCCCCGTACAGGTAAGAAACAGGTATAAGTAGCCTCAGTGAATCACGGAATGGGCTAACCTATTGAAAAAGGGGCAATCGCTGTTAAGGTTAAGGTGCAAACAAAAACCGAGACAGGAAAGCCCCCATGGAAATCATACTCAAAAATTGGCTGAAAGCCGAAGATGTGCGAGAAGTGAGCGAAGCCTTGCTGAAGAAGCATCTGACCTTAGCCGTCGAAGGACACAAACTCACGACGGAGATGGCGCTTAATGTGCTGATGAAGGCCGCTATCGAAAAACGGAGTATCGAGGCCGTGTGTGCTGATTTGAGCGATGTGGTGGACAGCAATACGCTGCGTGAGGCGCTGAACCGAGCGTTGACGGTAACGAAGTTGCGCCAACACGAGACTGAGTTCAATGCCGCCCTCGCGGATTGCATCCCCCACGCGATGCCGCGTCGCGGACTGGAGATGGCCATCGACTTCCATGATGAACCATTTTACGGGAAGAGCGAGGCCTTGCGTGCCTATACGGTGCGTGGGGAAGCCCGTGAGGGGACGACGTACTTCTGGCGGATTGCCACCCTGTATGTCATCTGGCGCGGGGTGCGGGTGACGCTGGCCTTGACCTATGTGCTGCCCGACGACTCGACCTTGACCAGCCTGCAACGCTTGCTCCAACGCCGGGCCGACTTGGGCTTCCATCCCCAGGTGTTGTACCTGGACAAAGGCTTCGCCAGTGGTGAAATCATCGCCTATCTGCAAGCTGAGGGCCAGCTCCCGGCGATCATCGCCTGCCCTATCCGTGGCAAGACGGGCGGGACGCGGGCGTTATGCCGGGGCCGCAAAGCCTACCGCACCCACTATACCTTCACCGATGGCACCCCAACGGACCTGGCCCTGGTGCCGACCCTCAAACGTCAGCCGACATCGGGCAAGTCCCGGCGCACCTGGCTGGTCTATATTGTTATCCATCTGGACTGGTCGGCCAAGAAGGTTCAGCAGCGCTACCGCCGCCGCTTTGGCATCGAGTCCTCGTATCGTCAACTTGGTCAGGTCCGCGCTGATACCAACTCCCGTAACCCCGCCCTGCGCTTCTTTTTCCTGGCCTTGGCCCTCCTCTTGCTTGACCTCTGGGTCTGGCTGCGCTGTGTCTGCACCCGTGCCGTGGGACACGGCCCCTTTCGTCTCGTCCTGAACCAATTCCGGCTCGCCCGTTTTACGGCATTCTTGCGCCGCGCCATTGAGGAAGCCTATGGAACTACCATGTCTATCCCCATTTACTCGTTCTAGCCCATTCCGTGATTCACTGAGCCTACTTTTTTAACCTACTTTGGGATAAAAGTAGGCTACTTTGGGTTATGATGTGGGATAAAGTACCCTACTTTGGGGCAGGAATCAGGCTACTTGGAGGCATAAGTCGGCGGTTTGGGCGCGGGACGCAATTCGCGGCCCTTAGATCGTGATCCCCATTAATCCATACATGCCCAGCGTGAAAGACAGCTCACCTCCATGATGGAGATCGTGCTCAATGAGATGCCAGATAACCCATTGACGTGTATAGATTTGCTCTACTCCATTCTCATCGGTGTCGTGAACAATTCCTGACAGATCGGCAAAGGTCCAGTGGCTCAAGGTATCCTGAATGACATGCCAGGTGGCTTCCAGTCCATTGACCAGTTCGGCAGCGGAACGGGCAGGTTGATCTGGCATATTCCATTTCGCCAGAGAGACCATACTTTCACCACCCATTTCCAGTTGAAAATAAAGCCAGCCCGCACGCGTCCCCACGATATGAGCGGCGTTTTCGCCTATTGACCGCAGATGAGGTGCCGCACGCAGGGACAGTTGATCAGGTGACAGCGGCTCAACTGCCTTGATCAGCAGCGCCTGATAGGTATCCCAGCCTTGATAGTAAGGGAGAAGAGAAATCGGTTGTTCAGCCATCGTGTGTGCTCCATTCAGCTTCTTTTCTCAGAGACTAGCACAAAACGGGGTGAGGCGTGAGAGGGAAAAACGGGCGCAGCAAGCAGCGCCCCTACCAGACACCGCTACGAACTGAATTTTTGACACAATACGCTGCAAGGGAGAAAATCACAGCTTACACGATGTATTACGATTCCCTTCTTCTACGATCTTGATCAATTCTATTGAAGAGTCCCCATGATTAACTTATCTGACCGCGTTGCCATCTTCATCGATGCTGATAACGTAAACCTCGACTACACCGAACAAGTTCTAAAACTGGCCGAGTATTACGGAGAAGTAAAAGTATGCCGTGCCTTTGGCGACTGGGAACAATCGCCGCTTGCGTCGTGGCGCGAAAAAATGCCGAAGGAAGTTGAATGTATACAGGTGGATCGTGTCGGGAAAAATGCGACGGATCATCGTCTGCTGCTGGATATAGGTAAAATGTTACAGGACGATGCTTTTAATTATGATTTCGATCATTGGGTTAGTGTCGTGATCGTCGTTTCAAATGATGGTGATTTTACGTCGGCCTGTCAATATCTGCGCGAAGAAGAAGGTAAGGATGTGGTGGTCATTTGCCGCAAAGACGGCATTTCGAACGCTTTACGCGAGAATTGCGACAAAATCCACGTCTTAGAAGACCTGGATGATGAACTCAAACGGTTAAAAGAAGAGCATCCTATTCCCCCCTCTGAGATAAGAGATTTTTGGCATGGTGTACTGTGTTGTATGGATGGTTTGTTTCAGGAACGGTCTATTGATTGGACTCACTGGATATCATTGGCTGAAGCAGACAAAATATTACACGAAGTTTGGCGTGATTATGAAGGTAGCTATGGGAAATACAAGCTGTCTGAATGGCTCAAGTACTTTGATTGGTACGTCGAACTGGATGGGCAAAAGATTCGCCAAAATCCTACATACGCTCGCTATTCCCGGCTGAGAGAAACTTACCAAAAAACACTAATCTATCATCGGCAGTTCGACCACCCCCTAAAAGACGTTACCTTACCCGTGTTCGGCACCGTCCTGCGGAAATTAACCCCTGACTACGATGGGCTATTCGGCAGTAAAAAACTGTCTACCTGGCTGAAAGACTATCCAGAGGTGTTCGAGATCAACGGTGATGTGGTCACACTACGACGAACACGATACCGGCACACGGGAAAGAAAACTCAGCTTTAATTCTTTTACACCACAACATAGCCCAAACCCGCCGCGCTACAAGACCTCGCCGTTGGTTACGCTCATCAGCGGTTGTTCAGGTTAGCAAATGGCGGCACAAGTTGGCGGTTTGGGAATGGGACGTTTTCCACAGTCTCCCGAATATCAAAAATCTCCCACTCATTCTATAATCCAATGCTAGACAAATAATACAGAGTGCTAAGAGGGGGACATGCGAGAACGTTTTGTCACTGCACTAAAAAAACGCTGGCCTATTCTCAGCCGAGGACTGCTCGTGCTGCTGATGATTATAGTAATTGTCGGTCTCTGGGCTGGCTACACATTTAAAAACGACTGGACCGGATTCCGCGATTATGAACCGGAGACAGGTGTTGAACACGGCAAAACGCTGTGGAATTGGTTGGAGTTGTTGATTGTTCCTGCTGTGCTGGCGGTGGGCGCGTATTTGGTAAATAGGAACAGCCAAAAGAATGAGCAAAAACGTGCTGATCGGGAAAACCAGATTGAGCGTGAAATCGCCTCTGAGCGGAATCAGGAAGCGGCTCTGCAAGCTTATCTGGATCGAATGACTGATTTGCTTCTCAAAGAAGGTCTACGCGACTCAGAACCGGGAGATGAGGTGCGAACGGTGGCTCGGACCCGTACCCTAACAATTCTTAACAGCCTTGAAAAGAACCGCAGGAGTGTTGTAGGGCGGTTTCTTATAGAAGCTGCACTTGTTTCGATTAAAAATGGGACGGAAGAAAATGCCGCGCCAATAGTATCCTTAAAAGGAGCGAACCTATCGGGAGCCAACCTAGAGGGAGCCGACCTACAGGAAACCAACCTAGAGGGAGCCGACCTACAGGGAGCCAATCTAGAGGGAGCCGACCTACAGGAAGCCAACCTAGAGGGAGCCGACCTACAGGAAGCCAACCTACAGGAAGCCAACCTACAGGAAGCCAACCTACGGGGAACTAACCTACAGGGAGCCAACCTATGGATAACCAACCTACAGGAAGCCAACCTACAGGGAGCCAACCTACGAGGAGTCGACCTACGGGTAGCCAATCTACAGGAAGCCAACCTAGCGGAAGCCAACCTAGCGGGAGCCAACCTACGGGTAGCCGACCTAGTGGGAGCCAACCTACGGGGAGCCGACCTACGGGGAGCCGACCTAGCGGGAGCCAACCTACTGGTAGCCAATCTACAGGAAGCTGATCTACGGGAAGCCAACCTATGGACAGCCGACCTACAGAAAGCCAAGTTAGGAGAATGCATCCTTCCAGACGGCAGCAAGTGGACTGAAGATACCGATATGAGTCGGTTCACAAATCCAAAGAAATAAGCAGCAACTATCCAATAACCCACGCTACAACATAGCCCAAACTCCCCTCGCTGCGCTACAATACCCCGCCGTTGGTTTTGTCTGTCCACGCTCATCAGGAGCACTTCATGATTATTCAGGTTAGCGGCCTGTCGAAGTCATTCGACTATTACAAAAAAGAACTCGGCCTCAAAAATTCGCTCAAAAATCTGTTCGTCCGCCAAAAGCTGACCAAATCGGCGGTCAGCGATATTTCCTTTGAGATCGAAGCGGGCGAAATGGTCGGCTTTCTCGGTCCCAACGGAGCCGGAAAAACCACCACCCTCAAAATGCTGTCCGGCATTTTACACCCGACCAGCGGCGCAGCATCCGTGATCGGCTATACGCCCTGGGAACGCAAAAAAGCATTCAAGATGCAGTTTGCGATTGTCATGGGCCAGAAAAATCAATTGTGGTGGGACCTGCCCGCCAACGAATCGCTGTATCTCAACAAGTGCATCTATGAGATCGACGA
>DATAMF010000236.1:0-5880 GCA_036260665.1 Aggregatilineaceae bacterium | reverse complement strand
CCCGCAGCAGTAAAAGAACACGAGACACCCGAATTTTGAAGCCATTTTCCTCAAATATAGTACTTAATAAGGTTGAGCCTTGGGTATATCCCAGTACTCTGCGTGGGAATGATGGACAATTCCAGACTTGACAGGGCAAGGGTATCAAGTAAGATGCCGAGGGTGAATTGAACCTGTCAAGTCATATGCTCCAAGAATAAATCGAAACTGTGACCATTGAAAATCTTCTCATCGTCTGTCTCATTGTTTTAGTAATCCGGTATTGGTGGCAGGTCAGCCGGGGACGCTAGTGGAAGCAGACCAAGGATCGGCTACCACACCACTAGCATCCCAAATCACCGCACGTCTGTCCGCACTGTCAAGCAGGGGTGAAGCTCGAAGTAGCTCGCGTGAATCGGGAGGTGTAACCGTAGCAGGAGCAGCAAAGTCGACGCGGAGCCAAGATGCGACTAACGACGCAAGGATACGCCTGTCTGAATCCAGCCTGTGTTTACTTTGGTATAACCGATGATCAGGTTCACGCTGTCGTGGGCTATGGGGGGAAGATCACGACATTCAATATCTGAAGTGTCAGGCGTGCCAGAAGCATCGTAAAATTTATTCCTTTCCGATTACTGCCAACCGACACGTAAGTAAGTTGACCTCATCCCGTAAAAAACGCATGTATCACCAATCTGGAAATTTAGGTTTTTGAAAACATCGATGGGGCACCTGTGTGCAAAGAACATTTTACGCGAAATTTGAACTCACTCACACTTCCGCCACTCTACAACCCCCAGCCTCATTTTACATATGCAAAGGGCTCTCCAATAAATGAGTATCCACTGGTCGTAGGGTCAACCCATTCAGCCAACTTTACATGGGCAGGTTCTCCGGCTAGTAGCTAACGGTTTGGGACAAATCTGGGTATATTCTGAAACAAATCTCCTGAGTGATCGTGGTTCAATTTACTTAGCTATGGAGTTTTTTGGGAGTACCGGTCATTACGCAACCGATGTTCCTCTGCTGTGCGCTGGCACGATTCTGATTGTGCTGCCTACACTGGTACTCTTTGTGCTGTTCCAGTGGCAGGTATCACGGCGCTACTTCAAGGCTCGGTCAAGGAATAGGCAGCGCGGACAGCTTAAGAGTATAAGGACGTCTTGAATTTATTCCCCAGCGGAAGGATCGTCGGCGTGCGCTTTAGCTGCAACTTTCTCGACGTGTTCCGAATATAGGTAGCACTTCACCGTCTGCTGGCCAACCTGGAAATCCGGTGGATCAGCCTCGCGGCAAACGTCCATCACGTGGGGACAGCGGCCTGCAAACTTGCACCCGATTCTCCCGTATTCTTTAACTTCGGTTGCTCCAAGCGCAATATGTTTAGCCCAGGACTCGCGTTTCACCGGGGCGGGCTCAGGAACCGATTCCTTCAACAACTGGGTATACGGATGGGCGGGCCGTTCCAGGACATCCTCAACGGGTCCCGATTCAACAATATATCCGCGCAGCATGATTCCAATCCGGTCACTGATGTAGTAAGCAGTCGCCAGATCATGCGTGATGTAAATGACGCTCACTTGTTGTTCGTCTCGCAGCTTCTGGAACAGGTTCACGATCTCCATACGCAGAGACGCATCGACCATCGAGACGGGCTCGTCGGCAAGGATTAGCCTGGGTTTTGAGATCAGCGCCCGCGCTACCGACACGCGTTGGATCTGACCACCAGATAGTTCGTGTGGATAGCGCAGCCTCACTTCATCCAGTGACAACCCCACATTGCGGAGAGCTTCATCTACAAGCTGGGCCGCATCCCGACGGTTTGACGCCATCCCAAAGTTCCTGGCTGTATCGAACAGGTAGGCATCCACCCGCCGCAGGGGGCTAAAGGTCTCAAATGGGTTCTGGAAAACGGGTTGGACTTTCTTTATAAACTGATTGAACTCGGATCGTCTGTGGATGGTTGACAGATCACGGCCTTCAAACAGCACTTTGCCTCTTGTTGGTGCAAGATCGCGCAGCAGCAAGCGAGAAAGTGTCGTTTTGCCACTGCCACTTTCACCGGCGAGGGTAAATATCTCTGGTTTATCACTCTCCAGGGAGAAGGAAACATCATTAACCGCCGTGAGGAGTGTGCCCCCCACTAATCCACCAATATGAAATTCGACCGTCACGTGCTGAATATCCAGCAATTTTTTGTTTCCACTCATAGAGAGTTCTCCTTGATCAGGTGGCAGGCCACGCGATGACGCTCTTTAACCAGGACTAAATCAGGTATCACGGTCCGGCACACATCCATTACATAGGGGCAACGGGGGTGGAATCGGCAGCCGCTTGGAGGATCGGCAAGGTTTGGCGGTGTGCCTTTCAGGCTCGCTTTAGTCGATCTGTCGCCGATTACTGGCAGAGAGCTGATCAAGTGCTGCGTATATGGATGGAGTGGTGCATTGAAGATACTCTCAGTTGGCGCTTCTTCGGCAATCCGGCCCGCGTACATAATCATCACCCGATCAGCTACATTGGCATGCACTGCCATGTCATGGGTTACCAGGAGAACCGTATTGCTGCTCATGGCCTGGATATCTTTGATCATTTGCAGGACACCGCGCTGCACAACAACGTCCAGGGCCGTAGTGGGCTCGTCCGCAATAATCAGGGCAGGCTGGAACACAGTTGCCAGGGCGATTGCTACACGCTGGCGCATGCCGCCAGAGAGTTGGTGCGGATAAGCATTGAGCACATCGGTCGGAAGTCCCAGCCGATTGATGTGCTCGCGTGTTTTTTCAAGGAATCTCTTCTTATTCGTAATGTGCTCGTGTGTATAAACAATATCCTGGAAGGTCTTAATGACCTTGCGCACCGGGTTGAGGACACTCATCGAGCCCTGCATCACATATGAGATTTCCTTCCAGCGGATGTCTCGACGGAGTGCATCCTGCGATATGTGCAGCATATCAACTTTCCGCTCACCAAAGGTGTAGTTAACGCTTCCTTCAAGAACCTTTAGTGGAGGTTTGATATTTCCCGAAATTACTTTGATCAGGGTGGTTTTGCCGCAGCTCGATTCGCCTGCTACACCATAAATCTCATTTGGAAAGAGGTCAAAAGAAACTCCATCTACCGCTCGAACAGTCCGGGAGATTCCATAGGCCCGAGTCTGGTAATATGCACGGAGGTTTTGCACGCTTAATAGGGTCACGATTATCCTCCGATCAAGCGCAAGCGGGTACGCGGATCGATGTACTCGTTGATGCTCGTAAAAAGCAAGTACAAGCCGACGAACAGGACAACTGTCACCAGAGCCGGTGCGGTGATCCACCACCATATTCCTGCTACCAATGCCCCATGCTGGTTAGCCCAAAAGAGAGCAGTTCCAAGGGTAGGAATAGTCAAATCCGAAAGCCCAAGAACACTCAAAGTGACTTCCATTCCGATTGACCACAGTATATTGTTGAGGGTGGTAGCAAACACGATTGGCAGCACGAAGGGAAGGTGCTCGTGGATCGTGATCCAAAATCCGTTGGTTCCAGAATAGACTGCGGTGCGTGTGAACGAGCGCTCTCGTAAGCTCAACACCTGCGAGCGAATCAGGCGGGCGTCAAACGACCAGCCGAAAAGCCCCAGGATAATCGCAAGGTTTAACAGGTTCATGCTTTCGCGCAGCAAGAAACTCAGCAAGATCAGGATGGGAAGCAGGGGCAAAACCACAAAGGTGTCGCTGATCGCCATCAGCACCTTGTCTATCCACCCACCCCAGTATCCGGCGGTCAAACCGACCAGGACAGAAATTACACGCGAGATAAGCGCGGTCACCACCCCCAGGAACAGTGAATTGCGCACGGCAAAGGTCAACCACCAGAAGAGGTCTTGTCCCCGGGAGGTGGTGCCGAAAAGGTGTTCGCGCGATGGAGGCAGGTCCCACGGCACCACAAAGGACTTGCCCGGATCATAGGGGGAGTCGTAGGATAACACAATCATCGTCACCACGCCTCCCAGCAAAAGGATGGCGAGACGAAAGCGGCCATCGTATCTGAGGAGATCGCGCAAAATTTTGAGCATAGTTCCTCTCCTATTGATAGCGTACCCGCGGGTCGAATAGCGGATAGAGTAAGTCCATGATGAAAACGGCGGTAGCAACTCCGATGATCGAATAAATGGTGATGCCCATGATCATTGAGTAATCGTTACTGTAGATTGCTCTTATGGCTAAGCTACCAATTCCAGGGTAACCAAATACGACCTCCATGATGAGTGCACCACTGAAGACCGTTCCAAGCACCATGGCCAGGGCGGTGAGCTGCGGCAGCATGGCGGTACGCATAATGTATTGGGTGAGAATCTTATTCTTCTTCAGTCCGGCGGTTTCAGCATAGACCACATAGTCTTCAGAGATAATATTGGAAGTAAGGGATTTCATGCCGACAAACCAGCCTCCAAACCCGACCAGCACCAGGGTAGCAGCCGGGAGTACAGCATGCTTGAGGTATTTCAAGATAAACTCAGGAGAGGACCAATCAGGACGAGTCCCGATTGGGTAGGCCCCACTGAATGGGAAAATGGGGATGAAATATGAAAACACCACGAGCAGAACGATGGCTACGATGTAGTACGGAATCGAGCGGACGGCCTGGCCCAGCACTTCGATTACATTCAATGCTTTGTTTTCAGGATAATAGCTGGACAAGGCCCCGAGAAAGTTGCCAAATATAAACGAAATAAGCACCGCCGGGATCAACAACCTGAGGGTATATGGCAAGGCCTGTCCAATCATCTTGGACACCGGGGTCGGGAAATTACTGAGTGAAGGGCCAAGATCACCCTGCAACAGACGCCCCCAAAATGTGAAATACTGTTCGACTGGACTGCCTGACAGCCCGTACAGGTCGGTCAGCGCGGCGCGCATTGCTTCGATGGATCCAGGATCGAGAGAGTTCCCCCTGGCGATCATCACGGAAACCTGCGCTTCTACCGGGTCAGTGGGAGCAAGCCTGGGAATGATAAAAGTGATCGTGATTCCGACAAAAATGAGCGTCAGGTACTGGATGATTCGCGGAATCAAATACCTAAGGATAAATTTTCGCATAGGGTTATTTCCTTTGTAAAAAACCTCCACCGCGATTGCCGGTAAAGACAACCGCAGTGGAGGAATTACACGTTAGTACTGCTGGCTTGCCTGAACTGCTGCATTCAATTCCTTAGCACCAACCCAATGGTCGGCACGGTAAAGCTATGACGTCTTGGGCTTGATCTTGACGAACATATACTTGGTATTGCCCCAGTTCGGCACCGGATCCGTATAGGGATCATCGATAGAAGGATACCCGGTGAAGTAGGTCGTATCCATAGTCGTAAAGACGTTATACGCCATGAGCGGGGTAATGGGCATTTCCTGGACGGCGAGCTTGCAGTACTCCTGTCCCAGTTCGACACCCTTCGGGTCGTCGAAGGAAATCTTCTGGATTTCTTCAATGATCCGGTCGAGTTCGGGGCTCTTCCAGCGCATGCTGTTGGTACCAACAGCAGATTCGCCGCTCGCTACGTAGAACTTTGAGTGCCAGGAATTCAGGAAGAAGAACAGGTCGGGATGACCGCCCCAGGTCTCGATTGTCCAGGCCAGGTTGGCAGTATACTCACCGCTGCCCATGATGGGCCAGGGGTTAGCCTGCGCATCGAGGGTCGTATCGATGCCGAAGGCATCCCAGTTCTCGACGATCATGGCCGCCGCCCGGTTCATGGTCGGGTTTGATTCACTCATGCTCATCAGCGGCACTTTGAAGTCCGAGCCGTCAGGCATCGCCCACTTGCCGTCTTTCTTCTGCATGCCGGCATCCAGCATGAGCTGTTCGGCTGCGTCGAGATCGTGTTTCCACCAACCGGCTCCAATATATTGTTTAATTGTAT
>DATAMF010000235.1:0-1564 GCA_036260665.1 Aggregatilineaceae bacterium | reverse complement strand
CAGCCCGATCTGAGCGCGGCGTTCGAATCGGCAGGTTATCACCGTCCCTGGGAAGGCGAAACCGCCCTCTACGCGCGCGACATTCGTTTGACCCAACATGCCGAGGTTCGCACCGAAGCACTTCCGCCGGTCCGATAAGGCAGGGTGTATTTATTTTTCCTATAATCTCCCTAATGTGAAGGTCTGGGAGGAGCATTCAATATGGTGGATATTCTCCGCCGCTTATGGCTTAGCGAAAACCCGCCCGCCGCGCCACCACCCGAACCACTCAGCGCGGAGCGGATCGACGCGGGGTATCGTTTGTTCTGGACGAAAATGGCGCTCGGCTGGGATTCCGCCCGTCGTGATGACATTGCCCGCCAACTGGTAGACGTATTCCAGTCGCCTGCCTTTGAGCGCAACGCGCTGGAACGTCGTTTTGCGGTAGACGGCTTGGACGATCAGGCGCACAGCGGCGCGAGTCTGGTCGCGTTGGCCGAAGTCCTACAGGCACTGGACAATTTCGAATCGAACGAGGAAAATGGTAGGTAGAACCCCATCCACTCAAAAGGAGACTCTTTACCATGAACGATCATGATGAAATCCCTGTCGAAACCCTGGCCGAAACCGACAACTACTCGATCTGGTTAGCGGACGAACCCGACGAGGAACTCACCTATCACCTGGAACTCGGTCAGGTGACGGTCCATTTCTTCGAAGAAGAATGGGATGAATTTGTCGAACTCATCAATCAGGCAGCGGAAGAACCCATCGAAGACGATGACGAAGGCGCTGTCGAAGTCGAACTGGATTGGGGTTCGCTGTACTTCTCCCGTGAAGAATGGCAGGAATTTTTGCGGCTGATCCGCGCGGCTGCCGAAGAATAATCTGCGCTTGTACTCAGTGGCAGGGGTGGCATGTGCGCCCCTGCATTTTCCCTTATGAACCTTCCATTTTTTACCTCTACCGCTGGCCGCGCGCTGCTTCACGATTTAGCCGCTGCCGATCTCCGCGCCTCGAACACCCTGACACTGCTCACCACACTGCGTCGCACAATGTCACCGGAGCAGGCGGGCGAGGCTTTGACGCTGGCCCGCCTGCGCCAGCGCGCCGCCGATAAATTTACCCGCGCAGACACTATGTTTTTTACGCCCGACGCGCTCGAACAGTCCAGCGGCGAACTGATCAGCCGGTGGTGCGCGGCGCGTTTTGCGGGGTATGACCGGATCGCGGATTTGGGCTGCGGCGTCGGCGGCGATTCATTGGCGCTGGCGGCGGTGGCCCCGCTGATCGGTGTGGACCGTGACGCCTCGCGGCTTCAGATGGCCCGCCTGAATCTGGCCGCCTACGATCTTCATGCCGAGCTGCTGCACGCCGATCTGTTCGATCCGCTGCCGTTTCGAGATGTGCCCGCCGCGTTTTTTGATCCGGCTCGCCGTGTGGGTGAACGCCGCGTGTTTTCCGTGCGCGACTACATCCCGCCGCTGGACATTATCAACCGCTGGCGGTTTGACGCGCTGGCGGTCAAACTGTCGCCCGGCGTCGATCTGGCCGAGTTGCAGCCATATTCCGGCGCGGGTGTCGA
>DATAMF010000230.1:0-6342 GCA_036260665.1 Aggregatilineaceae bacterium | reverse complement strand
TCTTCGGATTGATCCCCCCCCCCCCCCCCGCTTTTGGCGTTTTGAACCTGGGAAGTTCTGCAAAGTGGGGGGGGGTGTAAAACTTGGTCGATTTTCTGACCCCCCCTTTGAGTCCTGAGTTTTAAAAGTGCGACTGCTCTTGTATACAGATTTGTACCCCCGCCCCCCCTTCGTTGATGGTTTGAGGGAAGAATGGTCTGAAAAAGGGCGAGATCCTGGCAGGAAGTCCTACTTTCTGGCAAAAAGTCAGGAGTCTTGAGTTTTAAAGGTGCTATTCGACGCGCCACGGGAAAAAACGGTAGTGGCTTCCAGATTCAGTACGTCACATTTCTTGGGCCAGCCCGATGAGAAGTCCTTCGGGGCCACGGATATAACAAAGTCGATACGAGTCCTCGTACTGAACCACTTCACCGACAAGCTGTGTACCGTGTTGGCGGAGCCTGGCGAGTGTGTCGTCGATGTCCTCTACCGCGAACATGATACGCAGGTATCCGAGTGCATTGACCGGGGCATTTCGATGATCGGCGACAACAGGCGGGGCGAGAAAGCGCGAAAGCTCGAGCCGACTGTGGCCGTCGGGGGTGACCATCATGGCGATCTCAACACGCTGGTTGCCCAGCCCGGTCACACGCCCGGCCCATTCTCCTTCGACCATGGCGCGCCCTTCGAGTGTCAGGCCAAGCTCGGCGAAAAAAGCGATGGTCTCATCGAGTGATTCGACCACGATGCCGATGTTATCCATCCGCTTCAGGTTAGAATTTTCTGATTTCATCGAGCTGCTCCTATTTTATCTGCCGTCAAATCCGATTGGGCTATCAGTAAACAGTCCAGGATTCTGTTTTCAACTCCCGCTTATACCGTTTCAGGCGCTCGCGTTCAACCCCAATTGGTGTAGGTGCAACGAACTGCGCCGCGAAAACGCGTTGTTAAAGATCGCGCAACGGGCGCAATCTCATCGTAGCACAGATGTTCGAACTTGTCATCACCATCGGATGACTAATTTCAGTGACTAACTCGGATGGTGAATGTGGGGGAAGGACCTCACCCCCGGCCCCTCTCCAAAATCGTTGGAGAGGGGAGAAATACGGTTGGATGTTAGCGCGGTATGTTCTATACTGGGGAGGCGACCCCTATCACAGCGTACTGACGGAAAGCCCGATGAACCATATTTTTATCAGCTACAGCAAAAAAGATATTGATTTTGCGCGCCGACTCAAGCGGTTGTTGGAGGCGGCGCGTTTTGATGTGTGGATGGATGAAAGCGATCTTGTTCCGAGCGAACAATGGTGGCCGACCATCGAGAATAATATTTATACCTGCGCGGCGTTCATTGTCATTATGTCGAACAATGCCAGGGGATCGCGGTGGGTGGAGCGGGAAATACTCTATGCGGAAAAGCTGAACAAGCCGATCTTCCCGGTTCTGATGCAAGGGGAGCAATGGGGACGGCTGGCGGATATTCAGTTTGAAGACATGCGGGCGGGTGTCCCGTCAAGGCTGCCGGATCGGATGCATTTTGGGTTGGGAAAAGTGGTGCCGGGTGAGGATCCGTGGGGTGCTGCGCCGTTACCACGCAAAGAAGCGGCGAGGTCGTCGCGGGTGTATGCGGCAGTGGTGGCAGTGGTGGCGCTGATTCTGATCGGGGCGGGCGTGGTGATTTTGAATAATTGGGGCGGGGATGATGGCAAAGACAAAACGCCTAACGCGACGCTGGATCGGGATGCGATTGCGCTGACGCAGGTGGCGGTGTGGGCGACGCAGACGACGGTGGGGACACCACAGGCGACACAGACGACTCTAACGCCGACGGAGAGGCCGTCAAGTACGCCGGAGACGCCCACAGCGACAAATGCACCGGCAAGTGAACCATCGAACACGCCGACAACAGGGGCGACAGCGGCACCGACAATTATGCCGACGGCGACATTTATTCCGGTGGGGGCGGCAAACGAGGATTGGACGCCGATTGAGCAGGAGATCAATGGGGTGCCGATGGTGTATGTTCCGGCGGGGTGTTTTGAGATGGGGAGCACGGATGAAGAGATTGAGACTGCTTTCCAGCAATGTGAGATAGATCTTGGAGTGGGGGACTGTGATCGGGCTTGGTTAGAGAACGAACGACCTGCACACCGGGTGTGTCTGACCGATTACTGGATCGGGGAGACGGAAGTGACAAATGCGCAGTACCGACGGTGTGTGGAAGCGGGGGTGTGTACGCTGCCCGGTAAAACTAGCTATTATGATGATCTCAATTATGCTGAGCATCCAGTGGTTTATGTGGATTGGGAGCAGGCGAAGACCTATGCGGAGTGGGTCGGCGGAAATTTACCGACCGAGGCGCAGTGGGAGTATGCGGCACGGGGGCCGGAAGGGTGGACCTATCCCTGGGACGAGGACGAGGCGACGTGTGAGTTGGCGAATGTCTGGATAGGTGGTAATTGGTGTGTTAAAAATACGTCGATAGTGGGGAGTTATCCTGATGGGGTGTCGTGGGCAGGCGCGCTGGATATGAGCGGGAACGTGGGGGAGTGGGTGGCGGATTGGTATGATGGTGCTTATTATGCGACATTGGCGGATGGGGTTGTGGACCCCAGTGGGCCGGACAGTGGCGACATGCGTGTGGTGCGGGGCGGCGGTTGGAACGGCGGCGTATACTTCGCTCGCTGTGCCTCCCGCTACGAGAATTTCCGGCCCGGCGGGGACGGCGACATCGGGTTTCGGTTGGTGGTTGCGTTCCCTCGTTAGCTCTGGTGTGTGGGACGTGTTTTCCACGAATTAACCCCTATCCCCCAACCCCCTTTCCCCACTATCGTAGAGAAAGGGGGCTTTCGGCGCGGCGGGTGGCGGAGATTGGGCGGGGCAATGCATGAGGGGCAATTCGTGAATTGCCCCTACGGACCCTACCCCCGGCCCCTTCCCGCAGGCAGGACGGGGAGAAAGGCTCCTACCTCACCCCTGACCCCTCTCCAAAATCCTTGGAGAGGGGAAAAAACGGGCGCGGCAAGCAGGACGGGGAGAAAAGCGGCGCGGCATCCCTGGAAAGCGTAGGAATAAATTTTTATGAGTTTTTTGCTTGCGTGGAAATCCAGGCAGTGTTAAAAGTGTGGGCGGAGGTTGGGATGAAAAAAATACTTTTGATAGGGACTCTTCTGATTATCTTGTTGGCGGCGTGCGGCGGGAAAGAAGAAAAATCGGACAAACCAGCGAACGGCGGAACGGTGGCGACTCCGGTGATCCGGGCGACGAGCGCGCGGGGGAAGCCGGAACCAAGCGGGGATCCGTTTGAGTTTGAAGCGCCGATCACGGTGGGGAATTTTAACCGCGAGAGCGAAAGCGGAAACGTGACGACGGCCCAAATGGGGGGCGTGCAGGCGACCTATGGAACGGCGAACGGCGAGGCGGTGGTGGTGAACACCTATCACTTCGAGACGTTCGATCAGGCGGTGGAAAACCTGCGGTGGATGCTCGACGCGCCGGCGGTGCAAACTATATTGACTCAGCCCAACTATGAAGCCCATACGGTGGTGCTGGGCGTGGCGCAGGACCGGCAGGGCGGACATATGGCGGTGTGGGTCCATTATGAATGGCTGTTTGTCGTGCGGACGCCGGGCAGTCTTGAGGTGCTGCAAGCATTCCTAGAGGCATTTCCCTATTGAGAAGGTATATCGGGCGGCTGATGTTGGCCGCCGGGGTGATCCTGATCATGGGGCTGGCGGCGCTGGCGGGCGTGATTGTGGCGTATGGGGCGACCGATCGGGCGCGTCCGGCGGATGTGATTGTGGTGCTGGGGGGATCACGACCCGCGATTGAGCGGCGGGTGCAGCACGCGGTCAAGCTGTATGAGGCGGGGTATGCGCCTTATATTTTGTGCGCGGGCGGGGTGATGGTCCGTGAGGGGGTGTCGGAGGCGCGGCAGTGCGCGGACGATGCCGAACGGCGCGGTGTGCCCGCTGAGGCGATTGTGCTCGAAGCCAGCAGCCATAATACCTGGGAGAATGCTGAGGCGTGCGCGCGTGTGATGGACACCTACGGCTGGGATGACGCGGTGCTGGTGACGGATGATTTTCATCTGTGGCGGGCTAACTGGATGTTCCGGGATCAGGGCGTGACGGTGTGGCCCAGCCCGGCGCAGGCTACGGGGCGCGGACTCAGTATGCGGGAGGAAGTGTTCAGCGTGGCGCGGGAACTGGGTGCGACGGTGTGGACCGTTTGTTACGTGTTTTTCACATCAATTTTATGCTATTTAGATGCGGGGTGCGCTACACTTAGCTAAAAAGGGGGGATAGGCTATGCCGCGCATTCTGGTAGTGGAAGACGACAGCGATCTGCAATATTTGTATGATATGTTTTTAGCCCGACAGGGGTATGACGTGACCGCCGCGCGAAGTGCTACCCAGGCGCTGCTGCATCTCACCAATTCCAGCTTTGATTTGATCATCCTCGATATGAATATGCCGGATACCCCCGGCATCCGCGTGTTGGAGTTCACCCAGAATGACAGCCGCCTGAAGCAGATCCCCGTGCTGGTGATTTCCGCGAACGATCAATACCGCCGCGCGGTGCAAGATTTAGGGGCGCGCGATTTTTTCACCAAGCCGGTCCCGATGCAGCAGTTGGCGTCGGCAGTGAACCGGATGCTGCACCCCAACGGTGCCTAATCCTACAACCGTATATAACGCCTACCAGCCGTAGGGCAGACGTGTAAAAGCCGTCGCGCGTGAACCCACCGAAAAGCTAACAATAAAGGGCAAAGGAGATATTTTTTATGAGACCGTTTATGCGGCTTTTCGTGATTCTGATTGTATTTGGCGCATTTCCGGCCCATGCTCAAAGCGCGCGACCCGCTATTACGGCGGCAAACGCCTCTACAGTTGTGGAATTGGCGCGGTTTGGGCAGGGGCAAGTGAGCGCGGCGGCGTGGTCACCAGATGGCAAACAACTGGCTGTTGGCGGATCGTTGGGTGTGTGGCTTTATGATCGATCTGATTTTACGCTTCCGCCTCGATTGCTGGATAGTCACAGCGGGTGGATTAGCAGCCTTGCTTATAACGGCGATGGGTCGCTGTTGGCACTCCGCAGCAACACAGGCATTGTGCAAGTATGGAATGTGCAAACGGAGGAGCTGCGCCAGACCATTGATGTTCCCATTCATCCTTATGGCGGGCGGCTCCATGTGGCATTTAGCCCGGATGGCACCCGGTTGGTAACGGATGGAGCGAAGGAAGCGCCCGGTTTATGGGATGTACAGACCGGGGCCAAGATAGCTACTTTAAATGATTGGATCACCGATGTGATTTACAGCCCGGACGGGAAAACTTTTGTTTTAGGCACTATTGACGGGCAGGTTCAGGTTTGGGATGCGCAGTTGGGCGAACTTTTGCGGCAATACGAAATCCTGATCGAGTCGATTGCTGCGCCGAATACTATTGATAAATTAGCCTACAGTTATGATAACTCGCTTTTGGCTGTGGGGCGCGAGGATGGAACTATCTTGCTGCTGGATGCCCGCACAGGCGAAATCGTAAAAACATGGAAGGGGCATGCATGCGAATATTTATCGGGCACATTTTATGAGGCCGCGCTTTCCTGCGAAATCTACAGCTTAGCTTTCAGCCCGGATGGAAAAACATTGGTTTCGGGGGCAAAAGATGGGCTGATGAAGTTGTGGGATGTGGCAACAGGCGAACATTGGAAAACGTTCGATGATGCACGCGTTCAGGAATTAGCCTTTAGCCCGGATGGCACGCTGCTCACAATGGTGGGTTCGGATAACGTTGTACGGCTGTGGAACACAACGACCTACGACCATGATTTGATTTTGGACGGGTTTAATAACACGCCGGAAAAAGCCCTCGAATTTAGCCCGGATGGAAGTCTATTAGCCGCCGCAGACTATTACAACGGAGGGCTGCTGCACTTTTGGGATACGGAAAGTTGGGTGGAGCAAGCGGCATGGAAAGCAACCCTAGACGATATTGCTGACCTGGCGTTTGCTCCTGATGGGCATGAGTTAGTGGCAAGTCAGGCGGAACAGTTGATCCAAAAGTGGTGGATAGGCGATAGTATCAACGGAGTCGTCTACTTTCTTGATTATTATGATCTTCCAAGTTTTCGATTATCCAGTCTTGCCTACAGCCCTGATGGAGATATGCTGGCTTTCGGGGGGTGTGTGGATGAAGAAGGGGATTACTTTTGCAACTATACGCACGTGGGGATGGATGGCTTTTATGCCCCTGAGTTAAAAGATCGCCACGATGGAGAGGTTGACGACATCGCGTTCAGCCCGGATGGAACATTATTGGCAGCGGCGGAGATATGCGGGTATGAGGGGCAGGTACAGGT
>DATAMF010000228.1:0-2444 GCA_036260665.1 Aggregatilineaceae bacterium | reverse complement strand
ATGCTGCTCGGCCCAGCCGGGATGTTCCGAAAAATAGGGCTGGATCGGCACATGCGACCTGGCAACTAAATTACCTCGTGGGTCGAACAACAGGGCGCGCACACTCTGGGTACCGTTATCAATCGCGAGAATAAGTGGCTCAGTCATCAGTCTTCCGTGGCTTGTGGATGAAACCGTGCGGATGTAATATACATCGCGCAGCGGACTCAGACGATTTTTCGGGTACTTTCTCATGAATCTTCTCCATATTATTCCTTATTATGCGCCTGCCTGGGCCTATGGGGGATCAGTGCGAGCCGCGACGGATTTAACACGCGCCCTGGCAGCAGCGGGGCATCAGGTCTATGTGCTCACCACCGACACCCTCAGCCCCACCGAGCGTACGCCGATCTACCGGGAAGTGATCGATGGGGTGCAAGTGATCCGCGTCCGCAACCGGAGCAACTGGCTGCGCGGCAAAGTGAACCTCTCGACGCCGGCTGGAATGCAGGATACAGTCCGCCGTCTGATCAGCGAACACCGGATCGGAGTGGTGCATTGTCACGAAGTTCGCACGGTGGAAAACTGGCTGGCGCTCCCCGTAGCCAATCAGCTTGGCGTGCCCGTCGTTGTCTCGCCGCATGGCACGCTGCCCTACGATACAGGCCGCCCGATTATCAAAAAGACATGGGATCGCTTGCTCGGACACCGGATGCTGCCCCGCTTTACTCAGATAATCGCCCTCACGCAGAATGAAGCCGCCGATGCCCGCACGATCTGGTCAGGGCGGGGCGTTCCGCTGCGTGAGGAGCAGATCAGTATCGTGCCCAATGGCGTGCATCTGGAAGACTTCGCCATGCTCCCCGACGGCGGATCTTTCCGCGAGCGGTGGAAGCTGGGCACGGGGCCGGTGGTGCTGTACCTGGGGCGGCTTCAGGCGCGCAAAGGCGTGCAGTTGCTCATCCCCGCCTTCGCACAGGCTGCACGGCAGAATCCCGATGCGCGCCTGCTGATCGTCGGGCCGGACGAGGGCATGCTGGCTGGGCTGCGGGCACAGGTGGTCGAACATCAGATCGCGGAACAGGTCATTTTCACGGGACTGCTTACCGGCAGCGACAAGCTGGCGGCATTGGCCGCCGCCGATCTCTTCGCGCTGCCTGCCATCGGGGAGGGCTTCTCGATGGCCGTGCTGGAAGCGATGATCTGCAAGCTGCCCGTCCTGCTGACGCCCGGCTGCAACTTCCCTGAAGTGGTGGACGCTGGGGCCGGGCTGGTCGTCGAGCGGGACACCGGCGCGCTGGCTGAGGCGCTGACACTGCTGCTGGGCGATGCGCGGCGGCGGGAACAAATGGGGCAGCGCGCTTTTACCCTGGTGCAGCAACACTACACCTGGGCACAGGTCGCGGCACAACTGGAACAGGTCTACCAGGACTTGAACAGGGGCTAATACGTATGTGTTCAGTGGTCTTCAGGGTAGGGAGCGGATCAGAGAGGAGGTCAGTTGACTAGCACGGTAAGCCATCAACACCTGATGCAGGAAATCAAGAACAGGAAGGTGCTACTGGCACAGGTTTCGACTACGGTAAGGGTGCTCTCGACGAAAAGACTGTCCATGTCCGATTGGGTGTCCTGCGAAGTACGCCGCCAGAGGACAGGACGGCGCAACGCGTGTTCGGCACTGTTATTGGCGGGTTTCACACCGGGCCGCGCCGTGAAAAGTCAGAGCGAGGGGCGCTGTCCAGCAGTTGGCGACAAGTCGTCGCGCCCAGACCTACGGAGCGCCAGTGACGGATCAGGGTTTGGACTACCGGAAATTCGGTTATGAAATCGGCATACGACAGGGTGCCATCGGGCAACCGTGCCCGCAACATAAGCAGATACTCGTCTTAAATTTCAGAAACCGCATGGAAATATCTGCGGTTAATAACTAGAGATGCTCGACCATGCGGAAGCGGAAAACTACTATAGGCCGAGGTGAGAGGGTATAAAGCTTGGTGGCTAAAATGGATGTGAGCATAAAACCGTTATACCATGAGGTCTGTCAAGCCTTTTGTGTATCTTATTGTTGTTACGATTTTCTTTCGATATGGCTTTAATCTGGCCTTTTTGATGTCAATTACAACAATCATCTATTACGACAAAGATCATGAGCCTGTTGCATCATGAGCAATTGAAGATGCACGATCATCACAGCCTCTCACTTCCACCGGTGGAGGCCACTTCCTGTGCTGCAACACGAACAATAATCATTCCCTGATCCAAAATAGCGCGGTGATCCCTGGCTTTATGTGGGGACTACTTAGTATTATTATTTAACATAATAGTTAGTATATAACTTCTATTTGCGAAGTTTCGCTATAAATATTTGTCACATCTCTACGATTTTCCCACGTATGCAAAGGCTATAACCTCGATAATGTATCAATCCATTCTGTTAGCTAGCCGTATACAAAAAAGCACCCCAA
>DATAMF010000226.1:0-5093 GCA_036260665.1 Aggregatilineaceae bacterium | reverse complement strand
CTAAAACAGGTGAAATACTCAGTCAATGGGAGAACCCCAATACCACTGAGTCGATGAATGCGTTGTCGGTGAACAGAAATGGAGATTTATTAGCTCTAGGTGCTCACACCACCAGTCCTACATATACTTCCTCGCTGTATCTCTGGTCTCCCGAAACACAGACAGAGCCTATCAAATGGATGGATGCAGTGGACGCACCGTACAACGCCACAATCGCACAGTTTGCCTTTAATCCTGAAGGAACACTGCTTGCCGGGTGTATGCGTGAGCCTCGTGAGCATATCGACCGAGATGTATGGATATGGGATGTTGAGAGCCAAAAAACAGTTGCGATCCTGAATAGCTTTCATGATAGTGTTTTTAGCGTTGTTTTCAGCCCCGACGGCACACTTCTCGCCTATGGCGGTGCCGATGGCACCATCCACCTGTGGGGTATTCCATGACACTCGCTCACACCACCACCATGATCGCCCTGGACGATCTCACCTTCCGCTACGGCCCGCGCAGCACGCCCGTCTTTGACCATTTCAACTGGCAGGTGCAGCGCGGCGAAACGTGGTCAATCATCGGGGCGTCCGGCGGCGGGAAAACCACCCTGCTGATGCTGTTGGCCGGGTTGCGCCGCGCGACCAGCGGCACGATCCACGTAGGCGATACGCTCATCCGCCGCCCTCGCCCCGAAACCGGACTGATCTTGCAGGATTTCGGCCTGCTACCCTGGGCGACGGTTTGGGATAATGTCGCGCTGGGGCTGCGCGTGCGGCGTTTTTACGGCGCGGACGGCAAACACGCCCCCCGCTCCGAGCCGATCCCCTCGCGCGGGCAGGCGCGCCAAATGGTCGAACAGTGGCTCCGTCGCCTGAACATTCACGACCAGCGCCACAAGTTTCCCGGCGCGATCTCCGGCGGCCAGCGTCAGCGTACCGCGATAGCGCGCACCTTGGCGCTCAACCCCGATCTGCTGCTGATGGATGAACCCTTCAGCAGCCTGGATGCACCCACCCGCGAAGACCTGCAAAACCTGATTTTGCAGTTGCAGGCCGAAATGAGTCTCACCAGCGTGATCGTGACGCACGCCATCGAAGAAGCGGCTATTTTAGGCAAGAAGATTCTGGTCTTGCAGCCGCCGCCTAACACCCAACCGGTTATCGTGGATAATCCCGCTTCGGGTTCGCCCAGTTATCGCAGCACACGGATATTTTTGGAAAAATGCAACGAACTACGCCTGTCTCTCGGCCTGAACGTCTAACCGCCGAAGTCACACTCGATCCGGCGGCGCACCATGTCCGCCAGATTGCCCGCGATCTGCTCAAGCGCTTCCTGAATTTCGCGCTGGCTATCGGCATCTTTCTGCTGTGCTGGATCGCGCTGGCCTACTATCTGGATCGCTACTACCTAGACCGTGACAAAATGCCGTTCAACATCATGCCCTACCCCTGGCAGGTGTGGCCCGTTTTTGTCGAAGAGATGCGCGGCCCGCTCTATGACCACCTGATCGCCAGCACGGAGCGCGTGCTCAAGGCGATTGTCGTCGCAGTATTGGTAGCGACTCCCGTCGGCCTCGGCCTCGGACAGATCCGCGTTCTCAACCGCATTTTCGGCCCACTGATCGCGCTGGTGCATCCGATCCCCAAGATCGTTTTTCTGCCCGTGATCCTGGCCGTGTTGGGTGTCGAAGAAAAGTCAAAAATCTTTCTGATCTCGCTTATCCTGTTTTTTCAGATTCTGGTTGTTGTGCGGGACGAAGCCGCCAGCATCCGCCCGGAATTGATCCAATCAGTGCGTTCACTGGGAGCAGGACGGCGCGCCCTGTTTCGTTACGTCTATTTACCCGCCTCGCTGCCCGCTGTCCTCACCGCCCTGCGGATTTCTATTGGCACTGCAATCGCCGTGCTTTTCATCGCCGAACAGTACGCGACCAAAGAGGGATTGGGTTACTATATCGTCACAAAAACATGGCAGCGCCTGCGCTTCGAGGAAATGTACGCCGGGATTCTGGCGATGTCACTGCTTGGTTTGGCGCTCTACAGCATCGTGGATATTCTGGAGCGGATTGTAGGCCGCTGGCGTCACGCCGGCGAAGCATAATCCCTGAAAGGAAATTTCAATGGACGATAAAGTTCTCCGTGATCAACTGCTCGCGCTGCTGCGCGGCGGTAACGCGCATATGTCGTTTGATGATGTTGTAGCGAACTTTCCGCTGGAACAGATCAACACGCGCCCGCCAAACGTCTCCTATTCATTCTGGCACCTGCTGGAACACATCCGCATCGCCCAACGGGACATTCTGGATTTTACGCGTAACCTGAATTACATCCCGCTCAAATGGCCCGACGACTATTGGCCGCGTCCCGGCGAAGAAGCCGATCCCGTGCGCTGGAACCAGACCATTAACGACTTCCGTGCCGATCTGAAGGCCGTCGAAGCTATTGTGCTCGACCCCAATACCGACTTTTTCGCCGATCTGCCCCACGCCTCCGGGTATACGATTCTGCGTGAGGTGCTGCTCGTCGCGGATCACAACGCCTACCATATCGGAGAATTTGCCATTCTGCGCCAGGCCGCAGGCACCTGGCCCATCGAGAGTTAACCGTATGGATCATGGCGTGACCATTCAAAACATGTTCGGGCGCATCGCGGGCCGCTACGACCTCATGAATCGCCTGATGACCTTCGGGCAGGATCGACGCTGGCGGCGTTTTGTCGTGCGGCAGGCGCAGCTTCGCCCCGGTGACTGGCTGCTCGACATCGCTACCGGAACGGGCGACATCGCATTCGAGGCGCGGCGGCAGGTATCCGGCCTGAACATTATCGCCGCCGATTTCACGCTGCCTATGATGCGCGTCGGCCAACAGCGCCAGGAGGCGGACGCGCTCGCGTGGCAGGCCGCCGATACATTGGCGCTCCCCTATGCCGATCAAACTTTCGATGCCGTGACCAGCGGCTACCTGTTCCGCAATGTGAACGACATTTCCGGCGCGCTGCGCGAACAGCTTCGCGTCCTCAAACCCGGCGGGCGGCTCGTTACCCTGGACACGACCCCGCCGCCGCACAACCTGCTGCGTCCGTTCATCCAGTTTCACCTGAAATTCGTGATTCCGACGCTGGGGCGTTTGATCAGCGGAGACGCCGCCGCCTACAAGTATCTCCCCGAAAGTACACTTGGCTTCAAAACGGCGGAAGAACTCGCCGCGTTGATGCGTGCGGCGGGTTTAGTCGATGTACAATATAAACACTTTATGTTCAATACAATGGCCGTTCATTGGGGGATTAAATCATGAAAATCAGCGCTCGGAATGTAATCAAGGGAACCGTCGTCAAAGTCACGCATGGGGCCGTCAACACCGAAGTCCTGCTTGAACTTCCCGGCGGCGCGCAGATCGTCTCTATCATTACCAAAGAATCTGCCATGAGTCTGGAGCTGGCCGTAGGCAAACAAGCCTACGCGATCATCAAAGCGTCCAACGTCATGATCGGTGTGGATGATTGACTCGCTCTATGCCCAAACGTCTCATTATCGGCATCTCAGGTGCCAGCGGCGTAATCTATGGCATCCGCTTACTTGAAGTCCTTCGCCAGGACGCGTCCATCGAAACCCATCTGGTGCTGACTGACGCCGCTAAAGTAACCATCGCCCAGGAAACCGAGTGGAAAGTGAGCGACGTGGAAGCGCTCGCCGATGTCGCTCACAAGCCGCAAAACGTCGGCGCAAGCATCGCCAGCGGATCGTTTTCGACGCTCGGTATGGTCATCGCGCCGTGCAGTATCAAGAGTCTGTCGGCAGTTGCCAACAGCAACGCCAGTGATCTGCTGGCCCGTGCCGCTGATGTCCAGCTCAAGGAAGGTCGTCCGCTGCTGCTGGTCGTGCGCGAAACACCGCTGCATCTCGGCCACCTGCGCCTGATGGTCCAGGCGGCAGAAACCGGCGCGATCATTATGCCGCCTGTGCCTGCCTTCTATAGCAAACCCCAAACCATTGATGCGCTGATTAATGGAACAGTCGGGCGTATTTTGCTCCGTCTGGGAATCGAAAACGATCTGTATTTTGAATGGCTTGGTCTGCGAGGCAATCATGGCTGAAATCCCCCTGCTCCCCGACGACATGCGCCCGGTCTTGCGTGATTTTCTGACCGCCCATTCCACCCTTGCCGTGGCGACGGTAGGTGAATCCGATGGGCGGCCCCAAGTCGCCGCCCTCTTTTTTGCCAGCGACGATCAATTTAACCTCTATTGGATTTCCGATGCTGACAGCCGCCACAGCAAAAACATCACCGGTTGGCACAATGTCGCCGCTACCATCTACGAGCAAACCTGGAACTGGGCCGGAATCAAGGGACTGCAAATCGAAGGGGAAGCCGAAGTTGTTCACGATGCCGACGAACACCAGCATGCTTTGGAAGTCTATAAAGCCAAATTCCCCTTTGTCACGGATCGTTTTGCTGAACTGATCGAGTCCAATGTGGTCTATGTCCTGCGTCCCCGGTGGATGCGCTGGCTCGATAACGAGCGGCGTTTCGGCTACAAACAGGAATTTTCGCTGGATGTGAAGGCGATTTAACACCGTTTTTACAATTTTCCGCTCCGAGAACCGCTATACTCTCAGCTAGCTTAATCGATTTGGTGGGAAGGGTATAGCGGTGGAAAACAGCGTCGTCGAACTGTTCCTGGCTCTTGGCATCATTCTGGTGGTCGCGCAAATCGGCGGGGCAGCGGCGCGCGCGATTGGACAACCACGCGTCTTTGGTAAGCTGCTCGCGGGCATTATTTTAGGGCCAAGTCTGCTCGATTTTTTCCACTGGTCAGTGTTCAGCGATCCGGAACAACTCGACACCGTGATTATGTATCTGGCCGAACTCGGCGTGCTGTTTTTGATGTTCACTGTCGGCCTCGAAGTTCAATTAAAGGAACTGCTCGCCGTCAAAAAAGTAGCTATATGGGGTGGTGTTCTGGGAGCTGTCCTTCCCGTGGCTATCGCCATTCCGATCACGGCGGCTTTTGATCATTCGCTCGAAATGTCGATTTTTGTCGGCGTCGTGTTGGCGGCGACATCGGTCAGCATCTCCGCGCAGACATTGCTGGAATTAGGCGTTCTG
>DATAMF010000224.1:0-6371 GCA_036260665.1 Aggregatilineaceae bacterium | reverse complement strand
AATACAGTTTTTGATGACTACACGAAGTCATATCATATCCGACGTGGCGGCTGCGGTTGTAGGATGGACAAGGGTGTAGCGTTTGGGCATTTTCAGGATGAACGGGCAACCGCTCACATGGCAGGTGTCGCAGTTGTCCGGCATATCTTCAACTTCCTGAATCTGGCCTTTGCGCACCCAATGTTGAATCATGCTGTCCAGGGTGGCGGGGTCAAGATTCAGTTGGCGGCTGAGAAGGTCCAGGCGAACGGTACACTGGGCTTCTTCGAAGGCTTGCAGCACACGGCGTAAGGTGGTGGTCATGGTTGGATCAGCCTCTGGCCCAGGTAATGCGGGGATCGATGCGGCGGACGAGACGATAGGCCACCGGGCGGAAGCCCTGGCGCGGCCAAACCTGTGAGGCTAACAGATTGGTGCTGCGCCAGTCGGTTTCAACATACTGGTAGCCGTTGATTTTGGCCTGCGCGAGGCCGTGCTGGGTCAGGGCGCGGGTGATGCCCTGGCCGCGATGGGATGGGCGGGTGCCCGCGACGGACATATGGGCGGCGTGATCAGGAATCAGCAGGTTATCGGGGGGAGGTTCGGCGGGCCAATAACCCTGCGTGCCAACCAGTTCCCGGCCCTGGAAGGCCAGCCATACCAGCGCGCCGGGATCGTCGGGCAATTCGGCCCAGCCGTCGCGCTCGTCGGATTCGGGGAGATGGATGCCCCAGACGGGCGCTTCGATCTGGTGCCGCCAGATTACGTCGGAAAACTCGGCCAGCAGCGGACTATCAGCGGGAACGGCACGGCGAATCTCGATGCCGGGCGGCAGGGTGGGCGCGGAGGCGTCCAGGTCGAACGATGTCAGGTTGAGCAGGGCATGCACCTGTTCGATGCCAAAACTGAGCGAAAACCAGAGATGAACCAGGCCGGGATCGGCCACCGGGATCACGGCGAAATGGGCGAAACACCCCGCCGCCACCCACCGCGCGCCGAGTTCGGCATAAAGATGGCGCAGCAGTTCGCCACTTTGATCAGCGGCCAGACCGAGGCCCACAGGACGAATCCAGGCGGAACGGCCCCACAACGCATCCAGCACCATGTCACCGAGCAGATAGGCGGCCAGATGACCATTACGCAGCGCGGCCACCCCTGAAAAATGCGGCTTCTGCATGGCGGCTTCAAGGGCGGTGCAGGCGTGGGCGGGGTCTTCAAAACGGGGCGGCAGATCGGGCAGCGCCGCGCGATCGCGCTGGTGGCGCTGGGCGAGGAGTTCCGCCGCCTGGGGAATGAGATCGGGAGAAAAGGGGATGATTTGCATGGTTTACGCGAGTCCGAATAAACTGCCGATTTGATAGACAATAACAGCAGCCAGCCACGCGATGCCAAACATATAAGCCACACTGAACCACATCCAGCGCGTGCCGAACTCGTGACGCAGCGCGCCCACCGTCGCCATACAGGGCGTGTAGAGCAGCACAAAAATCGAAAACGCGACGGCTTGCAGCGGGGTGAAATGGTCGCGCAGGGCGGCTTGCAGCGCGCTGTTCTGATCGTCGCCTGCGTCGCCCATCAGATTCACGCCGGGGAGCAGGCTGATCGTCGCTTTGGCGGTGTCGAGCAGCGCCGTACCGAAACCCACGACAATATCCTGCACGTCTTCGACAAAGGTTGGGGGTTCTTCTTCTCCGGCGGAAGCGGTTTCTTCCTCAACTTCATAAACCTGGGACATAGTGCTGACCACGACTTCTTTGGCAACCAACCCGGTCACAATCGAGCCGGACGCTTCCCAGGTACCAAATCCGGCGGGGGCAAAAGCCGGGGCCAACGTGCGGCTGACATCACTAAACAGGCTGTCCTGCAACGCCGGGGCGCGGCCATCCTGACGCGGAAGATTGAGCAGAATCCAGACGACTATCGAGGCGAACATGATGATCGTCCAGACGTGGGTGACAAAACCCATCGTGCGCTCCCAAACCTGACGGCGGATCACAGTCCAGGTGGGGCGGCGGTAGGGCGGGAGTTCCATCACCAGGGCGGGATGTTCGGACAGCTTAAACAGGGTGCGGCGGAATAAAAAGCCGGAGAGAACCGCGACAAAAATGCCCAGCAGATACATGGCGAAAATCAGATTGCCGCTGTGGGTGCCGAAAAAGGCCGCGCCAATCAGCACATAAACCGGCAGGCGGGCGGCACAGCTCATAAACGGCACGAGCAGCCCGGTCAGAATGCGATCACGGGGGTCTTCCAGGGTGCGGGTGGCGTAGATGCCGGGGACGGAGCAGCCAAAACCGACCAGCAGCGGCAGAAAACTTTTACCATGCAGGCCGACGCGCTGCATCGAACGATCCATCACGAAGGCGGCGCGGGCCATATAACCGGAGTCTTCGAGCAGCGCCAGGAAAAAGTATAAAAACAGCAGCACGGGGATAAAGGCCAACAGGCCGCCCGCGCCCGCGATCACGCCGTCGATCACCAGCGATTCGATCCACGTGCCGCCCAGACCGATCCCGCCGAACAAGGCGGCGGCCCAGCGCGAAATGGGGCCGGTGATCACGGTATCAACCCAATCGACAAAAATGCCGGAAACATTCGCCGTAACCTGGAAGACGATCCAGATCAGCACGAGAAACAGCGGAATGCCTAAAAGGGGATGGGTGGCAAAACGATCAATCTGATCGGAGCGGGTGAAATTGGCGCTGGGCGGGCGGCTGACCGTCTCGCGCACAAGGTCGGCAATAAACCGGTAGCGGCGATCCGCGATCAGGGTGTCGAGGTCTTCGCCTAAATCGGCGTGTGATGCGGCGGTGATCTGCTGGACTTCAGCGAGAACAGCCGCGCCGCCGGGAGTCTGATGGATACGATCCGCAAGATCGGCATCGCCTTCGAGCAGCGAAAGCGCCAGCCAGCGGGGATTATAAGCGGCGCGAAGATCGGGATGGGCTTCAATCAAGGATTGGATACGGGCGATCCGGTCTTCGATGGCAGCATCATATTGAATCAGAGGTGAGTTCAACGTCAACAGCATGGTTATCCTATGAGCGGCATTTGGCGCAGGTGATCATTTCGTGCCGGGGTGCAGCATGGTTAAGCGGCGCGCGCCCCTGAATCAGGTCGAGAATGTTGGTTTTTAGAATATCCAGCCCGCGTCCCTGGGTGGCGACGGTGGAGAGGACGGGAACACCTAATTTTTCGGCGAGATAGGCATGGTCAATGCATAGGCCGCGCGCTTCGGCCATATCGGTCATGTTCAGCACCACCAGCAGCGGCACACCCAACTCGATCAACTGGGCGACGAGATATAAGTTGCGTTCCAGGTTGCCCGCATCGGCCACCGCAACCACCGCATCGGGGCAGTCATGGACAAGATAATCGCGGGTGATCTTTTCCTCAGCGGAAAAGGCGGTCAGGCTGTAGGTGCCGGGAAGATCGATCACGTGGATGGTGGTATCCGCGACGCTGAACTGACCCTCTTTGAGTTCGATGGTTTTGCCGGGCCAGTTGCCGACATACTGCCGCCCGCCGGTCAGGGCATTAAAAATGGTGCTTTTGCCCGCGTTAGGATTACCCGCCAATGCAATACGATAATCGGCCATTTATGCGAGTTCGACCTCGATCCGCCTCGCCATTGCCCACCCCACCGCCAGCCGGGTATCACAGCGCACGGCGAGGATCATCGGCCCGGCGTTCACCGAGGCGCGCAGCACACGCACATCCATGCCCGCCGCCAGACCGAGATCGGCCAACCGTTTGCGCAGACGGGGTTCCTGGTCTACTCTCACGATACGAGCGGCCTGCCCCTGTTTGACCAGACAAAGCGGCAGAACATCCGCCTGCATATCCTGGTTGGGGCACTCGTCGCAGTCCTGGCCCGGCGCGCAGTTTTTGAGCGATGTGTTGAATGGGGCGTGTGACTTCAGGTGGGTAACAAGCGTAGCGAGCATGAATTTTTATCATCCTACTGCAACTTATTCGCAATTAGGAAGATTATACGAAGACCGGACAACAATTGTTAGTGCCATATAGCGAATATTGCTTATTCATCTTGCATTAATCCGTATAGGGATTACTAAGGACGATGCTTCAACAAATGGCGCGAATTGTGATCATTGGCAACACGGGGTCGGGCAAAACAACCTTAGCCCGCACGCTGGCGCAGCGGTTGGACAGGCCGCATATCGAACTGGATGCGCTGTTCTGGGAACCGGACTGGAAACAGGCAGAAACAGCCGTATTCCGGGCGCGAGTGGCGGAGGCTATCGCCGGGGAACAGTGGGTGATCGATGGGAATAACCACCGCGTGCGCGACCTGGTGTGGGCGCGGGCGGAACTGCTGATCTGGCTGGATTATCCGCTGCGGGTGCATTTCTGGCGGCTGATGCGGCGGACATTGAGGCGCGTCGTCCACCGGGAGGAATTATGGAATGGCAACCGTGAAACCTGGAAAGCACAGTTTTTGAGCCGGGATTCGCTGTTTGTGTGGCTGTTCAAAGGCTACCGGCGGCACCGCCGCGAATGGCCGGTGGCGCTGGAACGCTACTCGCATCTGACGGTGATCCGGCTGCGATCTCCACGCGAAACGGAAAAATGGCTGGCGCAGCAGTTGATCCTCTCGCGGTGATGGAGCACACGTTGGATAGGTCCATTGGCGTTGACAAGCCCCTGGAGAGGCGTTAGGCTTGACGCTGCGTTCCCTCAATCACCCGGAGATCGACCCTATGACAGCCACCCCCTTGCATATCCATACGCCGCTCTATGAAAATCCGACGCTCAACGCCCGCTTAAACAAACGTATTTACCTCAAAATGGAATGCTACCAACCCATTGGATCGTTCAAGATACGCGGGATCGGCGCGCTGTGTCAGGAAGCGGTCAACCGGGGTGTGACGCGCCTGGTGGCCTCGTCGGGTGGCAACGCCGGGTATGCCGCCGCCTATGCCGGACGACAGTTGGGTGTACGCGTGACCGTCGCCGTACCGGAGAGTACCTCGCCGATGGCCCGCGCGCGCATCACGGCTGAGGGTGCGGAACTGATCGTACACGGGGCGGCATGGGATGAAACCGATACTTTCGCGCAGCAGCTCGCGCATGAGGTAGGCGGGGCTTATATTCCCCCCTTTGACCACCCCGTGATCTGGCAGGGCAACGCCACCGTGATCGATGAAACAATCGGGCAGTGTCCCACACGCCCGGAGGCCGTGATTGTGTCGGTTGGTGGCGGCGGGCTGTTCTGTGGTGTCGTGGAAGGCATGCAGCGGCACGGGTGGACCGATGTGCCCGTATTGGCCGCTGAAACTCACGGGGCAGACTCATTGGCGGCGTCGCTGGCTGCCGGAAAACGTGTTACCCTGCCAGAAATCACGTCGATTGCGACAACACTGGGAGCACGCACCGTCGCAGCCCGCGCCTTTGAACTCGCGGAACAGCACCCGACGATCCCGGTAGTGGTCAGTGATGCGGAAGCCGTTGATGCCTGCCTGAACTTTGCTACAGACCAGCGCGTGATCGTTGAACCGGCCTGTGGTGCATCGCTGGCGCTGCTCTACCGCCGCGCGGATGTGATCACGCCCTATACGTCCGTGCTGGTGATAGTGTGCGGCGGCGCGGGGGCTGACCTTCACCAACTGCTGCGCTGGCAGGCAACCCTGGCATAAACCCTGAAGCTACAAACGTTGTAGGGGGTAATTCGTGAATTGCCCCACCCTAGCGCACCGGCAAACGCCAGGCGATTACTGTGAGGTCGTTTACTTCACGGCGCTAATCATGATACAATGCAGCCCATGTCACGATTAGTCCCTTCTCTACTCATCCTCCTGCTGCTGGTGGGAATAGTGGGCGCGTCGATGTCGCCCACCTCCGAAGCACAGGATCAAACCCCTGTTCCGACCATGGTTGTCACCCCCAGCGATGATCTGATGGTGATGGGATTGCCATTTGCCGATACATTCGATACGGATGCCAACTGGACACCCAGCGGGGCGTGGGCATATGACACCGAAACCGCCTACGAGGGCGGCGGGTGGTATCTGGATGGGGCGGAACGCAGCACAATCAGTTCGCTCACCTATTCGCTGTATCTGAATCTGAGCGGGGCACTCACGGCGCAGTTGATGTTCCGGCAGCACGGCGACCTGCCGATCAGCGATCTGATCGCCGTGGATGTGACGCTCGACGGCGGCGAAAAATGGGTGATGGTGGACCAGCAGATCGGACTGGAAGAAGACGAGTGGGAACAGCATATTGTGGATCTGACGAACTATCGCGGACAGGTCGTACAGCTCCGGTTCCGCGTGCTGGCGGGGATGCAGTTGGTGGAAGACGAGCCGGTGACAGGCGGGCTGTGGATCGACAATGTGAGCATCCAATACGTGGCACTGCCACCCGAAATG
>DATAMF010000080.1:0-12199 GCA_036260665.1 Aggregatilineaceae bacterium | reverse complement strand
ATCGAACGAATTGAGCACGAAATCGGGATTCCGGGGCTGGCGGCGCTGCTGGCCGAACGGCTGACGCCCACCGATTTACAATCGCTGCTGCTGGACGTGTACCGCCAACGCGCGCAGCGGCTCACCCCGGCGGATGTGTTGTCCAGCTACGAGTCCAACCGGTTTGTGAAACCGTCCACCGTAGCCCCGCAGCGCCTGCTGGAATGGGAACAGGCCGCTTTTGCCGCGCTGCCGCCGGAATTTCGCGCGGTGACGCTTGCGCCGGTCTGCCCGCTGGGGACGAATTCCGCCGTGGCGGCGGTGGATCAGAACTGGTCGCTGGTCACGATCCGCAACAGCGAGGTGATCTCCGATTCGAGCAATGTGCTGGCGCTGGAATGTGCGCGCGAACGGCGGGCGCTGCTGCGGAAAAATCCAAAGTCGAAAGACGTGGTGCAGCGCGCGGCGAGTCACCGCTTGTTACGGACGCAGAATTATGATCCGGACAATCCCCGGATGGTGCCCCATTTCAGCGTGTTTACGCTGTGCAGCGCGGGCCAATACCAGGGGGCGCTGCGGTTTGAACTGGCGGCACTGCGGCAGCATATCGGGTTTTATGTGCGGGCGCTTCAGACTTTCCTGGGGCTGCCGCTGCGCGTGGCGCTGACGGATTTTGGAACGGAAGATCACCGGGCGCTGCTGACCGAGCAGCTTGTGGCCCCGCTGCAAGACGAATTTCCCGGTGTAGACTGCGCGTTTGATGATGATCGTGAGACGGGGCGCGGCTATTATGACCATGTGTGCTTCCACGTGTACGCGGCGGAAGCACCCGGCGAGTGGCTCGAACTGGCGGACGGCGGCGTGGTGAACTGGACGCAGCGGCTGTTAAACAACGCGAAAGAGCGCTGCGTGATCAGCGGCATCGGCAGCGAACGAGTGTGTATGATGGGCTAGACGCGCGCCAACATCGCCTCTAAGTCTGTACGCTGATACACGGTTTTGGTGGGTTCGGTTTTCCCTGCATGCCAGCGGATCAAGCGCATTTCGCCCTGGTCAATTTCTACCCCGGTCAGGCCATCGGTATGCACGCAGCAGCCATCGTTCACGTAATGCGGCGTGATGATCGGCTCGTCGTAGGCTGGGCCGAGTTCGTCCGGCGGGTGAAACAGCGGGCGGTGGGTGTGCCCGGCGATCAATAACATGCGGTTGGACTGCGCCCAACTGTGCAGGAAATGATCGCGGCGGCGGTGGAAATCGTAGTGGCAGGCGGCGTGGTTGATGCGCAGATGTAACACGCGCTGCACAGGACGCCACAGGTAACGCACTACGCGGCGGCTGAGCCAGGCGCGGCGATCCGAGTCGATGTCGCCCTGGTGCCCGTGTGCGATCAGAATGCGGTTTCCCAATAACATACCCGCGTGAACTCGCACCGACTCACCGAGGACGGGAGTCAGGTGGCGTTCGACCATCCGCGGATCACTGAGATCGCTGTCGTGGTTGCCATAAATGCGGATGTAGTGCGACGGTCCCCGGCGGGCGAATTCGCGCTCGACGGCGAAGGCCGTGCTGGCGTAGCGTTCCATGATGGCGGAATAGGGCGATTTCCAGCCTTCTTCATTATCCCCATTCAACACCAGCCGATAATCCTGATTCAGATAATGGCGCAGCACATCACAGTACAGCGCCTCGTTATGTCGAAAATCATCCCCCTGGCGGTGGCCGTCACCTTTATGGGCGTCGCTCAAAATGATGTACCGATCCCGCGACAATTGAAAATCGGGCACCTGATAGGCTTCGGCACGCGCCGAGTCGAGCGCCTCAAAGGTGTACAATCGTTCGATTTTCCGGCGCAGGTGATCGGGAAGCGTTAAGGTGGGTTGGGGGAAATTCAGGTCGATAACAGGCCATTGTTGGCTTTGAACGTTCGTCATAGTTTTCCCATCGGCATGTAGGAGGTGGGTTGCGGCACAACTGCTTGCCTCCTCACCTCTCTAAACATTAGCAAAGAATTAAGGTAATGTCCAGTGCTTTTCATGAAATCTATATTATTTTTATCAAAACCCTAGGGTGATTGTAGACAGAAATGTTAAAAGAATAAGGAGTATTTGAGAAGGAAGAGATTAGCGCTGCATTAAATTTCGTTGATGGTAGGCAGCTCAAAAGTCGATTGGGCACCCCATATCTATCATGCTTATATTAGAAATTAACTGACATCCTTCGTGGTGCCCAATTTTGAAGATAACAGGAGAAGCCTATGCGTACGTTTGTACTTGTCGTCTTGTTGTGTCTGACGCTCGTTCCACCTGGCGCGCCTACCGCCGCCAGCGACCTCCCCCAGGGTGAGGAGTCACTGGCTGCCGTGATTGATCAGGTGGCGGCAACTTATCATCTGCCGAGCGGCAACGGTCAGGTGAGTTCTGTCGAGCAGAATCTGGGATCGGCGATTGAAACGGAAGTCGTTGATTATGATATGCTCGTGGCCCAATATGCCGGGGGGACGCCGGAAAATGCCACTTGGGTCGATAAGGTGGAACGCGTGGTGGGCCAGATCAACCAAACTGAACAGCTCACGATTTATGAAGACCCCGGCACGATTCCCGGTGAACTGCTGGTCCAGAACCTGAATGAATGCGACATGTACCGGGGCGACATTCAGCCGATTCCGATTGATCCGCGCGCGCAGGCGGTCAGCGGGGCAGCGGACAAATATGGACTCGATCCACGGGCGGCGGCAGTCAGTGGAAGCGCTGATCTGTATGGCACGCACGCATCATCCCCGGCACCGGCCCCGGTGACAAATCCCGCTCTGGATCCGCGCGTGGCGGCGATCAGTGGGGCTGTCGCACAGTATGGGGTCGAGAACCAGAACATCCAGGGCGAACCGCTCACCTTTGAGCAGATGCGCGCCGTGATCCAGACGTTAAAAAAGAGCGCGAACCAGCATATTGACCAGAACAAGAAGGTCAAATACAAAAACATCGCCAAGCGCCATATCAGCCAGATCATTGAACTGTCAGCGCCCAGCCAGATGCTCCCGGTCAATGGCTACTGGCGCGCGCATTCCTTTGAGATGAGCACGTCCGGCACATGTATCGGGCGGCCTGGCGATAACGATGGTCCCAGCGGCAATGAAGATGAAGAAAAGGATCCCGGCGATCCCTTGTGCGGCTACGATCTGGCCGACGGCGCACCGTTCATTGTGTGGAACGGCAGCCCTTACGGGTATCTGCTGGGGTCGGGCAGTATGTACGGGGAGGAAGGGTATTATTCCTACGAGCAGCTCTCAGATGCCAATGGGGTCATCACAGGCAGTGTCCGATCCAAAACGACGGTGATCTATGAGGTTGTCGCGCCGGACGCGATCATCGTGCATTATGTGAACGAAGAGGAAGGTGGGTGTACGCAGAGCGGCGATTATGTGCTGGAACTCGTCACGGCGGACGATTCGATCTGTGGGCTGACCAAGTCGCCTACACCGGAAGAGGCCGGGCAGGTTCCACCGAAGCCGCCGGTAGTCGAGGAGGGACCGTATAAAAAGGTGGGCCTGCCGTATATTCAGGACGAAGCGGAATGCACCGACACCAACCGCCCCCCCAATATTGACGAACTGCGCCTGTTCCAGCAGCCGGATCGCAGCGTGCAGATCGATACCGGCGTGGATACGCAGATCGTGTATCCCGACGGGTACAGCGAGGGCTATTACAGCTTCGACAATGGCCGGAACAGCCCGGTGTGGCAGCGCACGATCATGACTCTCGATCCGGCCAGCATTACGGCGAAGCTGTCATGGAATTACACCACATCCGATGGTAAGACCTGTTATATCAGTCAGGACTACGAGCGCCCCGGCGCGGTGCCGCCTGATTCGGGCGATTCGGATACCCCCACCTCGCAGACCGGTTCGGAACCGGAACCTGGCAGCGGCAGCGCGGGATCGGACAGCGGCGCAGTCTCGCCAGCGGTGTATCCGGCGGCGGGCGAGTATACCGTCGAGTGGGCGGCGATTCCGGGGATCGAGTGCCCGGCGGCCTTGGAGCCGACCTTACCCACATTCACCGAGGCGACAGTAGCGCTGGCGGATGGCGGATTAACAATAGCAGGCGGGGACCAGAGTTATCTGCTGACGGAACAAGGCGGCCAGCTTTTCTATATGGCCTTTGGGACGGATGGTTCCGGCGTGATGTTGGCCGTCACAGGGGTGAATGATGACGGCAGCTTCTGGGGCGGGTTCAATTCGTTCGCGGCGGATGGCAGCGCGTGTCTGCTGACCGGCACCTTCACACCAAAATAGCGGGTTTTATGGGGGCATGGTTGATGCAGTGCCCCCAACTTGCGACTCTACGCATCGGCGGCGATCTGCGCGCGGCAGTAGACCAGCGCTTCGTCCAGCGTTTCAAAGACCTCCACGTGCCGCCCGCCAGCGGTCCGTGCTTGGATGGTATCCAGCGCCGTGTGGATGATGGGCAAGGATGTAACCAGAACCAGCTTGCGCAGCTTCGGATGACGCCACAACGCCTGTTCCTCGACGGTGCTGCGTGCAACCGTAACCAACAGATCACTGTCATCGAACGTGATATTGGTGAGGTCCGAGACGCAAAACAAAGACTCGTCGGCGCGATCCAGGATGGCCGATACGGCTGCATCAAGTTGTTCCATGTTGGGATTGGGGCTGTAATAGGGGGCGACCTGACAGAGCAGAATTGGCTCGGATGGCAGCCGGGTGATGGTAAATTTGTCGGTCACAAGCCGCCCCTTTCCTTATTTCGCTTGGATGGCGATCTGCTCGCGGCAGAAGGTCAGCGCTTCATCCAGCGTGGCGAAGACTTTCACATTCGCCATGCCAAACGCGGGAGAATTCAGGCCCTCAGCCGCCATTTTGACGGCGGGGAGCGGACTCACAAAAATCTTTTCGCGTGTCATGGGGTGGTGCCAGGGGGCGTTATCGCCGCGCGCGCCCCGGTTGGCGGTCATCATAATGTCGGTGAAATCAATGGCGACGTTTGAAACGTCGGTGATAAAAAATAATGGCTCATCGGTTTGGCTCAAAAAGGCGCGCTGGGCCGAGTCCGAGTCGTCTATATCGCGTTTGGCGTCGTAGTCGGGGAGCATCTGGCAGAGCACAATGGGTTCGGCTGGTAATTTTTTTACAGTGAAGGTGTGTTTCATGAAAATTCCTTACCGCAGAGAACGACTATTGGCCCGATTATAAGAGGGCCGCTGCGGGGTAACAATAGTATGGAGGTAACAGGGGGGTGTGTTTACGAATTATGTTTAATTAGCGGGGGTGTGACGGCGACGGTACGCAAAGCTCATAGTGGCACCGCTTCGCGCAGCACTTTGTCGCGGATTAACCAGTGTAAATCCTGCTCACTCACCAAATCAACGCGCCGCCCCAGGAGTTCTTCCAGATCAAGCAGCAACCTTCCCCCACCCCATGCGCAGTTTTCCAGGCCATCGACCAACAGATCAATGTCGCTGTCTGGTCGTGCCGTGCCCTGTGCAACAGAGCCAAATACACGCACATTCGATGCACCGTGCTGCTGAACGATCCGCAGAATATCACTGCGTTTGTTGCGCAGCAGATCATCGATACCCAACCCTGATTTATTCATACGGCAACCTCCATTATCAGTTTAGCATGGGCGAAGCTAAAAAAAACTCCCACTGGCCGCGCGGACAGCCAGCGGGAGAGCGCCCCCAAAAGAGGCAAAGGGACGCTAGACAAGAATTCGGTCGATGGCGTCGGTTAACTGCGCAAGGTTGCGCACCTGATAGGTTTCGCTGCACAGCGGCGCATAGGACAGCATATCACTGTCGCCCGTGCCCCACTGCTGCGGATATTCGGGATTCATCCAGATCAATTTGCGGGCGCGGCGGCCAATGTTGTTAAAGGCGTCCAGCGCCGGATCATTAAAGTTATTGCGCCCATCCCCCAGCACGATCACCGACGTGCGGCTGTCGATAGCATCTAAATGCTGATCGCAGAATTGGCGTAAACTGGTACCTAAATCTGTGTTGTAGTAACCGGAGGGCAGCCTCGTCAGGACGACGGTCACAGCCTCATCAATTTTTAGCGTTTGCAGGTCTTGCGTCACATCCTCGATGTGATCGATAAACGCGAAACTGCGCGTTTTCTGAACCTGATCCTGCAATTCGTAGACCATCCGCAGGAAAAATTCGGCTACCGGGCGCATCGACGTGCTGACATCCAGAATGGCGACCAACTTGGGCTTCAGGCGGCGCTGTTTGAAGCGAATTTCAAACGGCACGCTGTCATATTTGAGGTTGGCGCGGATGGTCGATTTGGGATCGAGTTTGCCCTGTGCGCCGCGTTTCTGACGCAGCGCCGCGCGGCTGCGCAACCGGGCTGCCAGCCGCCGGACTTCATCGCGCAGCGTCTCCATTTCCGACTGGCTGAGCGATCCAAACGAGCGATCCATCAATTCCTGAATGGGCTTGTGCTGGCGGTTATCTTCTACCCGGTTATCGCGCATCTTCTGCCCCGCGAATTCGGCTAGTTGATCGTCCAGGCGGCCCTTGTTTTCCTCCACCTGCTGCTTCAATTGATCAATGCTGTCAGGGTCCATGCCCATCTGCGCCAGCATTTCCCATAGTTGGTCGAGCAGGTCTTGCAGTTGATCCCAGCCCAAAAGCTGCTGCATCCGTCGCGCGCTGCGTTTGGCCTGATACTGCGAGGTCATGTTCGGATCGTTTAATCCGGCCTGCTCGCCCAGTTCTTCGAGTTCGTCCTGCGATGGTCCGTTGCCGCTCAACAGCCAGTTGAGAAGCTGCTGCAAATCCATTTTCATTTGCTGCATGGCGTCCTGGAGCATCTGCTGTTCTTCCGGTGACAAATCCTGCTGTGGATTCATCATCGGCTGAGCATTTACGCCGAAATATAAGGGAAAGAGTTCCTCGAACTTGGGGATCGAGTCGAAATCCTTAACCAGGGTCGAACGCAGCGTCAAGCGGAAGGCGTCACGGTCCTTGATGCCCATATGCCCGATGGCTTTCCAGGCGTCTTCGCTTTCGGCCACCGACACACGCACACCTGCCGCCCGCAGAGCCGCAATGAATTTAACGATACGGTCTTCCATTCCCATTGCCTCCCTGCCGCTTCAGTGCTCGTTTAGCGCGATCCACATCGGCCTCGTACTTCAGCAGCACCGTCAGCGTATTTTCCAGGATTTCCGGGTCCAGCGACCTGGCATTCAACGTCACCAGCGCGCGCGCCCAGTCCAGCGTTTCACTGACGCTCGGATTCTTCTTGAGGTCCAACTGGCGCAGCGATTGCACCGTTTCCACGACCTGCCGCGCCAGTTTGGGCGACAGATCCGGCACTTTTAACTGTACAATACGCAGTTCTTCTTCGATGTCGGGATAGCCGATATATAAATACAGACAGCGCCGCTTGAGCGCTTCGCTCAGTTCGCGGGTGTTATTGCTGGTCAGAAAGACGACAGGCCGCTGCTTGGCGACAATTGTGCCCAGTTCGGGAATGCTCACCTGAAAATCGCTCAAGACTTCGAGCAAAAACGCCTCAAATTCAGCGTCGGCGCGATCTATTTCATCAATCAACAGAACCGTAGGGCGCTCATTCTGGATGGCGCGCAGCAGAGGCCGGGCCAGCAGGAAGCGCTCCGAGAAAAATACATCTTCCTCATTCGCCAGTTTATCGGCGGCGGATGACAGCGAATCGGCATCGGACAGCAGCGAGGAGAGTTTGTCACGCAGAAGCTGAGTATAGAGCATCTGCTTGGCATATTCCCATTCATAGAGGGCCTTGCTTTCGTCCAGCCCTTCGTAACACTGCAAGCGCACAAATTCGCGCCCGGTGGCTGCTGCCCATGCTTTGCTGAGTTCGGTCTTACCGACGCCCGCCGGACCTTCAGCCAGCAGGGGTTTGCCTAGTTTTTCGGCCAGAAAGAGCACCGTCGAAATCTCATCGGATGCGATATACCGTTGTTCCGCTAATGCCTGCCCGACCTGTTCCACCGATTCATACATTCCCCATCATCTCCTCAACTCGGTCTAGTGTCACAAACCCACCGGCTGTAATGGTTACGTTCCGGGATGGCGGGTCCGGGCGTTGGATGGTTTGTTAGATATTAAGTTATTTAAATGGCAGATGGCAATTGTACGATTTGTCCAGAGGGTCACTTGGACGGAGCAGCAGTTCTATTGCTTTTGCTCTCTCGCTTATGATAAGCTAAAAATCGAGTGATTAAGGGGGAAAAGATGTGTCGCAAGCTGGCTTTTATCGTGGTGCTCCTGGCTGTCACAGTGATCATACCCGAACACGCTTCGCAAGCGGCGGTGATTGGGCGGGGTTCTATGGCTGAATTCGCCTGGTCGCCTGACAATCACAGCCTCGCCATTGCTACCGCGTTCGGAATCTGGCTGTATGATGCAACGAGTGGATCGTTCCAGCTTCTGGCCGAGGAATCCGCCAGCAGTCTGGCCTTCAACATAGACGGCAGCGAGCTGTATTTCTCAACCTTAAACGCGCTCCAGGCTATCGATATTCAGTCGGGCGAACGCCGCGTTATTTCGACAACGGCATTCCAAATCAGTGGGACAGGCGCAGCGGCAGTGACCACCCTGGATGAGACACTGGAGGTGTGGTATCTGGAATCGGGCGATCCCCCGGTTACGTTATCTGCTGTAGCGGAAAGCGCGCCTTTTATCACACGAATCAGTGCGGATGGCGCATGGGTTGCAGGCGCATACCATGATTTCGAAAACATGGAAAATAGTCAATTTCTCGATATTATTTTTTTCTGGGATGTCAAACAGCAGCAGACGATACCCCTCCCGGTGTACAATGATCGGATATGGAATATCACTTTTTCCCCAGACAGTGCTCGTCTGGGGGCGATTATGTGGTCGGGCGACGTCTACTGGTGGGATTTACCTACGCTTGCGGAGCGACATTTCACTGAAATGAGGGCCTTTGGTGATTTAGCGTTTAGCCCCGATGGAACGCTGCTGGTGTTTGGAACCAGTAACGGTGACATCAGGTTATGGAACAGTCACGACGAGAAAATGACTGTTTTAGGGTCGCATCTTCAACTGGATGGACTTGCCTTTAGCCGGGACGGTCAATTTCTGGCATCCTCTGGTCGGGATGGAACGGTCAAATTGTGGGACATGTCCACGTCTGAGGCGATTGTGACGCTCGAACCCCGGCGGCAGGAAGAATAGCTGCCTGTTTCGCAGATTCAATTTCATGTACAGAGGAAAACAGATGCCGTACAAAATTACCGTCTTAAAGAAAATGGAAAATCCAGAGTTGGCGGAAGCCTACTGTTACGCGGGCGGATCGGTTTGCCCGTGCCCCGCGTTTCAGGTGGGCCAGGAATTCATTACGGAGTATGACCGGCCCGCGAATTTCTGCGAATGGGCCTGGGATGACATCTATAAATATATAGTGATGTTTCGTTCCGGCGGGAATATGCACGATACCTTCAAATGGATGAATGCGCGGGATACGATGATCGCCTGCTGCTCGGATGGTATTCGCCCGGTGGTGTTTAAGATCGAAAAAATGGAATAGGCAGGCTGGCGGTAGGGTGTGGAAACGCACCGCTACCGCTCCCCTTTATTCGCGGGTGATCGTCCCGGTGATCAGCCGGGTATCAAAGTTCCCGGTCCAGTTTCCAGCCACGTCATAGGACGCAGTGGCATAGTACAAATAATAAGTATCGTCTACCATGACCATCGCAGCAGGATACGTGTAGTGTTCCGCATGGGGCGGCAGAATCGATGTGTCGCCGTAGCGTGTCCAGTGGATGCCGTCGGAACTGGTCGCATAGCCGATTGCCATTGTGTTGTTGAGATCGCCCCAAGCATCATAGAACATTTCATACCCGTTTTCGGTCCAACGAACCGTTGGATCATCGACATAATAATCATCCCAACCAGCCGGGTTGATAAGCAGGATCGGATCGCTGGCTTTGTAGAGGGCGCTGGTGGTATCAGGATTATCATATTTGGTCCAGGTCAGGCCATCGGGCGAAGTCGCCACCCCGATCCCGCCTTTGGACCCAATATAGTAGAGGAAATACCCGTCCGGCGTGTGCAGCGCCGCATAGGGACGCAACCAGGCCGAATCCCAGTAGCTCCCACGTTCCCCTTTTTCGATCAGCGGGGTTTCATCCAGCGTCCACGGGCCGGTGGGACTGGTCGCGGTGGCCCGCAGAATTTGATGCCCGCCCTGTGAATATTGGATTTGAGCCTTCGGCGCAAGATACATCATCCAGGCGTCACCGTCGGGTAAAACTGCAAAATTATCTATGCCGTAAGGGGTGATAGCTTCATCGAGGGTCAAAATGGGGTTGCCTGCATACTTCGTCCAATGCAGCCCATCTTCTGAGGTGGCATAACCGACTGCACCGGTGTCCCAGTCCAGACCGCCCAGGTAGAACATGTGAAAGAGGCCATCTGCGAAATACACGTCCCCCGCCCAGACAAATCCCGAATCCCATTCACCTGCTGCGCCCTGCTCGATCATCGGGTCTGGATAGTAGGAAAATTCGAGTTTCCAGCCGGATGTATCCTGGCCTTGAATGGTGGGGATGCCCACCCAAACAACAAGGATCGCCAGCACGATCCCCACGATCAAACGTCTTTTCCCCCCAAACCATTTCGACACCTCCTTGTGTCTTTCCCTGCGAGAGTGTCGGCGTTATTTTTATTATAAGACTGATTTGAGTTAATAGAATGATTTACGAGGATCGGAAAGAGCAGTGCCTGTTTTAATCGGCCCTTAGCACTGCGATTCGCAGATGCCCCGTCACCGGGTCGCGGTAGGGGGTCGCCTCGACGCCATACGCCGCGCGCAAATGCTCCGGCGACAGCACATCCTCCGGCGCTCCGTCCGCCAGCACGATTCCCTCGTGCAGCAGCACTAGCCGATCACAGAAGCGCGCCGCCAGTTCAAGATCATGCACCGCCGCCACCGCGCCAAGCTGATCCTGCCGCACCAGCGCGCGTACTAATCCTAAAATGCTCATCTGATGCTGAATATCGAGGTTGGCGGTGGGTTCGTCCAGCAGCAGCAGGCGCGGTTCCTGGGCTAATGCGCGGGCGATCAACACACGTTGGCGTTCGCCGCCGCTCAACGTGCCGATCAGGCGCGCCGCGAGATCAAGCGTCCCGGTGCGGCGCAGCGCCTCATCGACCAGCGCGCGATCCTGGGCGGTTTCCAGTTGGAAGCGCCCCAGGTGCGGATTGCGGCCCATCAGCGCGATCTGCTGCACGGTGAAGGGAAAATCGAGCGCGGTCATCTGCGGCACCTGCGCGATGATGCGGGCGATCTGGCGCGGCGAACAGCGGCGCAGCGGTTTGTCGAGCAGGTGGATTTCGCCTTTCGCGCCCGTCCACAGCCCGCCGATCACCTTGAGCAGGGTCGATTTCCCCGCGCCGTTTGGCCCGATCAGCCCAACAAATTCCCCCGGCTGGACAGCAAACGACACCCCGCGCAGAATCGGGCGGCTGTCGCGGGTGTAGTGGATCGTGTCCGCAGTGAGGAGGCTATCTAGGTGCATATCCACATCAGCAGCACGTGATCAGGTTGGGAAATAACGCGCACCGCCAGATCGCAGATGTCTTTGAGCACATCCTGAACGACCTCTTCCGCCCACCAGCGCTTCAACTCCTCGGTTTGCGCCCAGCGCGATCCAATGGTTCGGCGCTCCGTCTCGGTGAGGGATGCCAACCGCTCCACGAGATTCGCCGGGATTTTGGAAATCCAGGGGCCATCGTCGGAGACGATCAAAACGGGATCATACAACTTGAGCACATCATCATACGGTTCCCCCGTGACGAGTTCCTGAAGCGTGGCAAAACTCACCCAATCGAGTCCTTTCGCGTCCAGGCCGGGGAACTGGCCTAACGGATAGTCCATTTCGCCGATGGCTTCAAGATCCGCTTCTGTCGCCACAAGTAAATCGGTGAGCACGCCCATTGGTGCCTCCTTACCGGAAAGCGTCGGGATACAGCGCCCGCGCCACATCTTCGATGCCGCGCACAACATACTGGCTGACGTTGGTCATGTGCGCATCGCTGATTGGAATCACCCGCCCATTTTGCACCGCGCGCAGCGTGCTAAAGGCATCATCCGCCATGAAGGCCGCCAGCGGATCGTCCTGATCGGCGAACCAGCCGCCCAGCAAAATCACATCGGGATCGGCAGCCAGCACAAATTCCGCGTTGATCA
>DATAMF010000202.1:0-23793 GCA_036260665.1 Aggregatilineaceae bacterium | reverse complement strand
CGCTGTCCATCCGCCGGAAATAAACGCTTTCCGGTAACTCGCACTGCGACCCAAACAGCGCCGGTGTAAACAACCACAGCAGCCAGACGAGGTAAAGCAGAAACGCGGCCCGGACCAGAAAACAGAAAAATCCGCGCGGTGTGCCGAAACTTCCATCCGCCAAGCGCCGCCTTGCCATCAGCAGCAGGATCACGATAACGATCAACAGGGCCAGCCCCACGAGCACCCAGCGTGCCCAATCCCACCATCCATCGGGGCAGTAATCCGATGTAACACCCGGCGCGTCAATCTCACCGTCTGGTCCCGGCATGATCGCATTCGGCGCTAAGGGGGTGCTTGTCGCGGTAGCCGTCGGCGTGATCGTCGAGGTGGGGGTCATGGTTGGCCCCGGCGTATTCGTCGGAATTTGCGCCGTAATCATCGGGCCGGAGAAATTGGCTTGTGAGACTGTGCCTTCCTGTTCGCAGGGCGTATAGGTAATCCCAAGATTGCCAACCGAAACCGTTGAGTTATGCGTAGCGCGCACATCAAAGCTGAATGTTGTGGTGTCGCCTTCGTTCAGTTCGCTCCACGTCCATATAATTTGGTTGCCTGCTACCGATGAAGCGCCTGGTGGCTGGATCGATCCATCCTGAAGTTCGTAATTATCGCGGTCATACGTGTAAGTAAGGGTCAAATTCTGGGCATTTACAAACGTCTGAATTTCAAGCGCAATCGTGTTATAAACATCCGTCAAGGTTGCCGCATCAGATGCAAAATAGGATAGTCCAGGATCCGCAACTTGCCGCAGCGCATCCTGATCAACATCATCTCCCAACCCAATCGTTGCAATTTTGTTGTTGAGCGGCAGCATGTCCTTCGCGCGTTCAGCTTCATCTTCGACTGGACCCACATCGAACTTACCGTCCGACAGCAGGATGATCACAGGGAGCGCTCCCCCCAGCGCATTGTGAAGTGGGCCAGCCAATTGATCGATTGCCAACGTCATGCCTTTTTCCGGCTGCGTGCCCGAAATCGTGGTGAGGCTGTTAATGGCGCTTTCAAGCAGTGTGCGATCCGAAGTCAATGCCTGAACCAGTTGCCCATCATCGCTGTAGGCCACAATCGCCGCTTGATCGCTTGCCTCTCCACCGACCAGATTCAGTTGGCTGATGAAACTCAGTGCCGCCGCTTTGGTTGCGTCGATTTTGGATACACTGCCCGCCGCTTCGTCCATGCTGGCCGAGACATCGATCACCAGCACGACATCGACTGGCGTTTTACGTTCGACAGCAGGACATGCATCAACCGGGGCATTCAGTGTAATCGTGACCGTTGCTACATCTTTCCCGGCCACAGCGATCACATCGGCTCCTCCCATCGTGGTATTCTGGTAATCCACCTGGACCGTGATGGGATCGCCGCCTGTTTGGGCGTGCGTTGGATGGAACTGGGCAGGAACAATAAGTAAAGCTGCCAACAGCAGCACACACGGTGCGAACAGCCAGCGGCGGGTTATGGTGGGCATGCTCTCCCCCTAAACATGATATTTCTTCAAAAGTCTAGTACTGGTCCCCATCCCGGTGCTCTGGGATGGGGAAAATTGATAGCTGGAACTAGCGCCGGTCCCCTCGTCCTGAACCGGTGACACCGCCCCAATCCGAAATACCCACGTGTTCGTTGTAACGGGTCCGAATGGTGCGGCGCAGAACTTCAAGCTGGTTGTGCAGCGCGATGACCGCGACCGAGAATAAATCGTATTCAGCTTCCTTACGGATCAACTCGTCATGTCCCATGTGGGTTGCGTGTTCGTGGCGCATGGCATTCAGGTCTTCGATCCGCACACCGAGATGTTCTTTCAAATCGTAGGCCAGCCCGCTCAACACGTCATGTTGCACGACCATTTCCGCAACATCAAGGAAAGCGTCTTCGTCCTGGTCGGTCCAATCGTCCAGAATCTCATTCCCCTCTTCATCCACAGGCGGCATAAAGGCTTCCAGCCACTTGCGCAGATCGGGATCATCTAGTGCCAATTCGTCGCGGTCAATGAGTTTTGCGGCAACTTCGCGGCGCTTTTTATCAAGATACTTCGCGGCCTCGTTCGCATTGGGCAGTTCGATCATCCAGTTTTCGCCCTTACGCAGCGTTCGCACATCCTTTTGAATGAGCACATAGGTAAACGCTGCGTCGAGGAACGACGGATCGTAATCGGCTTCGGTGAGCATATAATCTTCGATAGCGTCCCGCTGGCGCGGATCAGCGGATGGCATTTGCAGCGCCCAGAAATGTTTCTTTTCGCCGCCAAAGCTGGTTTCCACCGGACGCACGATCCGGTAGGCGAACAGATAGAGGAATTGGCGGAAGCGATCTTCATCTTCGAACAGTACCGATACCTGATCGTTCAAAATTCGCCGCTGTTGTTTGAGCAGCGGAAGTGCCTCCTCGTACGCAACGGCGCGTACTTCAGCCGGGAAGATATGCGTGATCTGGCGCGCATCTTTGACCAGTTTGAGATAATCAGCCTGGTTTTTATCATAAGCATCCACATAATCAATCGGGACTAGTTCAACCCCACTCAGCAGCGTCAGCCGGAACGGATCATCGCATGCCATAATCGTATGCAGCTTGGAGTCCATCCCGTGCCCAATATCCCCGACGCCTTGCCGGGCGGCCAGTTGGGCCAGTGCATCGCGCAGATATTCGCGCTGGCGGTTTTCGGATCGCTCATCAAAGGCCGCGAGGATGGCATTGGTGGGGGTTTCGCCTGCGCCTGACCGGATCGCTAATTGGTGCCCGCTCTGCGCATAGAGAAAATCTCCCAGCCCGCGCGGATTTTGGACAAAGTTGATCGGTCTGTTGTCTGGTCCGGAGGCGGTGTTAGACATCATCAGATAATTCAGTACATTATGGCGGGCCGTAGCCGCGCGGAAGACATGGCGCGAATAGGACAAAACCGCGTTCAGATTGTCCATGTTCCATTTGCCGTAGCCGATGTCTTTGCGAATCTCCGACCCGTTGAGCATGGCATGCAGGGAGAGCGAGAGCTTGCCGCGCTGGTTTTCGACCAGCCGCGTATCCCACTTCCAATCAACCAAAATCTGCTCATCGGCGCGTTCCGTATCCATAAATTCCCGGAAGCGTTCTTCTTCCCAGGTGGGATCGTTGATAATCCAGTGGTTTTCCACGTCGGCGGCGCTTCGTTTTTCGTTCTGAATGCGGCGCATCCCATCCAGCAGCATGGTGTACAGGCTCTTGTCATCAGTTGCCAGAACTTGCTTCCACACACCGAGTTCTTCGATGGCTTCAGTCAGAAAATCGCCAAACGCTTTGTAGGTGAAGGCGACATAATCGCGCGCCAGTTCAGTCCGGTGAAATTCTACATAGTCCTGGACCTGTGCCAGATACATTTCCTGCGCCTGAATCGCGGGTGATTTGCCGAACATAGATTTATCGCCGGCGCGGTCCCGCATCGCACGGGCGGCTGCTTCCAGCCCTTCGTCCATCATCCGGCGGCGATTCTGCATCGCCTGGACGCTCATCCCCTGACGCACCATTTCAAGCAGGCGGTAGGCCGAGTTGAAGACGAGCTTCACTTCTTCCATCACCGCCAACAGCCAGCCTAGCTTGCCACTTCGGCCATATACCGGATTCGGCGCATCATCGCCGTTCAGCGTATTCATGATATAAGCGCCCATCGCTTCTTTGAAGCGGGCAACTTGCAGTTCGCCTAACTGCTTGAGCGCATCGCCATATTGTCCGCCCTGACGATAACCGCCGCTTTCGACCTGGCCCAACTGCCGCACGATGTAGTTTTCGCTGCGTTTGCCAATGTCGCGCCAGTCCATCGTGGGATCGCCTGCGGGCTTGCGCAAATTGGAGGTTTGCACGCTATCGAACACAGCTTCTTGCAGAATACTGCGCGTTTCGCCCATCACCCGCCGGATCGTCGGATCGGCCTCTGTTGCCGGTGGTGTCAGGATGCGCAGCCAGCCTTCCAGGTTATACGCCGCGAGGGTTCGCGACGCGTTCTGCTCATTAAAGCGCATCTCATTAAAGAACCCGTGCGCATGCCGCCACAAGGGCAGGGGCGCAAAACGGCGGCGGCCTGTTTCGTCGTGCGGATCGCGGATTTCGACATTGGAGGCCAGAATGCGTTCTGCTTCTTCATCGGGACGCATTTCCGTGCGCATCGGGTTCGCCGCTGGGCTGAGTTCGATGATATATCCTTTGTCGTCCGTGACGCGCGCGGGTGTGACCAGCCGGTACAGCGTATCCAGCCCCAGTTTATAGGACCAGCCTTCGATAATGCTCTGAATGGGCAGAATAATTGAGTACGAACCAAGCGATCCGACATACGCTCGCCGCCCGGTTTTGGTCTGCCGATCTACAACAGCGGCGCGGATGTTGGCAATATACTGGTTCTGGTAGTTGCCATAGTGATGATCGATATAGGCGACAATCGAGTCGGCTACCACCGACGATACACCGCTTTCGAGCTTGCGCGCGCTCATCTTTTTGCGCTGACCGTCGCCATCCACCAGATACGCGAAGTCGTACAGCTTTTCGCGCACCTCAGAGCGATAGACACGCTGGTCCTGTCCCGCTGTCTCGCTGACATAGCGCATCGGGTAACCAAAATCATAGTTTTCGTGAAGCGTGAAGCGCTGCAATTCGCGCAGCGCCGCAAAACTCCGTTGGCGTGCTGATTCCAGCGCGGTATCGTTCAGCACGGCGCGGAAGGCTTGCGGTAAATAGAAAAAGCCGCGTACCGTAACGCCAATGTTGTTCACATCAGCGACGCGCCGCACCAGATGCGCGATGTCGAGGAAAAGCCCTGCGCCCGTTCCGCCTGTCAGCGAGCCAACAATCATCACTGAGACAGAGGTGTCCGCTCCGGCATCCCGTGCGATTCCCAGAAACTTGTTTTCGATGACTTGTTTGGCCGCTGATGTGGCTGGATTCAGCAGATCGCGGAAGAGGGCCAACCGCCCTAGCTGCCGGAACATACCCGCGCCTTGATCCAGATTGAATTGACCACGCGGCAGATTGCGCAGCAGATAATCGGCCAGGAGCCACGAGTCCAGGTGGGCATACCGATCTGTCTTGGCGACATCCATCACCAGATCGTAGGCATCCCCACCGATATAAGCATATTCAGTCGGATCCAGTGTCACGCCGCCCACGCCTGACCCGGCCTCACGCTTCATATCGCGCGATCCAACCCACGCAATCGAGCGTTCTGCCGTATCCAGCGTATCCAGTGATACCAGCGCAACATTAGGTGGAATTTCGTTTCCATAAGCGTCGAGGAGCTGGCGCTTAATATGCACCACCGTCCAGGCACCAGACCCCCCAAGACCAATTACAAGTGACGGAACAGGAGTATTCACAAACCCCTCCTTAAGATAAATAGTTCCCCACCCGCGAAACGGCGGGTAAAACAATCAATTCGATTTTGCTTACCGCTTTTTAGAACAATCCCGCCCACGGATCGGGACCGTAACCGACATCTTTGGCAACGACGTATTCAACCCCATATGGATCGGTCCATACGCCGCGTTCCATCCCGGCTTCTAGGACAAAAGGTGGATAATCTTGTTGATCAGCGACGATCAGTTGTTCCACAATCACCGCACCGCGTTCAGTATACGACGGATCGCCATGGGTTGTGACCACCATCCGTCGGAAAGGTTGTGGCATTTGGCGCGCGCCCATCTTGGCCCGGTTGCGGTTGTAGCCACCGAGATCAAAACTCGCCAGCACAAAGTCTTGCGGACCTTGCGGCGTATGTTCGCGTTGCAGCAGCACCAGTGTCCCCGTGAGCGGGCCAACGCGTCCTTTATGGACCCGGTAACCCAGGAACCAGATGCTTCCGATGAGAACCGCCGCGCCGAGCAGCAGTGCTGCCCCGCCCCACAGGATAAATGGCGCAAGATGGCGCTTTTGGACGACAGTGCTTTTAGTCGAAGCCCAACTGTAGTCACCCGATGGTTTAATCGTTGCCGGAACCGATGCCGTGAACGTATATTCACCTCTTCCCAGTTTATCGGTTTTGAGCGTATACACGCCATCCTGCCCCGCTACCGAGCGCAGCGGCACACCAAGATCGACCTCATCCCCATCTTTATTCGTGACCAGAAGTGAGGGCACACTTTGCACCCCGCCCGTTACCGCCGAGAGTGGCACTAGATCGTTATTGTTATCGCGCACTTCAACTCGGACTTCGACTTCTGCATGAGAAAACGGCTTGGGCAGCGGTCCGAACTTTTCCGCCTCGACATCGGACCCGTTTTCGGGCAGTGTAAAGAGCATCGATACCTGGATAAAGGGCCGCACCGTCAGATTATAAGTTTGTGGTCCAAGCGGCTCAATCGCCACAGGCACCCCGCCGGGAGGCGCAGCCATTGTATTGACCGTGACCAAATACTCGCCCGGCCCTGCCTTGGGTACGATCTCGCCTTCGATCACCCCTGGCGTGGTAGACGTGTTCACAAGATCGAACGTTTCCGCCAGCGTTGGATCGCTTATCGGCGCAACAGTGACCTGAACTTTATAGTCGGTCACATCCACGGGCGCATCAGTGCCTTTTTCCAGCACATCCACGCGAACTTTTGTGGTTCCGCCTTCCAGAATGCTCGGCTCCGATAATCCGTAATGCTGCGGATACACATCACGCGGCGCGATCACAAAATTCTGCTTCTCGTTTTGCAGTAGATAGTAGGTGGTGCCTTTAAAATCATACGACACGGTCATCCAGGCTTCGACTTCTGTCGCATCAGCAGGCAGCCACGCGGCGGTGTACTGGTGTAAAGCTCCAGCCGCCGGATCATGGGTGAGATCAAGGGTCGCTACCGATGTCTGTCGGCTGTAGGCGACGTTGGGCGGCGTGCGCACATCCACTGTGACCTTAAGCGGATAGGATGCCGGATCATACCCCGTCAAGGTATCAACCTTATTCGATTGAAGCACTCGAACCGTGAGCGGCATCGCGTTATAACGCAGCGGATTGAGGTCGGCGGGTGGATCCATCACTACGCTGGCTCCAATCGTGTTTGCCACCAGTTGAATCTGAGGCTTGAGTGTCGCATCCGCTATATCGGCATTCCACACGCCGGGAACCGGATCTTTGATCACCCGAACCTCAATCGGCATGTTTTCGCCATCCACTTTTGCAATCGATGGGGCTGCGCCCAACGGGTCCATCAGCACTAAATTCGCCCCTAGCGGATTGTTGTCTGGTTTGAATGCGCTCACCTGCAAAACTTGCTGATAGGGCGGAATCTCACAGCCGCCGGGCATCTCCAATACACACTGATAGACGAGGGTCGGCTGCACATTATTCAAGAGTTCGTTGAGAATCTCGTGAAACTTGGTTGCCATGCCCGTCATATTATCAACGCGCACCGCGCTGTTCGGGCTGGTAGACCGCCCTCCCGACGACACGACCGCCTGCCATCCCGCCTCCACCGTTTGCCACGCCGCGAGATCATCCATTGCGACCACGTAAAAAACGTAGTTGGGGGCAGGAAAATTGGTTTGGGCAAGCTGCGCGAGTTGGGCCAGATGATCCTGTTCAGTGTTGGTATAACCGCAGTCTGCACGTTCCGGCGCACAGGGTTTTCCGTCGGTCAAAATGATGACGGCGCGCAGATGATTCTGGCCGGATGGCAGCGGATCAGCTTCCTCAAACATCTGGCGTCCATATTCCAACGCCTCGATGAAATCTGTATTTCCAAGATTAGTTCGGCCAAATCGATCCGCCGAAATTTCGGTTGCGATTTGTTCATATTCGGCATCCCATTCGGCTTCACCCGGCGTCGTGCCCGTGGAATCCCCTTCATCCGACATCCACGTCCAGTTGCGCAGCATACGCGGCGCATCGCCAAAGGATAGAAGCGCCACCCGGATACGCGGCTTATCTGCGACACTGAGGCTCTGGCGATACAGGCCCAGCCACTGCATTACATAGGGCGGCGCAGCGAAGCGTATCCCATTGGGATCGTTGGGCGCGCCTGCCCATACGGTGGCGCTCCAGTCGTTGCCGCCCATACTTCCGCTCTGGTCCACAATGAACAGAATATCCAGGCCCGAATAGAGCGTGGCGGTGCTGGTCTGGAAGAAGGGGGCTACGCGTGCGGGTTCAGTTGACGGTGATGTAACCGCGCCTTGTGCCATGAATGGGGGAACCAACATCAACACGCAAACGGCTAGCCCGACCAGTGTTGATCGTGACCGCAAGTACCGTAAATTCATTCCCGCACCCCCTACTTGAAGCCGGAAGAACAATATTGGCGTTATTAACAATATAACCGCACTGACAATCGAAGGATTTAAAAAGCCTCCGTCTAATTCCCAACTATCCCTCTAGACTGGCTTATTAGTCCTTATTCTGCGATCAAACCCAAAATTTTGTCAAATGAACCCGCAGGGGCAGTGCTAAGTTGCCCCTGCCCCTTTTATGAGGGTGGCTCATAATCTTCGGTAATTTTCAAAACTGGAATTTGCTCAACCTGTGTTTCATCATCTAACTGCACAAACTCGCTGGCAATCCAGCCTTCATATTCACACTCTTGCGGGCTACCTTGAGGACAAACTGTCTTGATCTTGTACCAGTGTATCACCGTGTCGCCGGGATTATTAAAGTAGCTTTCCCCATTACCGCCTAACACCTGTATCTCAGTCCCATTAGCTATCTTTTCTTTTACTTCGTAGCGGGTACCTGGACCAGAGCGAACATTAACCGAACTTTGGGTGGCATTCACCTTTCCCAGTATGACAACAACTTCGGTTGGCTCTGGTGTCGCAGTAGGCGTACTGCTGGGTTTAGCTGTCGGTGAATTGGTCGGCGATGCTATCGGCGTGTCTGTTGGCGCGCCTCCAACTTGTTGCCCTGCCGCCGTATCAGGTGCCACGCCCTGAAGTGCTAACGTTCCTGTTGGCCCTGCATTTTCGGACGCTTCAGCCGTAAGTCCTTCTGCCGACTGCTCGCCCGCTCCCGCTTGCGTCTGAACGCCTTCCTGCTCCTCAGTTTGCGTTGGTTCGGGCGTTGGCGTCATGCTGGGGATGTCTGTCGCTGTCGCAATCGGCGCGTGCATCTGTGCTTGTGTCTGCGCCGCTGCTGTGCTGGTCATAGCGTTTAGAGTTTGTGTTCGTCCAGCCTCAAGAGCGGCCTGGGTTTCGGTGACAGCCGCCGTTGCCAGCAGCCCCTGGGCGGTTCCGCCTTGTTCAGTGAGCACCTGTAACACTTCATCCCGCGTCTTATCTTCCGGCTCGCGCAGTGACAGCCCCAGCGCTACTCCCGCAAGTATCAACGCCAACAGCACCAGGAAAAATGTCAACCAGCCCCCGCGTCCCCTTTGTTTTGATGGGTGGGCCAATAGACGGATTTTGGCGCTTGGTGGCAAACGCAGATCGGCTAACGAATGGTCGGGTCGGCTGTTGGGCATCACCGGTGCTGCCGGTGGTACCTCAGCCATCCGAGGCGGGTCGGGCGGCAGGGCCGTACGCTCCGGGAATGGATTGCCTGGTCGCTCCGCGATGCGCGTCTGTTGGTCGGGACGATAAGGCGAAAAACTTTCTTCCGCAGGCGGGCGTCCGGGTGTGTCGCGGCGATTGCTGTAGGGCGGTTCCGGTGGAGACTGACTTGGACGCTGCTTCGGCGGCCATTCCTGATCATCAGGTCGATTCGGTGGATTCGGTGGTCGGTACGTGCTCATTTTAGTCTCCCTACCGCGCTCTATTTCGAGGTGTCAATATCGTGGACCGGCTTGTATCGGACGTAAAAGCTTTGATCTTACTTGCTTTTTCCTGTGCTTCACGCCGATAGGGTTCGAACAAGGCCGGATTGAAATTTTTGCTAATTTTCGGATCGCTGTCTTTATAGCGCGTCACGACTTCCACAAAACAACCGTCCCACCGCTGGTATAACGCTTCATTAAAGGCATCAGGTGGGCATTGGCGCATCGTCCACACCAACCAATCGAGCAGCGCCGCATATCCATCCGTATTCATAACTTCCGCTGGGCTGAACAATGATGCGCGAATTTCATCAATCGTTCCCTGGCAGGCTTCATAATTTGCCAGCCGCACTTCCCAGGTACGGATCAATTCCACCGCCAACACATCCGCTAGCGTATCTCCACTGTGGACTTTGCGGAGTTGGTTCAGCGTGTTGTGAACCTGCTCCAGATTGTCTTTCTGAAAGGCGCTGTCTACCTGCTGCAACTGCGCCGCCAGTTCCTGCTGTTCGCGCCGCACCACATCTGCCAGCGGTGAATAGGTGCTGTCGGTCCGTAGTTTTTCAATCCGCACCGCCCAGTAGCGTTCTTGCAGGGTGTGCAGCAAATACGAATCCCGCGCCTCCCGTTCCAGACGGTCTGCAAAGTCGTGATACATCTGGGCGTCAGCATTTTCGGGCTGTTGGCCGCGATTCAAAAATTCATGTGCTTTCGCGTAATAATCTGAATCAGGCAGGCGTTCCAGATCAATAACGGCGTTACGCAGGCTTTCGGCTTGCTCCCCAAAGGTTCGCTTGTCGCCGGTGGGCTGGAGATAGGGATTGTACTGGTTTAACAGTTGTTCCACTGCCTTGAGCGCTTTCTGAGCCTCTTCCCGTCTAAAGACTTGTGCAGCGGCCAACCCCATGCTGATCTGGTGAGCGACTTGTGCCGAGGCCGCTTGGCGGATGACCTCTTGGGCGCGCTTCCGCTGCTCATTTTGCATCTTGCCCATCTGCTCTTCCAGGACATCCACTTGTTCGCCCCAGTTTTGCCGCAGCCCTTTGACATTCTGCGTAAATTCCTGCTCCAAATTATTCAAATACTGCTTGGCCTGCGCCAGCGTTTCGGACAGGTTGAGCATGTCCTGCCATTCTTCCTCAGACAGTTGGATGAGGTCGGTCATATTCGCGTTTACCTCTCTGGCTTTGCGCAGAATCTCCGGCCACGCCGCCGCCGGAATCACGATTCCTGCCGGGCCGGGTTGGAAATACTTTTGATAAAAATGGTACAGCGGGCGGTAATCATCCAGCAGGTGTTCGAACTCTTCACGATCTTTATGAAACGCCTGCACGATCAATTCGCGGTAGCGAGTCAGGGCGGCGTAAGCCGGGATCGTGTCGGCGTGGCATACCAGGCCGAATGTCCGGTAATGGCAGGCATCCATGACCCGCACAATCGACTGTTCCAGTTCCGGTGCCAGCCATTCGAACGGTTTCTGTTCCAGTTTGAAATGCTGGACTCCACCATCCTTAGCCAGCCGCGTTGCTTCCACCAGCTTCCAGTCTAAGGATGTAGCCCGGCTTTCCGCCATAATGCGCCGTTCATAGGTCATCAGTTCCCGCAGCGGGCGAGTTTCGCGTTCGAGCCGCACCGCTGCATCGTTTTCACCCATGCCACGCAGATAGTTATTTTGATCCACATACACCCGGTTCGCCTCAGTCTGGCGGTTAGACATCAGCAGGTTAGTCATTTCTTGAACGGTCCGCTGGATAACCTTATCCGCGTCCAGGCGGGCATGGAGTCGATCCTCTTCTGCCTGGAGATCAAACACGTGTTCCAATAAGCCAGCTTCCCGACGCGGCGTATTCATCCCGCTCAGATAACTGGCCTGCTGGAGCAGTTGCCGGATCGAGTTAATCCGCTCAAGCTGAACCGGTATGGGTTGTTTCTGCGTGTGAAAAGCAAGGACTTGCTGCCGGAGCTTGATCTCAGCCACCACACGGCCCAGGTGTTCGCGCGCGGCGGCGGTTTGCGCCATGCGCGAAATGATTTCTTCCAGCGTCATCTCGTAGCGTTGGAGCAGGTCGGGTGATTGGTATTGCCACTCGATTTTGTCCAGCCCCAGCCAGATGTCGAGCAGCGCATCGCGGTTTTGGTAGAGGTGATCGGCGGTGCGTTCATCTCGATCCCGCAGCGCTTCAATCAGCAGTTTCCAGCGCTCCAATTGTCCCCACAACGCCGCATCTGCCCGCGCTTGCAGCACGTCGATGTCTTCCAGTGTCTGGTTGTAATCCCCTTCGGCGGTTTTGGTTGCCAGTTGTTCCAGTTGATCGGCGTCTTGGCCTGACTGCGCGGCTTGTAGCGAGTCATTGCGTCGGGCAAACAGTTCAGACTGTAGATTTGCCCCTTCCCGCCGCCACATCAAATCCAGGCCAATCGCGCGCGCCTCAGCCGATGTCAGCGCCAGATGGGGCTTGAACAAATCCGGCTTAAAGTCGTTCTCGTCCAAACGCTGCGCGGTCAGCAGGTTATAGAGCGTCTGGAGCGCTTCCCGCAGACGAGCGGCATCTTGACCAAAGCGTTTAGATACATCTGCCGTCAGCGTCTGTCCGAGAATAAAGCGCAGCCCGACACCCGGCACTCCACCCGGTACTTCCCGCTCGATAGGTTGCCACCGGGCATCATCCAGCGGCGCAACATCCCCGACGCTTTTACGCCCCAGAAACAGTTCGTGCCAGATCTGTCCAATCGCCACGCCGATTTCGATGCCGCGCTGATCGGGTGTGTTGTCCTGGAGCAAATTCCAGTCAATCACGACCAGCGACTTGTTACCATCGGCTCCGGCGTAGAGAAACAGGTCAGCGACCTTGCGATCAATGCAGGTGTAGCCGAGTTGGTGCAGGCCATCGAGAATGTAGGTGAACTCAATCGCCGCCTGGACCGCGAGTCGATCCGCCTCGATCAGTTTGCCCTCATCAATTGCTTTGCGTACCCGGTCAATCAGCCGTTCTGTGTACAGCGGCATGACTAACACCGGAAGTTGATCGTCCTGCCGTCGGCCTAGCTGGACCAGGGGGGTGAACGCGTGCTGATGTAAACTGGCTGTCGCATCCGCCAGTTTGCTCAAAATCTGAAATTCTTCCTGAATCAAATATTCTTTGGCTCTTGATAACGGGATTTTGATCACCACATCGATGATCTCACCACTCTCAAGTTCGCCCTGTCCCTGAAAAACCGCGCCGACTTCGCCGGAACGCAGATAACCTGCTTCGTCATAGGCGACATTGTCGAGCCAGTTTGTTTCTCCTGCATTAAAAACAATTTTCGGCATCCCGCCTCCTTAAGTACCCATCTGGCGCACGCTCGTATGTTTGTCCTGCCGTTCTTGCCGGGCGGTGCATAGAATTACGGTATACAGATCGCTGACCTCGCGTGATGTCGTGCGGGGCAGCCCTTTCCACTCTTCGTAAGTGCGCTCGTAGTAAGCATCAATCGTGTCATGTGCAAAGGCTTCGCTGCGTGCTTCTTCATGAAAGGTGGAGTTCGCCAGCGCTTCGGCAGCCAGCCACACTTCCGTGTTGGGCGTGGCTGTTCCATCTGTCTGCCACCGTTCGATATCTTTTTGCATCTCGAATGGGATCGCGTCCCACACCCATTCCACACACAGCCCATCGGGACTGTTCGCCGCTCCATCTGCCGCCATGTGATTGAATGTTTCCAACAAACTCACCCAATCGCTGTTGACTTTCCCCAAATTCCGTCTGAAGCGGCTCCCCGGTTTTTCATAATCGGGTATAACGATAATGGTCTGCCCGGTTTTGTCATCTTTGCCGATAAAGCCTAAAGCCTGTGCCCACACAAACGCCTTGAGGAACGCCTGGTTATCGAGCAACCGGACGACCTCATCGCGCAGCGGTTTCGCCTCATGATTCAGCAGCCGCACACGTTCCCGTTCGTAGAACACCGCGTTTTGCTCGGCTTTGAAGATATGCAGCGTTTCCGCCTGTCTCATCAGTCGGCGGTAGGCCGTTTCCCACTGTGTGTAGGGTTCCAGGTCACTCAGCGGAATCTGATCGCCCATCAGGACGAACGAAAATCGCGTGTCATCATAAACTGTTTCGACTGTGATAGCGCTGTTTGCCAGCGTGCGTGCGAGTCCGGCTGCGATCTGTCGCACGATTTCGTCATGTGTGCCCGGTGCTGTATCCAGCCGGGGTTTCAACAAAAAACTTCGCCACGTTTGGTAGACCGAGACACGCATCCCATCTTGCGTGCGGGATCGGGCTAATGCGGGGATGATTCGCGCTGGGGAACTGTAGCGCGCATCCTGCGCTAGCAGATAACTCCACACATTCCATGCTTCCACATTGAGCGCCGAGGCTATAGCCTCTTCCCATGTCGCGCGGTTATCGTCAGCCCAACCTTCGCGCGTGAGCAGCGACAGGGGACGGCTGCCGGCTATTGCCTGGATAAGCGGTGCGCCGTTTTCTCCCACGCCAATTGTCCAGTTGAGTTGCTGCATGACGTTCATCAATGGACTGCCGGACTCGCCGGTATACACCGTGCTGAAGTAGCGTGTATCCGCCCACTGATCATCCATGAGCCACAGCCGTCCATCGTTTTCCGGCTGCGGGGTGAGTACCAGCCCGGCGGATACCTGCCGCCACAGGCTGTGCCCATCATCCAGCAAAATTCGCCGCCACGCTGCAAGCCCTTGCAGCCACATGGTGACAATCTGCTGCAAGCGGGTGACTTCCAAATGCAGCAGCGCGAGCAGCACCTCGGCACGAAACTGCTCATTGATCGCGTCCGCCCCTTGAAGGAATGTAATCAGCTTGGGATCGTGTTTTTCCCCCATCAGCGGAATCGGGCGGAACAGCCGCTCAACACTCATTCCTGTGTCGCGGAGATAGCGTGGAATATCCTGAAAGCTGCGCGCGCCCATGTCGTAGCGAATTTGCAGCGCGCCCGCCAGTGCCTTCTGCGCCAGCCGCAGCGCGTCCGCCAGCATGTCGAGTGCCGTACCCAGCCCCAGTAATCCCAATCCGGGTTGGTTCAGCGTGTAGGCGGCTAACGCGCGCAGGCTGTCAGCCGCCCGGCGGATACGCCCTTCGACAAAGGGCGCGAGCGTTCGTTGGTAGAGTCCGTCGCGCGGCGCATTATTCAGGAGGGAACCGTACCGGCGCTCCATCTCGCGTGGAACATCACGCCGCAGTACGTCCACACTGTAAAGGGTGATGTCTTTCGAGGGGAGCCACTGGAGAATCTGCTGAGTATCGACAGCCAGACTTTCACGCTCTTTGGCGTCGAGCACCCACCGTTCCATCACGTGCGATGGACGGGCGCTGAGTTCCGCCGCCAGCGCGGATTTATGCGCATCATCCAGAAAATACCATTCTAATACCCGCCCGATCACGGCTGGACTGAGTGCCGCTTGATGATCAACCGGATCATATTGGGCGGCGCGTCCTGTGGACCAGTCGTACAGCAGATTCCCGATAGTGTCGCGCTCGACCCCCACTCCCAGCCACCACCGCAGCGCATCCACTCCCAATCGGGACTGCCACGAACGCGCCAATGCATCGCGCGGAAAGACGGCTGTGTTGGCCTGGCGCAGACTGACGAAGAGTTCCGGCGGCAGCTTTTGTTTTTCGCGCTCGTGCTGCCGCAGGGTAATCGCATTGCTCAGGTTTTCGTCGTCATACTGCGCGACCTGTTCCCCGAATTGGGCATCCAACTGTGCCAGAAATGTATCGGCGGCCAGGGCGGCCAATTCGGCTTGTGGATCAGCCGTTTGCCCCGGCGGGTGACAATAGACCTGGATCGTTTCAAAGACCTTGCCCACATACCCATTCAGGATCGGATCGCCTTCTGCGATATAGTTCAGGAGGTATCCATGCGGCGGATGCTGGGCAAATCGCCGGATTTCACGCAGGGCTGCGAAGGTTTGCGCATTGCTTCGCTCGTCAATCTGCGTTTGTTCCGGCTGCTGAAAAGCTTCAGGAGTCGCAAGATAAGCCGCGATCCGCAGCCCATCGATATTTTCGTAATCCGCGATCCGTCGCAGCAGCGTCGCCGTATCCAATACAAGCGTTCCGGCTCCATCGCCCAGCGCTGCCACCAGATAGACCAGCGGCTTACTTCCCCCTTGTAACTGATGCAGGCGCGTCCGCAAATCTTGAACTAATCCCCGGCTGGTCTGTAAATGGTGAAACAAGGCCAGTCGCGCGATCTGTCGATCTGCTGGATGTTCAGCAGGAATGACACGCCCCGCTCGATATTCCCGGCGGTGGCGCGGGGCATCAAACCAACTGAGATGCGGCTGTAGGATCGCATCGCTGCGAATCCATGCCCCCAGGTCCGCATGCAGACTACGAAAACCGATCTCAGCCGGTAAGGAGAGCAGGGGCTGTTCGCTGAGATCAATCCCCAGCCCAACCATCTGCCCCTGACCATAAACATGCCGCGCTTGTTGGGTGACTTGGTGCAGCACACGCAGGCCAAACGGTCCCAATCCCACCAACAGGGCAGGGCGAAACGGCAAAATCAACGCTGCCCCCTATACGGTTCTTCAAGGGGCGGCTGTGGTTCCTGTCGAATCGCAGGCGGATCTTTGACGAGGAAATAGGCTGTTTCTTCTGCATCAATATAGAACGGTTCTGGCAGTGTTTCACCCGCGCGATAACGGCGGCTGCGGTAAACGCGATCCTGTACTTTAACGGTCAGCATAACCGATCCGTCTTTTGCGCCTTCCGTTTTCGCTAGGATGCCTGTCACCGGGGGGCCGCCACAGCGGGAGTTGATCCAGCGGGATATCGAAGGTGTTAATTTTCGTTTTGCTAAAGTCAAACGCCCAGACTTCATTCCAGTCCTGCCGGTTGGCGCGCTGCTCGTAGATCGTGATTCGCCCCGATAACGGGTTGCGATGGCTCAGACGGTAGCGCAGGGTGCGCACGCCAACCAGCGCCAGCATCGCCGCCACCCCCGCGATCATCGAATAATTCAATCGCTCCGGCCAGGGATTCCCCTTGACTACCAGTGTCGCCGTGATTTGTTTTGCCATGTCCGGCGCAAACGCGAAATCGCTGTGCAGGGGTAGGTTTTCTTTTAGCTCAACTTCAATCGTATACGTGCCCGCTTTCAGTCCCTTGATCGTGGCGGTGTAAACGCCAGCCCTATCGCTTGGCACCAGGGCAATGCCATATTCAGGGGCAACATTTTTATCATCCTGGTTCAGCACGCGCAGATCAAAGGGGATCATCGGGCCAGCCAAACGCGCCGGACTCTGCAACCCGCCGCCTGTATCGCCGGACTGTCCCGGCTCTACATCATTATCACCCACATACTCCGGCCAGCGTCCAATCAGCGGCTGTGCGACATCATCCCCGGCATGGTACCCGACCATAACCTCAATTTTTAGTTCGTCTTCCGGCCAGTTGATGAGTGATCCCTCGCCCAACTTCGGCGCGCGATCATGATCATTCATTTCGAACTGATCGGGTTGGTCCATTTGCTCCCCATTTTCAGACCAGCCGTAGTACAGCACTGTCGTCTTGCGGACGTTCACCGCCCCAAGCGTGTTGTCGTCTCCCGATCCATCTGCTCCAAAAATATCCCGTGAACCGCTCAGGGGTGGCTGGTCGCTGACTAAGGTCAGCGTGTAAGAGATCGTACAATCCCCCGCACCAAAGGTTAATCCTCCTGGCACGATGAACTGATTCTCAATCGGTTTCAGTGTCATCGGAGATACAGGGCAGGCAGCCCCATCGAACAGTAGTTTAGCGGTCATCCCACTTGGCAGCGGAACCTGATTGCCTGCCTCGTCATGCAGTTCAATATAAAAAGGCACGCTCTCTGTTCCGGCGATATACAACTTCCCGGCCTGTTTGGCGGCCTGCTGGTCCTTTGTCCCAAAATCATGGACCACATCGACGTTCGTTACTTGAATTTCAGCGGGTGCCGGATCAAGAAACTGCGGATCAACAATCAGATTATCCCAGTCACCGGTTTGTCCAGCCATTGGCGTCATTCGGGCTGATACCCTGTGCGGCCCCGGCACGATAGGCAAAAATTCCCCGCGCCACAAATTGCCCTCGCGCTGCATCGGCAGATCATAATCCGTCCCCGCCGCGTTGAGGGTCACCTTGAGATCAAACGGATAGTTCACATCTTCATAGGGCATCACATCCGGCAGCTTATATACCACTTCCACCGGGGCGTATTGTCCTACTGCTGGCGTCATCACACCATCTGGCGACACTAATTCCTGACCATTCACCGCAAGTTTCAGTGTGGCGCTGGCCGGCCTATAAGCTGCATAAGCAACAAAATTAACGGTTGGATTGGGCGTGATGCTCCAAATGCCGGGCGGCGGATAATCAAAGCGATAATGTCCATACGCCCCGCTGGTCGACAGAAACAGACTGTTGCCCGAAATATCGAGATCGCCTGTGTTAAATGCAAACGTCGGTGCGGTGCTGGTTGCGGGTGGCTCCGTCGCCACAGTCCAGATTTCTGCCGCCTCTTGGTAGGGCGGCATCTGCCGATTCTCAAATGGTTTGATTGCAAGCGTCTCTTGCGGAATTCCCAACCCTCTTGCGGACTCCGCCAGCAGAATATCCATCACGCGCGGACCAACCGCATAAATATTACTGAGGACTTCGGCTCCCTGCGGGGAAATCTTTTGCCAATAGGTGGTATACTCATTTTCGGTGAAATAGGCGTTTTGCAGGGCTTGAAGCGGCGTCACAACAAACGTATATGTATTGGCCTCTCGGAGCCATCCTGCATTTTGCGCGGTATTGTAGGCGAGTTCAAAGTGTGGTTGCGTCCGCTCTTTTTGATAACAACTGTCGTAAACGACCCCACCCAGTTCTCCCACAGGTTGTTTTGTATCACACGGCAGCCCATCCGTGATCACAAACACGATGGGAGTACGCGGTTGCTCACCTTGGGGAAGCTCGCTGCGCGCCGCCATCATTTCGCCCAACTTGGTATACAGATTCACAAAGTTCGAATTCGCTTCACCGCTGGGGATAGGAGGTGGTTCTACCTGGAGCGCCTCGCTGCGTTCCGTTAGCGATGTCCAGTCCACCAATGTTTCAGACGTCGTTCCAAATGTGACCACACTGGCGTAGACATCAAAGTCTTCCTGCTGATCGCCAAAATCACCCAACCAGTCCATCATAAATTCTGTCATCTCAAACCGGATATTGTTGGGATCAGTCGGTGCTAACTCATTAAGAATTTGCAGCACCTGCTCCGCGAGAATAAGACCTTTATCCACGCCATTCGACTGGCTGGTGTTATACATGCTGCCCGACATATCAATCGCGAAAATGACATCCAGCCCGCCCGCATTTTGCGTTTGGACAGCAGGCACCGCCGCTGACGTAGGCATATACGCGCGGCTGATCAAACCAGCCAGAACGACGACCAAAACAATAAATTTGAGGCGGTGCATAGAACCAGCTCCTGTAATTAGAAATCCTGGCATTGTTTGAGTTCGTTCAGAAAATTCGGCGGATACCAATCATCGATCTGCGTCCCCCGAATCTGGCTTTCCACATAGGGCCGCCAATCATACGGGACTTCGCGGAATTGCAGCGCGACATCGGTGGCCGAATGAATAGTCATCACCACATACGTCGGGCAGGTGTTCAACAGGCGCGGAAACCCCACGCTGCCGGGATTAAAATAAATGGGCGACTCGTCCAGATTCTCGAACCGCAGTTCGCGCTGTTCTTCCCCCCGGCTGAAAACCTCTTGATGGCTGAGTTTCGGTTGAACATCGCGCACCTTGCCCCATCCCCACAGCAGTGTGGGGTTCGTATCCCCCTTCGGCCACTGCCACAGCGTCGGAACATGCGAATGGCCTACCGCAATCACATGCGGCGCGCTGAAACTAAATTCGCGCAGATCAGCGATCTGATTTTTAACCTGTTCTCCCACCCACGTATATTCTCGGTACGTCATGGCCGCATCGACTTCATGTTCCGTCCGGTTCATGACATACGCCCCGTGCGCAATAAAAAAATGGGCGCGCGGCTTAGAATACGTCGGCAGTTCTTCCAACCAGGCCCGGTACATTTCATTCTCCGGCGCGAACACCACCCGGCGGTGCATTTCATTCACTTTCACAATGGGGTCCGATGTCCCGGTGATGCTCGTGGTAGCGCGCGGTTCGTTTTCACCGAGCGTTTGCACAAAATGATCGGCCTGCATGCGCCCCAGAACCATCATATCGTGGTTGCCGATCAGCCATGATCGCGGATCACATTCCTGGTAGAGTTCATACATCTTTTGCAGCGTTTGTTGTGGGCGCGGTCCGCGTCCGACCAGATCACCCAGAAACCAGAATGTCTCGCATCCCTGTGCCTGCGCATCCCTGATCACAGCATCGAGCGCCAGATCATTGGCATGAACATCTGAAAGAACGGCTATTTTCACGGAGTTACTCCCGGGACAATAATGTCCGCGCGCTGACTAATAACACGTGCCCTCTCATATCCGTGAGCAGGGGATGCTGCGGACAAATGCGGTGTAGTTCGCCTAATACGGCCTCGGCCTGGCCCAACGCTGCCATCACCTCGCCCCGTGACCGCTTCGCTTTGTGGTTGTGCGTCATCGCGATTGCCATCTGTTTCAGTACTGCCTTGAACTGCTGATCATATTGCTGCCAGCCTTTTTCCCTGCGCCGCGCCGATTCGACCAGTTCTTCGGCCTCGGCCAATTGGCGGCGGTAGAGCGGGACGCAGTAATCTTTGACCCACGTCAAAATTTCCTGTGCCCTGACCGATCCGGCATGTTGCGTTGCGTAACGATAGCGGGATGCTGCATCAACTAACTGCTCAATGGGGACGCGTGTGGTGCTTGGTTCGGCCACCGGCGGATTTTCCGCATGTTCGAGGGCTTCTTCGAGGCACATAAACTCCCCGTTCTGCCGGTTCGAACACACATGTTGGACGCGCCACCGTACCATGTCGAAGCGCCCTGCCTCCAGATCGTCATAGATCCGTTGTTTGGCGGAATCCCAATCAATCACCCAACTGGCTGCCCCGGTCGCGATCATTTGGGTCGCACTGTCCGCGCCGAACCCATTCCCGCCGTTCGCGGACGCATCGCCTTGTAGGGTCGGTGTATCAAAGGGCGCGAACCAGTCCTGAATAATACGGAAGGTTTCCATCCGCTCGCTGACCAGTGTCCGTATTTCAGCCCAGTTATTCACTTGCCGTTTGCGCCATTTATCAGGGATTGCCAGCGTGCCATCCAACCCAAAACTTTGCAGTTCGTCGGGCTTGATGCCGTTCATGACGGCGTAGGCTTCCTGGAAATCTTCGATTTCCATCGCCTGTCGCAGGGCTTTCAGCCGCCGCTGCACATCGGCCACACCCGTTTTGATGCCGCTGAGCTGCCGCTTTAACTCCACCGTCATGGGATGGGTGGGAAAATCCAGTTCCATCGTGCGGTAGAGTTCTTCGGCTTCTTCCTGCCGCCCGATCCCCGTACCCAGATGCCCGGTTGCGGCCTCGTAGTTGTGTTTCAACACACTCAACCGCCGCAGAACATCGCGCAGGGTATCGGCGCGTTGTTTGGCCTCGCGTTCCAATGTATCCGCACGCTGCCGTAATTGCGGCGCAACACTGAACTGCCGCAGCAGCGAGCGCACCGTTTCGAGGTTTTGGCGGTGGTATTCAAAGTCTGCGATCTGCGCATCGATCATGGCGATCACGTTCCGGCTTTTTTCGTACCCGCGCGCCGTCTCCATGCCTTGCAGCAGTTCATCGACCTGCCCATCCATCCGCATCGACAGTTCCACCAGCCCATTCAACAGCGGCTGCCCCTGTGGACTGCCGAGAACCAGCAGTTTCGCCAGGGGTTGCAGATGGTTCAGATCGATCCCGGTCGATACATCGCCCACTTGCCGCCGCAGATCATCCACAACGGCTTCCACATGCTCTGCATACCATGTTTTCAGAAACGGAAAATCTTCGACAGCGGGGGCCAGTTGGTTGTTCCAGCTCTGGACTGCTTCCTGAAGCTCGCTCAGCGTTTTGCTCGCGCCGAGCAAATCCTCAACCCGTTTCATCTCTTGCCCAATATCCGGCCCCAACCGTGCCCGCCGCAGAATCGTATCGGCTTCCGGGCTGGAGGGCAGGCGGATTTCCCGTGCGGCTTCAGCGGCATTCGTGAACAGCATGCGCCGTTTGCGTGCATCCTGGGTGAGCGTCGCTTCCGTCAGCATGACCTGGATATGCCAGATCGCGTAATCCGAGTCGGACGGATATTGTTTTGCCTTCTCGTTCAGTTCCACCGCGAGATCGGTCAGTTCGGCGGCGAGACTGGTCAGTCGTTCGTCCCCCGCATTACTCACCCGACTCAGCAGATTTTGCAGCTTGTTCTGTGTAATCGTTTTATCCAGCGCGGCTACACGCCGGTCAATAAAACGTTGTTCTTCAAATTTGCTGGTGGAGAGGCGGCGCGCTTCTTCCCAATAGTCGCGCGCCCGGTCATACTCGCCTACCGCTTCAGCTTCTACCGCGCCTGCCGCTTGCAGATACGGCTGGAGCTTGTTCCGCCACATGCGCACCCGCACTTCGGGTGTTTCGAGCGTCACTTCCAGGTCTTCGAGGCTCGTTTCAATCGCTTCCCGGTTAACGGGTGTATCAATACTGATCGCTTTAAATTCCTCTTCGATCAGCCGCCGCCAATCCTGGCGCGCCCGTTCGAGCAGATCATCCACCCGGCGTCGATCTTTCCGTGTACTGGGTCGTGCCGAATCACGTAGCAGTTGGAATGCGGTTTCCGGCTGTCCCTGGGCGATGAGTTCGGATGCTTGGATGAGCATCTGATCCAGATTCGCCGCATGACTCGCGGCATCCTGCACCTCGCCCAGCAGTTCGTCCGCTTCCCGATAATCCGGCGCGCGTTTATCCTGCAAGACACGCTGCAAGCGGCCCTCAGCCTGATCCAACTGCCAGTCGTTGAATTCGCGCACCGCAATCAGATATTCCAGGTGCAGATTCAACTCGTCGGCTAGTTCGTTAAACGCCATCGCAAATTCATCGTCACGATCCCCGCCTGCCTTACGCGCATTATCGCGCGCGCGCTCGACTTGCAGGGGATCCTGATGCTTTTTGTAGACTCCCAGCCGTTCCAGTTCTTTAGACGCGTCCGCCCGCACGTTAATTTCGGACTTTACTTCGCCATACAGCGGGAACCGTTCCAGGTAGTCGCCCTCGAACCGGTTTTCCAGCCGGATCACAGTATCCAGTGCGGACCCCGGATCACCATCCCGTGCTGTTTTGCGTGCTTTTTCAAGCGTCTGAATGACATCCTGTTGATCGCGGATCGCCCGGTCAGCGCGGGTATGCAAATCCTGGATCGCCGCCAGTGCATCTTCGAGCCGCGCATCGATTTCCTGGTAATTGCGCAGCACCTCGTTGGCTTGTTTCACCACCTGCTGGAAGTCGGCCCGCTCAAAGATGAGGTCGAGCTTCGCCTGGTGATCGCCCAATTCCTGACGCAATCGCTCGATAATATCATCCCCAATGCCCACGATCCGCTCTTGCTGGCGCACCCCGGCATGGGTTTTCTGCGCTTGTAAGTACTGCTGCCACGCTTTGAGGCCGTTGTTGCGCGCCGTGCGCCGTGCCTCCTCCGCGATCCGTTCCGCCTCTTCCAGCTTTTTGGTGTCCTGGCGAATCTCGTCTTCCATCCGGGTCATACGATCCCGATCCTGGACTTCGAGGAATTCGTCCAACCCATCCTGGTACCGCAGCAGCGACCCTAACGCCTCGCGCGGGCGTCCCTGGGTCAGGTGCGCCGAGGCTTCATTACGATACTCTGCCGCTTTTTGGCGGGCATAAGCGCGCGCCTCGACCATCGTTTTTTCAATGGCTTCTTCTCTGGAAAAGTTGCCCAGGAATTCACCCTTCCGATTGTAGAAGGGTACCAGCGTGTCTTCCGACTGCGCCGCGAAAAAGTCCAGCACCTTGCGGTAATCCCCCAGTTGGCCGCCCGATGTGACAATCCCTTCCACTTCACCGGCTTTGTCGCGCAGATTTTTCGCCTGGGCCAGCAGCGCTGCCAGCAC
>DATAMF010000185.1:0-16640 GCA_036260665.1 Aggregatilineaceae bacterium | reverse complement strand
CCGCCTGGCGGCGTACCAGGGCGCGCTCCGGCTCAGTCTGGATCACGGCCAAAGCGAGAATGGTCTGGACAGTGGCGGAGTCAGACTGCTGTTCATTATAAATCTGCGCGGCGGCTAACATAGCCGCTGGGCTGTCAAGGGCTGTGCGGTAGAGATATTCTCCGGCCTCATTACGCACGGTTGGATCAACTGGCTTGGTATTCAATGCCGTAAAGTAGAGCCAGATCGCCATTTCTGTAAAACCTTGTGCCTCAGCATAACTACCCAACTGGGCAACTTGTTCACTTGTGGCTCCCGTTTCATGCAGCCCCTGAGCCAACCGGTCAAATGCATTAGCCGGATCATTGGCAAAGCCCGTTTGCATATCCGCCAGCCGATCCTTCATGGGGGGGGGCAAGCGGCTGTTCTCCATCGGGCGGCACGGCGTTTTCATCCGGATCGCGCGCCTCGACATTCGAGGTATCCCAGGGGCGCAGGTCGGGGTCACTCAAGGCGCGCACCAGAATAAAGAGGCTGGTCAGGCAGATCAACAGCAACGATCCAATTCCACCCAGAATCCACAGATTTCGACGGCGACGGCGGGCGGCTCGCCGGGCGGCGCTGTCCGTTATGGATTGAGTCATCACCGATGGGACTCCGACATAGGCGGGAGTTGGCGTCGGTGAGGGAGTTACAGGCGGCACAGTGGCCGAAGTAGGCGCTTCGGAATGCACCACCGCACGATAACGAGCTGCGCCCAATTCGGTCAAACCGGTTTCTTCGACGGCTTGCCGGAATGCCGAAACGAGTTCAACCGCCGACTGAAAACGATCCTGCGGCATTTTGCTGAGCGCTTTGAGCAGAACCTTTTCGATCTGCGGCGGCACATCAGGATTAAGCTGCGTCGGGATGGGCAGCGGTTTATAAATGTGGTCGTGGATGATCGCAAAGGGCGTATCCGCGCTGAAGGGCACCCGGCCCACAATGATCTCGTAGAGCACAATGCCCAGCGAATAGACATCCGTGCTGGGACCGAGATCGCGCACCCCCTGCGCTTGTTCTGGCGAGATATACTGCGGCGTGCCTAGCATCATATCCTGGCTCAGCGTGGATTCGCCTGCCTGGGCAATGCGCGCCAGCCCAAAGTCGGCAATGTACGGCGTACCATCTTTGTCGAGCATGATATTCGACGGTTTGATGTCGCGGTGCAGAATGCCGTGAGTGTGCGCATAGGTGAGGCCAGCGGCAACCGACTCGAAAATCGTGATCGTTTCAGTCAGGGTCAGGGATTTGCGCTTGAGGCGGGCTTTGAGGGTTTCGCCTTCGATGAACTTCATTACGAGATACGGCTGGCCGTCTTTATCCGCATAATCATAAACTGGGATGATCGCGGGATGTTCCAGCTTGGCAACGATCTGAGCTTCACGTTTGAATCGTTCAAAAAAGCTTGGATCCTCTTTAAAGGCAGGATGCAATACTTTGACTGCCACATAACGATCCAGGTTGGCATGGTAGGCTTTGTACACCGTTGCCATTCCACCCTGGCCGATTTGCTCTATGATCCGGTATGGGCCAAGCGTATCCCCGATAGTGAATGTCATAAACCATCCCTGAGTGACGCACTATTTTATCTTAATTATAGAGCGTCCTTGTTGCCGCGTGAATATCAAAGTACTACCAATTTGTAAATTTTTGGTGAATTCCCCCCGCTGCATGCGGCACAGAAGGGGGAATAAAGTGCTTACTTGTCGGCCAGGGCGACCACGCCGGGGAGCTGCTTCCCTTCGAGCAGTTCCAGGCTCGCGCCGCCGCCCGTCGAAATGTGCGAAATACGATCCGCCACATTCGCCTGTTGGACGGCTGCTACCGAGTCGCCGCCGCCGATAATGGTCGTAGCATTCGACTCCGCCAGAATTTCAGCGATGGCAAACGTGCCTTTCGCAAAATTCGCCATCTCGAACACGCCCATTGGGCCGTTCCAGACGACAGTTTGTGCGTCCTTCAGCACGTCACGGAAGGCTTCTACCGCACCGGGCGCGATGTCGAGCACTCGCCAGCCGTCCGGTACGCCATCCGAAGCCTTGATCACGCGGGTGTTGGCGTTGTTATCGAACGCATCCGCAATCACGACTTCTTCAGGTAGGACCAGTTTGGCCCCGCCCTTTTCGACCAGCGTCTTGGCGGTCTCAACGGCTTCGGCTTCGACCAGGGAATCACCCATCGGATAACCCATCGCCTTAAAAAAGGTGTTTGCCATACCGCCGCCGATCAGCAGTTTATCGCATTTGCCGAGCAGCGATTCGATCACGCCGATCTTGTCCGAAATTTTCGCGCCGCCGAGAATCGCCACAAACGGACGTTTCGGGCTTTCAACGGCAGTTGCCAGATACTCTAGTTCTTTTTCCATCAAAAAGCCGCCGACAGCCGGCAGATAGTGCGCCACGCCTTCGGTTGAGGAGTGCGCGCGATGGGCCGAACCGAATGCATCATTAACAAATACGTCGCCCAGCTCTGCAAGTTGCTTGGACAGCGCTTCGTCGTTTTTAGTTTCCTTTGGATAAAACCGGGTGTTCTCCAGAACGATCACGCCGCCTTCGGGCAGTTTGGCAAGCGCATCCTTGACCTTATCGCCCACCGTGTCATCCACAAAAGCCACTTCCACACCCAACAGTTGGGCTAAAACGGGCACAACTGGCTTCAGGGAATACTTGGGATCAGGACCTTCTTTCGGGCGGCCAAAGTGCGACATCAGAGCAAGATAACGGGGTTTTTGTTCCAAAATATATTTGATAGTCGGAACAGCGGAGCGGATGCGCGTATCATCCGTGACTTGGCCTTCCTTCACGGGCACATTGAAGTCCACACGCGCCAGAACACGCTTTCCGGCCAGATCAATATCACGCACGGTTTTTTTGTTCATAGGACGTCTCCTCAACTCAACATAAGGGGGCAGGGCTTGCGGCCCGTGCCCCCGACGCACTAACTAACTATAGCGGGTGGTGAAACCCGGATTTTACATCTTGCTGCCGATCAGCGCGGCGAGGTCAGCGGTGCGGACCGAATAACCCCACTCGTTGTCGTACCAGGACATCACCTTGACCATCGTGCCCTGGAAGGCCATCGTGGATTCGAGGTCCACAATGCTCGAACGCGGATCGCCCTTGAAGTCAATGGATACCAGCGGTTCGTCCGACGCGCCCAGAATACCCTTCATCGGGCCGTTGGCGGCATCGCGGAAGGCCTGACGCAGTTCTTCGGTGGTGACTTCTTTTTCCACGTTCGCCACGAAGTCCACGAGCGACACGGTGGAGGTGGGGACGCGCACGGCCAGACCGTCGAATTTGCCCTTGAGATCGGGGATCACGAGCGCAACGGCTTTCGCAGCGCCGGTGGTCGTGGGGATCATGCTCATCGCGGCGGCGCGGGCACGGCGCAGATCTTTGTGCGGCATGTCCAGGATGCGCTGGTCGTTGGTATACGCGTGAATGGTGGTCATCAGCGCGCGGGTGATGCCGAACTTATCATGTACGATCTTGGCTGCCGGGGCCAGGCAGTTGGTGGTGCAGGACGCATTCGAGATGATATTGTGCTTGGCGGGATCATACAGCTTATCATTCACGCCCATCACGATGGTGATGTCTTCGCCCTTCGCCGGAGCAGAGATGATGACCTTCTTCGCCCCAGCGGTCAGATGCACCGAAGCCTGTTCCGCCTTCGTGAATTTGCCCGTGCTTTCGATCACGATGTCCACGCCCAGGTCTTTCCAAGGCAGGTTGGCGGGGTCTTTTTCGGCATAAGCGCGAATAAGCTGACCATTGACCTTGATACCTTCGCTGGTCGCTTCCACTTCGCCATCAAAACGCCCATAGTTCGAGTCATACTTGAACAGGTGCGCCATCGTGGGCACCACATCGAGGTCGTTGAATGCAACCACTTCGAGTTCGTTGGAATACTTTTCCAGAGCGGCCTTCAGGAACTGACGACCAATCCGGCCAAAACCGTTGATACCTACGCGAACTGCCATCTTAATGTACTCCTTGTATAGATGGGATAGCTCCAAGCTATCCAGATACTTAAAAATGTGCGCGGGCTGGATTAGCTGGCCGCAGCCGCGCCGTTTATCGCAGGCATTTGGGTAGCGCTTTGATAGAGCGCCAAGAGCGCCTGTGCCAACTTCTTTGGATCGTGACGCCAGGGCCGCTCTGAATCGGTCAGGTCGGCCAAATGGATCGTGTAGCGTTGTAAAACCGCATCAGTATCAGTGCCGGGCTGCACATAGCGCGTTTTCTCGCCCGCATTTTGGGTCGGGTAGTGATTGTTAGCCACCACCGCGTCAAACACTTTGCGCCCAACATGCGCCTCTAAGGCCCGCACATGATCCGCTACACTATACTCGTCCGTTTCGCCCTGCTGCGTGGCGACATTGCAAACATACACCTTATACGCATTGCTGGCGCGAATGGCTTCGATAATGCCGCTGACAAGCAGGTTGGGTAAGATACTGGTGAATAGGCTCCCCGGCCCGATCACAACCAAGTCGGCGCTCAAAATTGCCCGCACGGCATCGGGATAGGCCCGCACCTGATCCGGCTGCAAAAAGACGCGCTCGATCTTACCACCTGACTCCGGAATTTGCGATTCGCCAGTTATCTGCCGTAGCCGACTTTCGCCCGGCATCCGTACCTCAGCCACCAGCGTGACATTACCCTGAAGGGTGGAGGGCAGCACCCGGCCCTCGATAGCCAGCACGCGGCCCGCCTCAGCAACCGCTCGGTCCATACTGCCGGTAATATCGGCCAACGCCGTCAGAAACAGATTGCCAAAACTATGACCTTCCAGCCCTCCGTTAGCAAAACGATACTGGAACAGTTGCGTCAGTAGGTCTTCATCATTTGCCAGCGCCGCCATGTTATTTCGCAGATCACCCGGCGGCAGCACACCCATTTCGCGGCGTAATTTGCCCGAACTGCCGCCGTCATCGGCGGCTGTCACCACCGCCGTGATGTTGCTGGTATACGCCTTAAAACCGCGCAGTACCGCAGGCAGTCCTGATCCGCCGCCGATGGCAACCACTTTGAATCCGCGCTGGCGGCGTGATTTCGCATACGCCCAATCAAGCAGCGATTCACCTCGTCGCAAGGCAAACGGAGCCAGAATGGATCTGTTAAATTCAAAAACCGAATAGATAATCGCGCTGAGGCCGATCACCGCCGCCAGCAGCACACGGGTCCAGACAGGGAGAAAATGCAGCGTTACGTATTTCCATATGCCGGGAAAATTGCTGGAACCGTAGAGAGAAACGATCACCTGAGCAAAACCAATAGCCAGCACTGTGATTCCAAAGAGGAGCAGCGCCAACCATCGTTTGATTCGCAGACCAGGTGTGAGCCATTTGACGAGTGCGTTTCGACGCATCAATTACCCTTAAACTCTGGCTGAATCCGGTCATCGAGTCCCAACCAAGAGCGGATTTTAGCCCGTCCCCGCCCATCCCACAATAGCATTACGCCTACGATTTGCTGTAACTGGTCACTTGACGTCTGGACGGGGCGTGTTACAAATAGGGGCAAATTCTCTAAGATTGCACGAGAGGTAAATTCTCATGGCTAATTTTGATCTCATCCGCCGTCTGGCAACAGATAAAGGTGGAAAAATTATCATGCTGGTCATGGATGGTGTCGGTGGGCTTCCCCGTGAGCAGGGTGGCCTGACGGAACTCGAAACAGCACAGACGCCGAACCTGGATCGTCTGGCAAAAGAAGGCAGCAGCGGTCTGAGCATTCCGGTTGCGCGCGGTGTTGCTCCTGGCAGCGGTCCGGCACATCTGGCGCTCTTTGGTTACGATCCGCTGGTTTATGAGATCGGGCGCGGTGTGCTCGAAGCTACCGGCATCGGCCTCGAAGTCAACCCCGGCGACGTGGCGATTCGCGGCAATTTCTGCACCGTTGACGACAACGGCATCATCACAGATCGTCGCGCGGGCCGCATTTCCACCGAAGAAGGTGCCAAGCGTGTGGCTGTCCTGAAAAATATCAAAATTCCTGGCATCGATATTGAGATTGAGATCGCTAAAGAATATCGTTTTGCGATGGTTTTTCGCGGCGCAGGCTTGAGCGGCGACATTGACGACACCGATCCCCAGCAGGTCGGCCTTGCTCCGCTGCCCGCGAAGGCGCGCAGTCCCAAAGCCCAGCATACCGCCGATCTGGTCAACCAGTGGCTGGTCGAAGCGCGTAAGGTACTCAAGGGCCACGAACCCGCGAATATGTGTACGCTGCGTGGTTTTGCCGAAGAACCGGGTCTGCCCAAATACAGCGAAGTTTACAAGCTCAAAGCCGCTTGTGTCGCTGTTTACCCGATGTACAAGGGCGTGGCGCGTTTGGTCGGCATGGATATTATCCCCACCACCGCGCACGACACCACTGAAGACGAATTCCGCAAGGTCGCGGAAATCTACGATCAGTATGATTTCATCTTCTGCCACATCAAATACACCGACAGTCGGGGCGAAGATGGCAATTTTGACGCAAAGGTGAAGGTGATTGAGGGTGTGGATCAGGCGCTGCCGATTCTGCTCGATCTCAAACCGAGCGTTTTGATTGTGACGGGCGACCACTCGACTCCCGCCGCCTACAAAGCCCATAGCTGGCACCCCGTCCCCACGATGTTGTGGGCACCCGGCGTCCACATGACGGACCGTGTGGAAGCCTATGGCGAACGGGACGCGATGTATGGCGCGTTGGGCCAGTTCCCTGCCGCTGAACTCATGCCGCTGGCACTGGGGCATGCGAGTCGGCTGCAAAAATATGGAGCCTAAAAACAATTATGCGGGGCCACACACGGCCCCGTTTTTTTATCCAGATCCAAGTGCCACCACAAACGCAATCGCGTGATCCCGCGTGTGGCTCAGGCTGACATCCCACGTATGCAGCCCGATCTCTGCCGCCAGTTCTGCCGCTCGGCCATACAAAACCAGATAAGGCCGCTTGCGCTCGTCCGACTGCACCTCAATCTCGACCCACCGCACATCTCCGATCCCGGTGCCAAGCGCCTTGGCAGTGGCTTCTTTGGCCGCAAAACGGGCGGCGAGACTGGCGGCATTATCCCGGCATTGTTCCTGTTCCAGCGGCGTAAAAAAGCGGGCATAAAAACGTTCGCCGTGCCGTTCTAACGCCTGTTGGATGCGCGCCACCTCGATCAGATCCACCCCGACACGCAGCATCATGCCATCTCATTGCCATTTTGTGAAACTTCTGGCCCGGCAATCGCCAACGCATACCCATCAGGACGCAGATACCGCTGCGCCGCTGCCAGCACATCTTCAGCCGTGATCGCATTGATCCGTTCGGCGTATCGCTGGAGATAATCCATCCCCAATTTATAGCGTTCCATCGTCAGGATCGATCCGGCAACGCCCTCATTTGTTTCCAATTGTAGCGGCAGCCGCCCGGTGATATTCGCTTGGCTGTCAGCCAGTTCTTCGGGTGTTACCAGTTCCTGTGTAATCCGCATAATTTCGCTCAGAATCGTTTCCACCGTACGCTCGACGTTCGCCGGATTCACGCCCGCTGCGACGCGCCACGCCCCCGGCCCCATGCCACCATCCAGGCGGCTGAAGCTGTAATACGCCATGCCGCGTTTTTCGCGCACTTCCCGGCCTATGCGCCCGAACATCCCGAACACACCCAACACATGATTGGCGAGATGCGCCGCTTCCCAATCCTCCACAAAACGCGATGGCCCCGGCAGGCCCAGAATCAGATCAGCCTGACTTTTCCCCGGCAAAACCACCGTTTCCGTGCGGATGCTGTCCAATACGGGAATATCAACCAGGATCGGCGCGGCGGGTTGGGTATGATTCGCCCAATCGCCAAAACAGCGATCAACCAGATGAATCGCCTCCTCGGTTTCGACTGCGCCCACAATCGCGATTAGCATTCTTTGCGGGCCAAAATGCTGGCGGTGAAAGTCGATTAGCTCCTGGCGGCGAATACGTGAAATACTATCAATCGTGCCATCGGCGGCCCGGCGGTAAGGGTGTTCGGTGGGATAAGCGAGTTCGCGGAAAGCGCGCCCTGCTCGATAACGGGTATCCTGTTCCCGAATTTTCAGCCCTGTCACAAATTCACCGCGCAGCCGCTCCACCTGCCGTTCGGGAAAAGCTGGATTCCGCAGCACATCAGCGAGCAGATCGAGCAGCATCGGCAAATCTTCCGCCAGACTCTTGCCGCTGAATCCCGCCGTATGAATCCCGCTGCTGGCCGACAGACTCGCCCCGTTCCCTTCTAACATTTCATGGATCGTTGCAAAATCCCGGTTGAGGGTCCCGCGCATCAGCGAAGCCGAGGTAAACGCCGCTAATCCTTCCGTATCGTCGGGATCGAACAGGCTGCCGGCATCGACCGACCCGGTAATCACGACCGAATTAGCATTAAAATTTTCGCGTACCAGCACGACGATTCCGTTCGGCAGTTCGCGCCGGGTAATGTCCTCCGGCCCTGGCACTGCATTCGTATAGGTGCTCATGCGCGTTTCTCCCCTGATACCGGAATAAACCACCCCAGCGTGCGCTGCGAACGGCGCAAATACCGCTGAGCCGCCTCATGCACTTCGTCCAGCGAAACGGCTTCCAGAAATTCCAGGTAATGTTCATACCATTCGTAGCTGGAAAAATTCTCCGAGAACGCCAGCCAGAACGCCTGCCCCGTGACGCCTTCCGTGCCATAAGCGAATAATGCTTTAGCCTGTTTTTTAGCTTTATCCAATTCCGCTTGGGTAATGTCGCCTCTCGCCAGACGGTCCAGTTCAGCATCGAGCGCGGCCTGCACCTCTTCGATCGTGCGGCCATCCCGCACCGTCACGGCAATACTGAACAACGCCGGATCAACGGATGGATACAACCCACCGCCTACGCCCGCCGCCAGTTCCGTCTCAACCAGCGCTTTGTACAGGCGCGAGGTCCGATTGCCGATCCCATTCCCACCCGGAGCGCTCGCCCCGGCCAGAATGCTGTCTACTAAGGCCATTTTGAACCAGTCGGGATGTGTTGCTTCCGGGGCACGGTAGGCAGCGAAAATAAACGAGGTGTTTCCTTCACGCTCCACTCGAACCGTACGCTCACCCTGCTGCGGGGGTTCGACTCGAGCCACCGGAGACGGGACATCACCCGGCGGAATAGCGCCATACAATTCCTCAATCTGCGCCAGCATCTCCGCGCTGTCAAAATCGCCCACCGCAACGGCAATCGCGTTGTTGGGTGTATAGTGAGTCTGGTAGTGGTTATACAGATCGTCGCGGGTCATACTTTGCAAATCCACCATGTCGCCAATCACCTGATGGTGATAGGGATGCACCCGAAACGCTGCCGCGCGGGTTTCTTCGTGCAGCCAGAACGTCGGTGAATTTTCAGACCCCTGCCGCTCGGAGATGATCACCGTCCGTTCCGAATCGACTTCTGCCGGATCAAAGAGTGCATTTTGCATCCGATCCGCTTCGGCTTGCAGCGCGAGGTCAATTCGGCTGGCGGGCATAGTTTCATAATACGCGGTGTAGTCGAAGGACGTTTGTGCATTCCACATCCCGCCTTCACGGTCAATCGCCTGATCCAGAACACCCGCTGGAAAGCGTGGTGTTCCCTTAAACATCATATGTTCAACCCAGTGAGAAACACCTGTCTGTCCGGTTTGTTCATTCCGGCTGCCCACTCGATATAACACCCACCAACTGATGACTGGCGCAGAATGGACTTCCCGCAGCAGCACCGTCAGACCGTTGTCGAGCACATGCCGGGATACCGGGTTTCTCAAAACTGGCATAACGCCCCCTTCATGTGGAATATAACAGGGATGCCCACGACATCCCTGTTAAGATTTTCATCGATTTCTGCCGTACAGCCAAGTGCCAGTCTTATCCGACGTCGTAGCCGCGCCCTACACCGCGATACGCAAAACCGAGTGAGCGCATCAGGTTCGGATCATACAGGTTGCGTCCGTCAATCATCACCGGGTTACGCATGGAATTTTTGATCTGGGTCATGTCCAACTGCATGAACTCGTTCCAGGGCGTTAACACGATCACCGCGTCTACATCCTTCACCAGATCGTAGGCGTTCCCGCACATATCCACATACGGCATCATACGCTTGGCGACGTCCATCGCCACCGGATCGTAACCGCGCACGATAGCGCCGTGTTGGTTCAGGTAGTCGGCAATGCTAACCGATGGGGCATCGCGCATATCGTCGGTATTCTGCTTGAACGCCAGACCAAGCAGTGCAACCGTTTTGCCCTTGAGGCCATCCAGCATTTCGTGCAGTTTGAGCAGTACATGTTTGCGCTGGTAGGCGTTGATGTCCATGACCGCCTGCAATAGTTGTGGGTGCTTGCCGTGGACCTGCGCCATATACGCCAGCGCTTTGACATCTTTGGGGAAACACGAACCGCCGTAACCTACACCGGCTTCCAGGAAATGATGCCCAATACGCTTGTCGAAGCCCATGCCGCGGGCGACTTCCTTGACATCAGCCCCCAGTGCTTCGCAGATATTCGCCATTTCGTTGATGAAGCTGATGCGGGTAGCGAGAAATGCGTTCGAGGCATATTTGATCATTTCTGCCGTGCGCAGGTCGGTTACGACAATGGGTGCGCGCAGCGGGATATGAAGCTGGGCGACACGGTTAGCCGCGTCAATGTCTTCCGACCCCAGTACAGTGCGATCCGGGCTGAGAAAGTCAGTCAGTGCCGAACCTTCACGCAGAAATTCGGGGCAGCTTACCACACTGAACGAAACGGGCTGCGGCTGATTTTCACGAATAATATTAGCTACCCAGTCACCTGTGCCGACTGGAACCGTTGATTTGTTGATGATGATCAGAGGGTGATCCATGTGTTTAGCAATGGATTCGGCAGCCATGCGAACATACTGGAGATCAGCCTCGCCGTCCACACCTTCGGGTGTTCCCACGGCAATAAAGATAAATTCAGCGTCTTTGAGCGCTTCGGCATAGGAGTTTGTGAAGAGCAAACGGCCTGCCGTGACATTGCGTGTGACCAGTTCAGCGAGGCCCGGTTCATAGATAGGCATAATGCCCTTGTTCAAATTGGCGATTCGTTCTTCATTGATATCTAATGCCTTAACCCGATTACCGAGGTCGGAGAAACAAGCACCGGTTACTAGTCCTACATAACCTACGCCAATGACAGTGATATTTTTCATTGCGCCTTTCCTTTTGCTGTCTGGATTCTGATCGATTGGCTACTGCAAGTCGTCAACTGCCATTTGAGCAACTTGGCGACCCATTTCCACCGCGTAATTGGTGCCTCGATCCCAGGGATATACCTGGCTCATGCTTGCCAGGTACAGCCCCTTCAGTGGTGTACGCAGATCGGGCAGCGCTGCCGATTGATTCACGTAGGGTATCGGCTGGGCATAACGGACGCGAAATACCCAGCGCTTGCGAATCCAATCGGGCGAAAAATTCGAATTAAAGACAGGCAGGGCACGAATAAACCGCTCCACTAACTCGTCTTCCGACAGCGAAAAATACTCATGATCAGGCGGCACATAATCGCCACAATAGACGATATGATCTCCATTATAATGCGAACGGTCCATGTAGTTGGTATGCTCCACCAGTGCCAAAAAAGGGAATTCCGCCTTCGATTTATCCGGCTCATCCGATGGCAAGCTCAGCCAATATGTCCCATCCGTCAGCAGTTCGTGTTTGAGTGCCAGAATAACCACCGCCGCGCCCATACTTTTGAGCGCATCGAGTTTGGCCGCATAATCCACCGGAAGATCGGGCACCAGGCGTCGCATAATCTGAGGTGAGGAAGTGCTGATCACGGCGTCAAAAGTTTCGCGCTGCCCACCAACCAAAATATCGAGTTTGCCATTGGCATTTTGTTCCACGCGCTCAACCGCTGTATTAAGGTGGATTTCCGCCCCTTGCTGGCGCACACGATCCGCCAGCAGATTGAGGAATGCTTGGAACCCACCCGCGAAAGTGCCCAGGTGGGTCGTGCGTTTATAAACACGCGCCCAGAACCAAGCCATGTTGACTTTATCATATTCCTGTCCAAACTTACCAATGAGGAGTGAACGCCATAGTTTTTCATAGGCTTCATTCCCCATGGTTCGGCGCAGCCACGCATCGGCGGTGGAGCGTTCCATCGGCTTCCAGTTTTTGAAAAATTTCAGATAAAGCCCGGTCAGGCCATAACGCATCTTGCTGATGAAGGAAATCGGCAGGCGCAGATTAGCCACCACGATATTGGGATGATCCATATGGATAATTTTGCGATTCAGCCACATGGCCGTGATCGGACGTGGAAACAGCAGTTTATCGCCCGCGCCCAGTTCTTTAACCAGCCCTAAAACGGCATCATCGTTAGCGAACCAGTGATGATAAAATTTTTCGAGTGTCCATTCCCACTTTTCATCTTTGAAGCCTGCTGCCAACCCGCCGACTTCGGGACCTGCTTCATAAATCTGGACTTGGTGGCCCGCCCGCGTTAGATCATACGCGGCGGCTAACCCAGCCGCACCCGCCCCAATAATTCCGACACGCATTATGCCACCCCTGTTTCTTGTGTCGTGATTTCCTGTGCCTTGCGGAAATCACGCCAGCCTAAACCTTGCTGGTACAGATAATAGAAGCCAAGCAGCGTAATAGGCAACCACAGCGCCGCATGAAGCACTAAAGTATACGATGCCGCCAGCGATTCTTTCACCCCATAAGCGGACAGGGTTTTGATGCCGGGGGTATCGAAAGTCCCCACATATCCCGGCGAGGAGGGCAGTGTCGTGGCGAGATTCACAACGGCAGTCATGACCATCAACACAAAGAAACTTACCTTAAAGTCAAACGCATGCATCACAAACCAGTATTTGGTTGTTTCGGTCAGCCAGATAAAAATGGATGTAACCAGGGTCATCATCAAATCACGCGGGCGGCGCAGGTTTTCCAGCCCGGTCATAAAATGATCGGCCAGCCGGAGCGCGACCTCAGCCAGTTTTTCCGGCAAAAAGCGCTCGAACAGCCCGCTGTATAGCCGCCGCATCCGTTCGGGTTGGAGCGCCATCACCAGAAAGATCAGGAAGGCTCCCCAAAATAACAGCGTGGAGAAAATCACAATATTACGCAGCCAGTCCACCTGAAAATCGGCAAATGGCAGCGCCACAAACACAAAAATGAGCATGACCAGCCCATCAAAGATGCGTTCCACCACAATCGTAGCGAGACTGGCCGAGATGCTGACATCCTCGTTGCGCTTCAACACATAAGCACGGATCACTTCCCCGGCACGGAACGGATATACGTTATTCCCCATATAGCCGATGACAACAATCGGAAATAACTTTTTCAGCGGCACCCTTTTGATCGAACGGAGAAGATAATGCCACCGCCACGTGCGGCCCCACACCGCCAGAAAATAGATAGCTATCCCTGGAATGAGCCATGCAATCTGCGCATCTTGCATCCCGTTCCAGACTTCCGAAAGTTTCAGCCCGCGCAGCCCGATATAGAGAAATATCAGGCTGACGCCCAATCCTAGCATTAACATCGCCCAGCGTTGGGCCAAACGTGACATATGGCTAACCGCCATCCTTTCTCAGCTTCGTGCGGGCGGGCATTCTACCGCAAACTCCCATTTATCGCACCGTTCAGTGGTGGATGCATAACCACTCTTGTTAGGATCACCTTGAGTGAATCCTACCGCGATTCAGCGCATCGAATCATATTAAGTACACGTCAATGTTCGGTAGTCCGCACGAAAGAATGGACGAGAAGAATGGAATCACAACCGCTGCGTGTCGCCATTATTGGTTCAGGACCATCCGCTTTTTATGCTGCCGATCACTTGCAAAAACAATACAGCGGGGTCGTTGCGATTGATATGTTTGATCGCCTGCCCACGCCCTTCGGTCTCGTGCGGGGGGGGGAGTGGCCCCCGACCATCCCAAAATCAAGTCGGTCACACGCACCTATGACCGGATCGCCGCCAATCCCCTTTTTCGCTTCTATGGCAACGTCGCGTTTGGTAAAGACCTGTGTCACAGCGATCTCACTCATCACTACCATGCTATTATTTATGCCACGGGAGCGCAAACGGACCGCCAGATGCGCATCCCCGGTGAGAATCTCCCCGGCAGTCACGCCGCGACAGAATTGGTCGGCTGGTACAATGCCCATCCCGACTACCGCGATCTTAAATTCGATCTCTCCGTGGAAAAAGTCGCCGTCATCGGCAACGGCAATGTGGCGATGGATGTGGTGCGCATGTTGGCGCGCACACCCAGCGAGTTAGCCACAACTGATATTGCTGACTACGCCTTGGAAGCGCTGAAACAGAGCCGCGTGAAGGAAATCTATGTGATCGGGCGGCGTGGTCCGGCTCAAGCTTCTTTCACCAATCCCGAAATTCAAGAATTAGAAGAGCTTGAAGGGGCGGATGTGATGGTAGCATCCGAAGAAGTCGAACTCGATCCCCTCAGCCGCGAATACATTGCCTCCGGCGTGGATCGCACGGCTGAGAAAAATGTTCAGATTCTGGAGCGTTTTTCCCAGACTCCCCCGAAAGGCCGTGCCAGGCAAATTATCGTGCGTTTTCTGCTCTCTCCCGCCGAAATTATCGGGCAGGATCGCGTTGAAGCGATCCGGTTGATCAAAAATGAAATCTGCGAGAAAGAACACATGCTGCGCCCCTGTCCCACCGACGAAACCGAAATTATCGAGGTCGGCGCGGTTTTTCGCTCCATTGGCTATCAGGGTGTGCCGCTGCCTGAAGTTCCCTTCGATGAAATGTCCGCCACCATCGCCAACATTCAGGGCCGGGTCATCAGTCCGGCGGGCGAACCAATTCTAGGCGAATATGTGGTGGGTTGGATCAAACGCGGACCATCCGGCGTCATTGGCACCAATAAGCCGGATGCCCAGGAGACGGTTGATCAACTGCTTCAGGACGCCCAGGCTGGTGCGCTTCTCCAACCCGCCGAACCCACCCGCGAGGCGTTGGAATGCCTGCTCCAGCAGCGTGGGATCGATTACGTCACCTATGAGGACTGGCGTATTATCGACCAGATCGAACAGCAACGCGGAGCCACCACCGGGAGGCCGCGCTGCAAATTCAGCCGGGTTGAGGATATGTTGGCCGCGCTTCATGAGCACAAAACCGCGCCGGAACAGCCCTCATAACACACGCACCGGGAGTTTCGTCCCGGCGGGTACATGAGTCATACCTTCTGGCACGATCAGCAGTCCATCGGCCAGTACCATCGACAGCAGGGCACCAGAACTTTGTGTGCCCGTCAGATAAGCCACAAGCTGGCCGTTTTCGTCGCGCAATTTCACGCGCAGGTAACTTCGCCGCCCATCCGAGCGCAGCGCTTCGCCTACAACGGCAGCAGTCATAGGAGGAGTGGACTTAGCAGGCTGCCCGCTCATCTGGAGCAGGGTGGGCCGCACGAATACATCAAAAGTCACCATGGCCGAGACAGGATTCCCTGGTAGACCGAAAAACGGGATCTGCTGTACCTGTCCAAATGCCAACGGCTTGCCGGGGCGCAAATTCACGCGCCAGAGTTCGACGTGTCCCAGTTCCTCCACCACGGTGCGCACCACATCATGCACACCCACCGAGACGCCCGCCGAACTGACGATTAAATCCGGCTGCTGTGCCAGCGCCTCTGCCAAACAGCGCCGCACATCATCTAAAGTATCACGCGCGGTGGGCAAGCGTATCGCAATCCCGCCCAACATCGTGATCAGCCCTTCCAGCACATAACTGTTGCTGTTATAAATTTTCCCTGGTCCGAGCGGTTCTCCCACATCAACCAGTTCATCCCCCGTCGAGAGGATCACAACACGCGGTTGGCGGATGACCAAAATTTCTGCGCGTCCTAACGAAATCAGCATGCCGATATCCTGTGGACGCAGGACTGTTCCGGCTTGCAGAATCATCTGTCCGTGGTGAACATCTTCCCCAATTGGGCGTACATTTTCACCGGGTCGCGCCGCGCGATAAATCGACACCTTCTCCGGCGGGGCGGCCCCGCCGTCCGCAAGCCATTCATCATCTGTTTCTTCAACCGGAATCACCGCATCCGCGCCATCGGGCAGCGGCGCGCCAGTCATAATCCGTGCGGCTTGCATCGGCCCCACCGGATAAGCGGCAACTCTTCCGGCAGGAATATCTTCGATGACGGTCAATTGAACGGGCTGATCGGCATGCGCGGCGGCAGCATCGCTGTACCGCACGGCATACCCATCCATGCTCGAACTGGCGAACGGCGGGAGGTCGGTTTCGGCGGTGATCGCTTCGGCCAGCACTCGCTTCAACCCCTGGGTAGTCGGAATGGTTTCGGCAGGCAGTGCTTGAATACGATCCAGTATCGCCCTGAGAGCGTCATCCACATTCAGTAAATTTGCCATGAGTGCCCTGTGAATGAAAACCGCCCACACGAAATGGGCGGTAACTGACAAAAAGAACGCGCGGTGGTTTTGCTTACTCCAGACACTTGCCTTTGACACCCAGATCAAAAATATCAGTGACCGGGCCAAGATTATCCCACCAGCAGTTGGTATCCACAATAATGCCGCCGATAATGGTGACCACAATGCACAAGACCAGGAAGCAGCCGCAGCCTAACACGATCCAGCG
>DATAMF010000184.1:0-2067 GCA_036260665.1 Aggregatilineaceae bacterium | reverse complement strand
CTGATCTCGTATCCCGACATGGCAAACCATTCCGAGTAGATTCGTCCCCAGACATTTTGTAATGTGTCTGGGAATTTCCCACGCGCCGTAAAGACTCCCCAGGCAGAAGCGGCTATTGCAGGGTGAGCATGTGCATCTGGGCGATGGCCCCGGTTACGAAAGCATCCACGATTTCTAACAGTTGGGCATCGTCTACTTCGGGATAGGAGGTGAGGGAGACGGTGATCAACAGGCGCTCATAGGGGACGATTTTTTCGGTGATCTTCACCGCGCCGCAGTGGTGATTCGACCGGGTGCCATGCACCAGCAGCTCGTCACCCACCGGGATGTATTCCGTAATCATGCCCGTGGCGCGCCACGCGGCTTGCAGTTCGGTATCGTTCATATAACCGCGCGCGCCGTCTGCCGTGTTGAATAACATCAGATCCATTTCGATATCCAGCCCGGTGAGGCTGGGGCAGGCGCTGCCTGTATCCCAGTAACGCACCTCCTGGCCGATCATGTTGTGGCGCGTGCCCACCGTGTTGATGGCATCCGCCAGCGTGTCCAGGCCGATGGCATGGTAGGCCGCGACAAATTCATCGCGCGTGTAGGTTTTGCTCACCGCACTGTTGAGCTGATAGGTGTCTTCCAAACCAAACATGCTGATCGAGGGGATGATGTTGGGCAGGTCGGCCAGCGTGGTGGCGGCAGTGATGCCGGGCGGCGTGACCGGAACCGGCGTGGCAGGCAACGGTGAGGGCGCGACGGTGTTGGTACGGCTGATCAGGAGCGGAACGAACTCATTCAGGATGGCTTGTCCCTGGGTGGCACCCAGGCTGGCATCGGTGTTCACAATCACCCAATGCAGCAGGCCGCCGTATTCAAAGACGATGTACGTCATATATTCTTCAGCGAAACAATCGCCGGTCATGGGCGAGGATGTGGTGATATACCAGCCGTGAACGATGCTGGCGTAGTCGATCTCAAAAAACAGGCCAGCGAAAAACGCGCGCAGCACGGGATCATCGACCAGGGAGCGGCCCGCCGCCGTCGAGGCCAGTTGGCTGACTTCGAAAATCAATGTCGAAACGGGGCGACCCGCGCGGCAGAGATCGTACCCGGTGCCGTACAGGTCGGCCCAGCCATAACTCGACGCCATCGCCTTAAAGCGCGCCGCTGCCTGGGGATATTCCTCGCCTAACGAGTCGGCGAGGGTACTGATATTTTCGGCGAGGGGCTGGGTGGCGTTTGGTCCCTGGTAAGCGGCAGGGAACTCGGCATCGGTGGGCAGCAGGGCGCGAAGCTGATCTTCGGAGAGGCGCGGCAGCTCGACATCGGGGATCGGGGTGGTGGCCGCCGTCGCGGGAATGTTCTGGGACTGGGAGTCGCCGGAGGCCGTTTCGGTGCTGGCGCTGTTCGTGGTGCTGTCCTTCGCTTTGTCGAGTTCGGGCATTACGAAAAAAACGACTACGACAGCCCCTACCGCAACGAGCACGACCAGAATGAGAAAATTAACAAAGGCTTCTTTCGACATCTCCAACCTCATAGGATGCGCGTTACTAAAAGAGAACTACTGAAGACCCGCCTGATCCAGTTTCTGGAGCAGGTAGTTCGCCATTAAATCGACCGCATCGGATAATTCTTTTGGATCGGCGTTGGGATTACCGATGACTGCCGCCGACACCATGTAACGGCCATGTAACAGGGTTTTGGCGTAGAAGGGCGCGTCGCCGCAGCTTTCATACGGGAATTTGGCGGTTGCCAGGATGCCCCCATCGCTGGTGGTTTCAAAACTACTATAGTAACCGGACGCCAGCCAGAGATCGTTGACGGTGGTATCGTTGAAATAGGCGAGCGCGCCCTGTTCGGTTTCAAAGTAGGCGATGTCTACTTCGAGCGACCAGCCGACGGTATCGGTGCAGGTGGTCCCGACATCCCAGACATGCGTGACCTGTCCCAGGAAGCCGGTTTGTTCACCGAGCGTGAGCAGCGCATCGTGCATCTCCGTCCAATTGGTGTACCAGTTGGGAATGTCTTCGGCAACATAGGTTTTGCTCAACTCGGTATCCAGCACAAAGGTCGGCT